>JBBRFK010000045.1:0-20817 GCA_038224435.1 Cytophagales bacterium | reverse complement strand
TGCCGCCCGACTTGCATGTATTAGGCCTGCCGCTAGCGTTCATCCTGAGCCAGGATCAAACTCTCCATTGTATAGTTTTTGCGCTGCATCACTGCAGCTTGTTTCCTAGCCCTATCTTCATTCTGACCGTACGATCTCTCGTACAATCATTTAATTCCGTTTCTCCAGTATTTCAATGAACTTTTACCGCCTCTTTTTGCAGTAATGTAAGACCGATGTCTTATGTATTTTCCCCGTTCCTTACAAACAGGAGTGCAAAGGTAAGAATAAATATTGTAATCAACGTTGGAGATGGAAATATATTTTCAAAGCCTTCATTTCAACATTGCTTTCCCCGATTGGGAGTGCAAAGGTGTAAATCATTTTATTAACCACAAAGAAGGGTGCTAAAAAAAATTGATAAATATGACTAAAGTCTCTGAAAATCAGGAATAAAAAAATATCCTGATTCAGTTTTAGCTGAATCAGGATATTAGTACAGGTTAAATACTTCTTAAAGTTTCTTCAAAGTGATATTTCTCCAATAAACTTTGATCCCCCCTCCGTCATGGATCTGAAGCAGAATTCCACCTTCGCCTTTTCCTATTTTTTCATCAGAGTAATTTACCATCTCAACTCCATTAACATATGAGGTGACCCTATCGCCTTTTACTACTATCTTCATCTTATTCCATTCGCCATATTTCAAGGCTTTGTCCTTTTCAGGATCCGGCTTGATCAGCCAACCTCTTCCGTAACTTTCATAGATACCTCCTGTGTCATTTCCCGGAGGAGCAACTTCCACCTGCCATCCTGATACTTTGGTTCCATCTACTGTGGACCGGATGAAAACTCCGCTATTGCCATCTGCTTCCTGCTTGAACTCAAGGTTGATTTCGAAGTCTTTGTATTGCTTTTCTGTCCCCAAATAGCCATATCCTTTGTCAGGTCCGCTTTCAGAAACTATCAGTCCATCCTCAACATACCATTTTTCGGTACCGAAGATTATCCAACCTGTCAAATCTTTTCCATTGAACAACTTCTCCTTTTTCTGTCCAAATGAAACCTGGGACAAAACCAGAAATGCACACATTATCAATACTTTTTTCATAATGTTCTTATTTTAATGTTTTTAAACCAAACTTCACTCCCGTGATCCTGAAGTCCTATCAATCCTGATTTTGAAATCGCATAATCCGGGAAAGCATCCCATTTTCCGCTATTTCTCTTGGTTTTCCAATCTTCTGAGTAAGGAACAAATTCAACTGTTTTCTTTCCATTCAAATAGTATTCCGCTTTTTCATTGGTGAAAATGATCTTGGACACATTCCATTCTCCCGCAGGTTTTACCACACCTTCAAAATCCGGAACATACATGGCATAGTCTGCCGCCAATGACTGCCAATCCTCCAAAGGATCTGGAAATCCAAGTTGGTCAATAACCTGGTATTCTGGCCCTGTATAATAAGGTGCGGAATATTTGGGGTCTTCGACAACATGGTAAAATACACCACTGTTTCCACCTGTGGCTATTTTCCAGGTAAATTCCATTTCAAATTGCTCAAATTCAATAGGTGCAAAAACAATATCTCCACCTACATCTCCTCCTTGATGGCCAAGACCTTTAAGAGAACCATCTTCCACAGTCCAATTCACAGGCAGGGAATCTCCATTAAAAGCCCGCCAACCATCTGTATTCACACCATCAAACAACAACATCCAACCTGCGGATTTTTCATCTTCAGAAAGGGAATTGTCGGGAACGATTATTTCAGCAACCTCCTCGGTTACTTCTTCAGCAGGCTTTGGGCTACAGGCCCAAGCCACGGATATCAAAGCTATCCAAGCTATTTTCGTAGATTTCATATTATATCAATTTCATATTTACCGGATCCCACTTCATAAACTTATCCTGGAAATAACTGTCGTTGCACAACAATGCAGGTGCAGCTGCCCTGAATCCAAAAACCGGATCTTCAGCTACCGTTCCATTTGTTCTTATGGCATTGAACCAATTTCCGAAATGGTCATAATGTGCCCCTTTCCAGCTTCTTTCTGCCGCATATATCATTTCACGGGGAGGAAGGATTTTGGCCCTGCTTTCTTGGGATGAACCTCTCAACTTCGCCTGCTCCCTCATAAACGGATCATCGCTTTCCGCATTCTGATTGAGTTTGACGACCACTTCTTCCCACTTCACATCCATTGAACCTTTGGTCCCTACTATTCTCAAGTAGGTTGTGCCGCTTGTTCCGTCAACAAAATTACACCTCAGTGAAAGATTGAATCCCGGATGCTCGGGAGATTGGGGATAATCAAACGTGCCCAACAAGACATCAGGCACTTCTCTTCCGTCTTTCCAATACCTCAATCCACCCATGGAAGACACTTTGGTAGGACCTTTGGAATTGGTGATAAAATGCAAACTTGAAAACAAATGCACAAATAAATCGCCGGACATCCCGGTACCATAATCCAGGTAATTTCTCCATCTGAAAAACCGCAATGGATCCCAATCCCTTGAGGTAGTATTGGAAATGTATTTTTTCCAATCAACAGTCTTTTCATTACCATCCTGAGGCACATTGTATTGCCATGCACCTTCCGGCGAATGCCTTGCCCAAAATCCTTCTGCATAAACAATGTCTCCAATGGCTCCGGCAGCAAGCAGTTCTTTGGCTTTTTCATTTCCAAGTGAAGAAACTCCCTGACTTCCTACTACCATCACCTTTCCTGATTTTTTCCAGGCATTGACGACATCCATTCCTTCTTTGACAGAATGAACCATCGGTTTTTCACAATAAATATGCTTCCCGGCATTCATGGCTTCGATGCTGATCTGCTTGTGCCAATGATCTGGAGTGGCTATGATAACTGCATCTATGTCTTTTCTTTTGAGTACTTCCTGATAATCTTGGGTCACGAACAAATTATCGCCCCACTTCTGTTTGGCTGAGTCCAACCTGCCTTTGTATAAATCACAAACGGCAACCAATTTTACATTGGCATGTCTCAATGCGGTATTGGTGTCTTCAGTACCCATGATTCCGGCACCTATCAATGCCAAGTTGATCGGAGTTTCGTTGGCCAAATCAGAGGAATTACTTCTTTCAATGAAATTCTTATTTGGGGATTCTTCAGCAAAAGCCAAGGGGCTTATCGCTGCTGCTGCACCTGTGGCACCAAGCTTTTTTAAGAAATGTCTTCTATTTTGCTTCATTTTCTTGGGATGGATATTTAATTTTTCAGATCGAAAAGTTAATTAAAAAATTTATACAAGTATCGGCTAATGCTCTATAATTTTATAAACGGGTGAAGGTTGAATTCAGATAAATAAAATCTATGTAAAAAAATCTTGCCTTTCAAGATTAACTTCTGATCCAAAAACTATTTTTTATCTAGGTTGATCAGAAATTTTACTGTACTCAGTAATCTCCCAATTGCCTTCTGAAAACCACAAAACCATCGGAAATGGGAAAATCAACTCGATCTTTTTGTTTAATCCTGTGGAATCCATAAATATCAATCCGCTTTCAATCTGCTTTTCAAACCTTTGTTTTAACAAATATTCGTTCTTGATATCCATAATGATATAAATCATTTCATTAGTTTCTTCTTGGGCTTTCCTCAATACTTCCTCTTTACAAGAAGAACATCCATAATCAGAAACCAAAATGTAGATTTGATCCTTTTCCAAAACCCTATCAGTAAGGTTACTTATATAACTACAGACCAAATCAGCCTTTCTATTATGATTAGTGCAGGCCATAAAAAATAAGAAAACAAAAACCTGAAAGAATTTTAACTTATTCATTCCACCCTGAATGTTTTAAAGTAGAGTTTATCCTCATTATTCAAATCCACATAGGCAATATTCAACCCTTTTTCATTCACAAAGCAGCGATCAAGATAAACACCTCCTTCAGACTGTACCAAACGCATTTCAGCTATCTTATTGTAAGCGTTATCAAATGCCATCACTATCATATTTCTAGGCTTGAATAGCGGGTCCTTTAGATAAACATCTCCATAATCAGGATTTGGCTCTAAGACAATTCTATATATTATCTCTCGAAATCCATCATATAATATGGAACCGAAAATATACTGATCGTTAAAATGAGCTAGAAATGCACTGTCATTATCTCTCGCTTGAGCAGGAAGAGGTTTAATAGGAATGAATTTTTCAGGATAAGTATAAAAAGACCCAACTATTTCTAAACTACTATTGGCAAAATAGACCTCATCATCTGCTGCATAACTGAGTAAAAATTGATCTTTTTGTTTTGAATAATCAGAGTACAAAATATTAAAAAAGGAACCCCAAGCATTATTTCTCATTTTTTTTGAGTACCCAAGAAGCCTGTTAATTTCTCCACTTTTTAAATTAATAGAAACCATTTTAGAATCAGTGTCAAAATAAGACTTGAAATCAGGATTTCTGTCAGGTGATCCGCTTAAGTATATATTATCTCCAATTTTCTTAAAAATCTCATTATGACTAAATATTGCCAAAAAAGAATTCCCAGAGGTTGGAATACCTGAATTCGGATCGATCTTATCACCTTCATCAACAAAACTAAATTCGTTTACTTTTATCAAATCCTTATTCGCTTGATACATTTTATACAAGTACCTTTTATTCAAGAATATGCTATCTCTATTTAGTATATGAAAGTCATATATTCCTTGGAAAGAATCAGGACCTTCACTAGGATACCTAAGGCTATCAGTCAATTCTCCTGTCTGCAGATCATAAATTTTTATTTCATTTTTTTTCCTAACATGAAAAGCTATTGCTTCTCTATTTCCCCAATCAGGAACGTACTGCATAAACTCTTCTACCGGTGAGGTAAAGTTATCCAAATTAAGCCGGAAGGTATTCGTTTCCTTGAAATACCTCAATTCATAATCTCCTTTCTTATTATTACAGGAGAAGAGAAGAAAAAAAATTATTACCAAAATGATATTCCTAAATTTCCTCATGTCCAATCCTAAATAAATATTTTTCAACTAGTTTAATGCTTATTGCAAAAGCTGTATCACGTCAAAGTAACACCGCTGTTATCTTCAACCTCCATGATCTAGAGGATAGGTTCTTTTCTACTTTTTGTTGCGAGAACCAAATAAACATAGAAAGAAAATTACTATCCCTATCCCTACAGGTCAAATTTTAACAAAAAAGGCCTAGTGCTAAAGATTTTTTTAAAAATGATTAACTGATAATAAAACCTGAAAAAATCTTAACTTATTCATTCCACCCTGAATGTTTTAAAGTAGAGTTTATCCTCATTATTCAAGTCCACGTAGGCAATATTCAGCCCCTTGTCATTTACAAAGCAGCGGTCCAGATATGCGCCTTTGTCTGATTGGACTAAGCGCATTTCTGCGATTTTATTATAGTTAGTTCCATCGAAGGCCATCACGACCATATTTCTTGGCTTGTATAAAGGATCTTTCAAAAAAACATCTCCATATTCAGGATTAGGTTCTAATACTATCCTATAGATTATATCCCTATATTCATCGTAAAGAATTGACCCAAAAACAAACTGTTTTATATAATAATTTAGGTAAGCAATGTCGTTATTTCTGGCTTGCGCTGGAAGAGGGGAAATTGTGATGAATTTATCCGGGGAAGCTCGGAAAGATTTTAATATCTCCATATCACTATTGGCAACATATATCTCATCATCTGCTGCATAGCTGAGATAAAATTTATTTGTTTTTTTTGAATGCTCTGCATACAAATTTGCATGAAATACCCCCCAGGAGTTATTTTTTAATTTTTCAGGATACCCCAACAATCTTACTATTTCTTTTGATTTTAAATCAACTGATACTATCAAACAATTAACATCATACGAAGATTTATAGTCTGCATTTTTATCGGGTATGCCATTCAAAAATATTTTATCTCCGATTTTTTTAAAAATCTCATTGTGGTTGAATATTGCCAAAAACGAATCTCCTGAAAGTGGTATACCTGAATTGGGATCAATTTTTTCGTTTTCGGCCAAAAAGCTGTATTCTTCTACTTGTTTCAAATCCTTATTCACCTGATACATTTTGTACAAGTACCTTTTATTCAAGAATATGCTATCTCTATTTAGTATATGAAAGTCATATATTCCTTGGAAAGAATCAGAACCTTCACTAGGATACCTAAGGCTATCAGTCAATTCTCCTGTCTGCAGATCATAAATTTTTATTTCATTTTTTTTTCGAACATGAAAAGCAATAACTTCTCTATTTCCCCAATCAGGAACATACTGTATAAACTCTTCTACCGGTGAAGTAAAGTTATCCAAATTAAGCCGGAAGGTATTCGTTTCCTTGAATCCCCGGATTTTAAAGTCTGCCTTATGGTTGCATGATATAAAATTAAAGAAAATAATTATTGATATTGTAATCATCATTATAAATCTTATAGATTTCGACATATACATTTCATTAATATTTAATACCTAATCTTAAAAGCTACATCATAGAATTTAAACGTATTAATACAATTCAATTCCATGATGTAGCACTTGGATTTACATTTGTTTATTGCTGAGGGCAACAAACAAACGTAGGAAGACAATTACCTCCCGGCCTACCACAAGTCATTGTATGCCTGTATGTAGTACCTGTCAAAGATTCTTCCTCCATCTCAATCAACTCTGCTTCTGAGATTTCGGTAGACTCAGATGAAATAAATCCAGTGGAGAATACCATAGCAGTAGCTCCTGCTAATGCCAAAATTGTTTTAGGAAATTTGAATAATGTTTTTTTCATTTTTCTTTTTGTTTTAGTTGTTTATCAAATAAAAAAAAACAAATTTAAAAAGCAAGAAAAACTTAAATTAATATGATAAAAACAGTCATAAAACTTATTAATAATGATGAAATACTAAGAACATCTACTTACCTGATAAAAAAAATCCTTCAGCTTGAACACCATAATGTTATCAAGGTATTTAATATGTACAAAGATCAATCAGATGGACAATACTATGCTGAATATGAATTTTGCAATTTATATTCACTTAACGAACTAATTGAACAAAACAAAATAGAACTTCCACTATTGAATTTATTGATTATTCAAATACTTGAAGGTCTTTCTTATTTACATAACCAAGGACTTGAACATTCAGACCTGAAATTGTCTAATGTCCTATTAAAAAAAGAAGGAATGGAATTGACATTCAAAATTGGGGATCTCTTTACACTTAAAAATGACCCATCACCTTTTACAATTAATGGGGGGTTCTTTACACCAGAAATTATATCTCCTGAAGTATATAAACTAAAGGTTATTACTGCTAAAGCAGATATATGGTCTTTCGGTGTAATGCTTTACATTCTTTTCACCGGCCAATATCCATTTGGAGATAGAAGAAAAATTACAATAAAAGAAATTAAAAGAAATGTCAAAAAAAATCTGATCATTGGACCTCCATTAAAACAAATAATATCTCCATATAACGATTTTATTGCATTATGCTTAAATTCTGATCCACAAAAAAGACCTAGTGCTAAAGATTTATTAAAAATGATTAACTGATTCAAAAACCTAAAAAATACTTCCCTGTAAATACCAATCTACTTCCATACCAAGAAAATAGCTCCCCATCTACGATTAATATCCTTGAATTTGGAAGTCTTTCTTTGAAATAAGAAATATGCTTTTCTTTGAAAGGATACGGCTCTGAACCGAGCAAAAGGAAATCGGGATTCAACGTGACTATTTGTTCCAAATCAATCTCGGGATACCGACCTTCTTGGATCAGATTTTTGAACCCCACTTTCTCCAACATAGAATCTATAAAGGTATTGGATCCAACTGCTATCAATGGATCTTTCCATATCAAATAAATTGCTGAACCTTTGGAGGGGAAATCTATTTCAATTCCTTTCTTTATTTGAAAAACTATTTTCTCAGCTGCAGAAAGTGTATCCGTAATCTCGCCGATACCTAGGATCATCTGATAAGCATCCTCCAAAGTATAGATGTCACTCATCCAAACAGGATACTTTGTGGCCAATTTTTCAATCCCTTCCTGATAATTCTCCTCTTTATTCCCAATAATCAAATCGGGATTTAGCGCATCGATTTTGTCAAAATGAAAATTCTTAGTCCCACCAATGACTGTTTTTTCTTTTTTGAGATCTTTGGGATGGACACAAAACTTGGTGACACCCACAATCCTATCCCTCAAACCCAAATCCACCAAAAGTTCTGTCTGCGATGGAACCAAGGAGACAATCCGTCTTGGTGGATGTGGAAGGGAAATAGTGCGGTCGATTTGGTCTTTGTATTGGGGCATAGTTAATTGGTTATTGGCTATTGGGTTGGGTTTTACAATTGATGTAACATCCTAATTACTCATTCTCCAACAGCCATTATTTTATATACCTGAAATCAAAATCAGGATCCAATTCAGTCAAAAACTGGTACATCAGCAAAATGACATTTTCGATATCTTTTTTGCTGACTGTTTCGACAGTGGTATGCATGTATTTCAACGGCAGGGAAATCAAGGCAGAAGGAACGCCTTCATTGGAGTATGCAAAAGCATCTGTATCTGTTCCTGTAGTCCTGGAGGCAGCAGCCCGCTGGAAAGGAATGTCGTTTTTCTTGGCAGAATCAATGATCAGGTCCAACAATTTTTTATGGACAGCAGCACCATAAGTCAGGACAGGCCCTTTGCCGGCTATCTGTTCACCGCTAGTCACCTTATTGTACATGGGCGCCGTAGTGTCATGACATACATCGGTGATGATGGCCACATTCGGTTTGATGCGTGCAGCGATCATTTCTGCCCCCCTGAGCCCTATTTCTTCCTGGACGGCATTGACAATGTAAAGACCGAAGGGCAAATTAATTTTTGATTCATGAATCTTTTTGGCCACTTGGGCAATCATATAGCCACCAATCCTGTTGTCCAAAGCCCTACCGGAATAGAATTTTCCATTCAATTCCTGTAATTCATCTTTGAAAGTAATCACACACCCTACATGGATTCCCAATTCTTCCACTTCTTCTTTGTTTCTAGCACCTACATCTATGAATATGTTGTCCAAAGTAGGAGCTTCTTCCTTCCCTTCTTTTCTGACATGGATCGCCGGCCAACCAAAAACACCCGGGATTACACCTTTGTCAGTATGGATATTGACTCGCATCGAAGGTGCGATCATGTGGTCTGAACCACCATTTCTCCTTACATAGATATAACCATCCGCATTGATATAATTGACAAACCAGCTGATTTCATCCGCATGGGCTTCGATGACAACCTTGTAAGGAGCTTCAGGATTGATGACTCCGACTACCGTTCCATAGCTATCTGTGAAATAAGTGTCCACAAAAGGTTTGATATAATCCAGCCAAATCTGTTGGCCGGAAGCCTCAAATCCAGTCGGAGAAGCGTTGTTGAGGTATTTGTAGAGGAATTGGTTACTTGATGACATGGTTTTTTGTTGTTATTTGGACGGTTAATAGGTTATTGGTTATTGACCGCAGTCGACAGACGACAGTCCACTGCCGGCTATTTTTTAATTTATGCTATTTCGTAAAGATTGAAGTTTAACTATTAAAGTCTCTAATGATACATAAAGATTTAAAAATTCATTTTCTATAATGATTCCTCTCTTTCTCCCTAAGTGCAGACATCCAACTACTTCAATTCCTGAACGAATAGAATATCCCAGAAATTTCTTGAATTCTGCGTTTGATTGACCGGTTGAACCTTCGGCAATATTCAAAGCAATCGAATCAGCAGCACGTTGAAGTTGCTGAGCCAAAACATATTTTTCCTCAGTTGGGAATTTTTTAATCAGTTTATTTATTTCCAAAGAAAAATCCAAAGCCATTTCCCACACTCTTAAATTTTCAAACTTAAATGCCATACCTGATCAATATTGTTTCAAATTCTGTTTAAAGATGTCAAAAACCCATTAGCACGGATCCTGTCGACCGTGGACTGTGGTCTGTTGACAAATTTACAAAGGAATATTCCCATGCTTTTTCCTTGGCAGCTTGTCCACTTTGTTCTCCAGCATTTTGAATCCACGGATTAGTTTTTCTCTTGTTGTGGAAGGAATGATGACCTCATCGATAAATCCTCTATGGGCAGCCCGGTATGGATTGGCAAATTTGGCAGTGTAGTCATCTATTTTTTCCTGTAGACTGCCGGCCGGATCTTCTGCTTCAGCGATTTCCCTTTTGAATATGATCTCCGCTGCACCTTTAGCCCCCATTACTGCGATTTCTGCTGTTGGCCAGGCAAAATTCAGGTCGGCGCCGATGTGTTTGGAATTCATCACATCATAAGCACCGCCGTAAGCTTTTCTTGTAATTACTGTAACCCTTGGCACGGTAGCCTCCGAGAATGCATATAGGAGTTTGGCCCCATTGGTGATGATGCCGTTCCATTCCTGATCAGTTCCGGGCAAAAATCCCGGGACATCAACCAATACAAGTAGCGGCACATTGAATGAATCGCAAAACCTGACAAACCTTGCTGCTTTCATGGAAGCATGGTTGTCCAAAACTCCCGCCAATGACTGCGGCTGATTTCCGACGATCCCTATACTCCTGCCTGCCAATCTTGCAAATCCTACCACGATGTTATCCGCATAGTTTTTATGTACTTCCAAAAAAGACCCTTCGTCACATATCCCATCGACGACATCGCGGATATCGTAAGGATGGTTGGGATTTTCGGGAATGATCGTATCCAGAACCTTTCTTGACTCATCCTCTTTCAAATCATAGGCATAAACAGGAGCGGTATCCTCGCAGTTTTGTGGCATGTAGCTGAGCAGTTTTTTAATATGGCGGATACATTCCAGTTCATTGGCACAGGCAAAATGCGTTACCCCACTTTTGGTAGAATGGGTGCTTGCCCCTCCCAATTCTTCCGCAGTGACATTTTCTGCAGTGACTGTCTTCACCACATTTGGGCCTGTCACAAACATGTAGGAGGTGTTTTCGACCATCAGGATAAAATCCGTGATCGCAGGGGAATATACCGCTCCTCCTGCACAGGGTCCCATGATGGCCGAAATCTGCGGAACGACGCCAGACGCCAAAGTATTCCTATAAAAAATATCAGCATATCCTCCCAAGGAGACCACTCCTTCCTGAATCCTGGCTCCCCCGGAATCATTCAAGCCGATGACAGGCGCACCGTTTTTCATGGCCATGTCCATGATTTTACAGATTTTCTCTGCGTGAGTTTCGGAGAGAGATCCACCAAAAACCGTGAAATCCTGAGAATACACATAAACCAAACGGCCATTGATCTCGCCATATCCTGTCACCACGCCATCCCCAAGGTAATGCTCCTTGTCCAGTCCAAAATCCTTGGCCCGGTGCATGACAAATTTATCCATTTCTTGAAAGGTGCCTTCATCCATCAAGAAGTGGATCCTTTCCCTTGCGGTGAGTTTGCCCTTTTTATGTTGGGCAGCTATTCTTGTCTCTCCACCACCGAGCAGGGCCTCCTCGTTTTTCTTATTCAATAATTCAAATTTGTCCTTATTTGAGGGAAGAGTATATACGCCTTTGATTTTGCTGTCCATGATGCTAAAGTTATTTGGTTAGGTCAAATATAATGCTGGGCAATCTAGCGAGGAAATTTAAATTGAGGAACAAACATGAAAATCGATTTCATGATTTTAGAAAAATTGTTAACAATGGAATTAGAATAAACTTTTTATATTCGCGCATTCAAAAATCAAGGTGCTATGACTCCGACCAAAGCTGCAATCATCGACATGGGCACCAACACATTTCACCTGCTTTTGGTGGAATTGTATGAAGACAGGTTCGAGACTATTTATAAGGAGAAAATCCCGGTCAAAATAGGTCAGGGAGGCATCAGCAGAAACACGATCCATCCGGATGCTGAAAAAAGGGCCTTCCATACTTTGCATCATTTCAAAAACCTGATCGACGGAGAAGGCATCACCAGCATTTTTGCATTTGCGACTAGCGGTGTAAGGAATGCCGACAACGGGAGAGATTTTGTAGCCAAAATAAAGGAGCAATTTCAAATAGATGTCCTCATCATCGATGGGGAACAGGAGGCCCAGATGATCTATGAAGGCATCAGGTTCAGTGGGTCATTGAACAGTGAAACGTGCCTGATGATGGACATTGGTGGGGGATCTGTGGAATTTATCGTAGGCAATTCCCAGGAAGCATTTTGGAGAAAAAGTTTTGAAATCGGCGGGCAGAGAATGCTAGACCTATTTCATTACCACGACCCAATTTTGCCCGGTGAGGTCGAAAAACTTACTTTCTACCTTGAAGAAAAACTTGTTGACCTCGTAAAAGCCATCAAAACCTACAGTCCAACAGGAATCGTCGGATCTTCAGGGACATTTGATACGCTGACAGACATGTACTTTGCATCTCTGCATGAGACCAAATTGAAGACCCAACAGGTATTCCAACTTCCGAGAGAAGAATTTGAGATTATTGTCCAAAAACTTTTGACGCTCAACAGAGAAGAAAGACTCTTGATCCCAGGAATGATCGAAATGCGGGTAGATATGATCGTCGTGGCAGCCTGCCTGATTGAATATATCCTGAAGTTTGTCCCCGTTTCTACTTTGATCTGTTCCAATTTTGCGCTTAAAGAAGGTGCAATTGCAGAATTGATGGGAAAACATTCCCAAGCCATCGCTTATCAGCAGGTAATCCAATCCTAAAATCCGGATCACAGAACCATGATATTCACATACGCTGAGTTATTCGATTTTACCAAATCTATACTTTTAAAAATCGGTTGCCCTGAAAAAGATGCAGCCTTAGCAGCTGATGTTTTGCTGTCTGCTGATTTGAGGGGAGTAGATTCACACGGTGTCGCCAGACTTTCGGGATATGTGAGGCTTTGGGAAAAAGGAAGAATCAATGCCAAGCCCAATATCAAAATAATCCACGAAACCCCGAGTACGGCTGTTGTAGATGGCGACGGTGGTTTGGGTTTGGTTGTGGCACCTTTTGCGATGCAAGTGGCAATTGACAAAGCCAAAACCGCTGGAACAGGATGGGTTTCGGTGAAGCATTCCAACCATTATGGCATTGCGGGTTATCACGCCATGATGGCCCTTGAACATGACATGATCGGAATTTCCTTGACCAATGCGAGTCCTTTGGTCAGTCCTACTTTTTCTAAAGAGAGATTATTAGGTACCAATCCCATTGCGGTGGCCATCCCCGCCAAAAACCAACCGGCTTTTGTGGCGGATATGGCAACAACCACTGCCGCCAACGGAAAATTAGAAATCCTGCAAAGAAAAGATATGGACGCCCCTCTTGGATGGGTGCAGGACAAAGACGGGAATCAGACAACTGACTCCAATGGCGTAAAAATGGGCGGTGCCTTGCTTCCACTTGGCGGAGACAGAGAACATGGTTCGCACAAAGGATATGCTTTGGGGGCAATCGTAGATATTTTTTCGGCAGTGCTTTCTGGTGCCAATTATGGCCCTTGGGTCCCTCCGTTTGTGGCATTCCTTGAGCCGGACCCAAATCCGGTCGGAGAAGGTTTGGGTCATTTTTTTGGAGCAATGAGAGTCGATGCATTCCGCCCTGCTGAGGAGTTCAAATCCCATATGGACAATTGGATAGGAAGATTCCGTCAGGCAAAACCTACAGAAGGAAATGAAAAAGTTTTGATCCCCGGAGATCCGGAGCGCGAACTTGAAGCTGAAAGAAGGATCAGCGGCATTCCTTTGCTCAAGCCTGTTGTTGAGGATTTGAGATGTTTGGGAGATAGATTTGGGGTGAGATTGTAGGAAAAAAAATCATTCCTTGTTCACATTTCAAACCCGGTTTTTTTTTAGCCGGCCGGACAATACTTGGTTTAATTGAGTAAATTCACCTTTATGGAATTCAAATTAGACAGGACAGCATTCAAGGCATCTGAAGCAAAAAACCAAATAAATTATGGTTTGGAATACCGTGGAAAAAGCCCGTGGGAATTACTTGAGATTGCATTTTATCTCAACAGCATTGCTTATGGCTTTTCATTGGACAACCCTCCAAAGATGGATAAAACAGCATTCAGTGCTAGAAAAAGATAATATGGAAAACATATTTCCCTCTGATTTCAAAGACTTTATCCGGTGTCTTAACAAACACAATGTTGACTATATTTTGGTCGGTGGTTTTTCTGTCATCTTACATGGTTATCCAAGAACTACAGGTGATATGGATATTTGGGTAAAAAAAAGTTTGGAAAACTTCCGCAAAATTGAAAAAGCTTTTTTTGAATTCGGAATGCCATTATTTGATATGACATTGGAGAATTTTTTGTTCCATAAGAATTGGGATGTTTTCACTTTTGGAAGATCCCCTGTGTCTATAGATTTGATGGTAGAAGTAAAAGGGCTTAACTTTGAAAAAGCATTTGAATCCTCCGTTTTTTTTTCAGAAAAAGACTTCCATGTACGGACAATTTCAAAACAAGACCTTATCAAAGCCAAAGAATCTGTAATGAGGCCAAAGGATATGGACGACTTACAGAATTTGTAATTGATAGTTTTTATACCATGATAGGTTAACCACCCATCAAATCCCATTTGTTTGGTTTTTACCTTTTTGTAAATTGTACATCATAAAAATCTCTCAACCGAAATACCCAAAAACCTATGAGCGCACCTACTTACAACAGACGACAATTTCTAAAAACCGGTGGCTTTGCCGCATTGGCCCTTTCCAGCATGGGAATGATGGGCATGAATCAGATTCAAAATGAGACACCACTCAAAGTGGCACTGATCGGATCAGGATGGTACGGTAAAAGTGACCTCTTCAGGTTGATCCAAGTAGCCAATGTCGATGTAGTGGCGCTCTGTGATGTGGATAAAAATATGCTCAAAGAAGCCGGGGATCTGGTGGCAAAAAGACAGAAATCAGGAAAAATTCCAAAACTTTATGCCGATTACAGAGACTTGCTTAAAGAAAATAAGCTTGACATTACTGTCATCGGTTCACCTGATCATTGGCATGCACTCCAAGCTATCGCCGCCATCAAATCAGGCTCCCATGTTTACCTACAAAAACCTATTTCAGCAGATATCATCGAAGGGGAAGCAGTAGTAGCCGCTGCTAGAAAATACAAAAAAATGGTGCAGGTAGGTACCCAAAGAAGAAGTACCCCTCACCTGATAGAAGCCAAAAAACAAGTTTTGGAAAGCGGTATGTTAGGGAAAATTTCCCATGCCGAGATTTGCTGCTATTACCACATGAGAGCCAATGGAAACCCGCCTTTAGAACCGGTGCCTGCATTTTTGGATTATGAAATGTGGACTGGTCCCGCCCCACTCCGCCCTTACGATGGCTTACCTCATACCAGATGGTGGAGGACTTTTATGGAATATGGAAATGGTATCCCCGGCGACATGTGCGTGCATATGTTGGATACTGTTCGTTGGCTTTTGGGTCTGGGATGGCCAAATAAAATAACCGCAACCGGCGGAATCTACGTCCAAAAAGATGGGAAATCGAACATTGCCGACACCCAGACGGCCATTTATGAATATGATGAACTGAATGTCGTTTGGCAACACCGCACTTGGGGCAACCCGGTAGATCCTGAATATCCATGGGCTTTCAAGATTTTTGGTGAAAAAGGGATTTTAGCAGGGAGCACCATGAAGGCCGAGTTTATTCCTTTTGGAAAAGGTGAAAAAATCCTTTTTGATGTATTGTATGAAAAAGAACAATATCCTGAGGACCTGACTGAAAACAGGATGGAACTCAACGCAGCTCCTGCCTCAAGACGACAGATGCAAGACCTCTTGAATTCAATGAAAACAGGGCAACTTCCGGTTGCAGATATTGAGCAAGGGCATATCTCCACAGCTAGCTGTATTTTGGCCAATATCTCAATGGAACTTGGAAGACCCCTTGTCTATGACCCAAAAAAGAGGATCATTGTTGACGATGCTGAGGCTACCAAAAAGCTCAGAAGGCCTTACAGAGGACCTTGGGTTCATCCTGAACCAGATAATGTGTAAATCCAAATCCCTGAAAATAATTTCAGGGATTTTTTTTCTATTGTCGCAATCTGTTCCTGTGAAGCGTCTTGAGGGTGTATTAACTTAACCAACGATGATGAATACTGGATTCCAAACAAAAATTACCGGCCTGATGATGTCGGTTTCAACCTTACTTATTTCCCTTGTCTTATTTTCCGGATGTATCAATGATTTGGATCAGCCGGCCCAGGCTCCCTCTGCATTTGTTACCATTTACCATGGTTCCCCTGATGGCCCGGATTTGGATATTTATGCCGAATCCAATAGAATCAATAACCAGCCTTTACTTTTTGGACAATCATTTCCCTACAGCGCTTTTTTTGCAGGCGAAAGAAGACTTCGTTTCAACCCCTTCAATGCCCAGAATACACTTTTGGAGAAAAATGTAACCCTGGCACAGGACAAAATCTATACTATTTTTCTTGTAAACAAAGCCTCGGACCTCGATGCCATCCAAGTAGAGGACATTTGGGAGGAACCTGACGGATTGAAGTCACAGGTAAGGCTTGTACACTTGTCTCCTGATTCAGGTGATTTAGAAATAAGCATCGGCAATCAAACACCTTTTGGCGCCGCAACCTCCTATCTTTCGATCTCTGACTTCCTTGAATTGGAAAAAGGGAAAGTGAAAGTAGTCGTCAAATCAAAATCTACAGGTGAAGTTTTGTTAACGGTTGACGAGATTGAATTACTTGGAAACAGGGTTTATTCTCTATTAGTAAGGGGATTTGCAGTGCCCGCAAATGGCAACGACCCTATCAGCATCCAGCTTTTGACGAATTACATCAAATTCTAAACTCGTCGGTTGTAATCCCAATTTGTCAATCGAAAGAAGGTTGATTGTCACGCTTAAAAATTTGTTTTTTTGTGGAAAAACCCGGAGGTCTTACTTCCGGGGTTTTTTTTATCCAAAAAGATCCGAACTCAAATACCTGTCACCACGATCGCAGGTGATACAAACAATGACACCGGATTCCAACTCGGCAGAAAGCTGAAGGGCTGCATACAACGCGCCTCCGCTGCTCATACCTGCCAATATCCCTTCCTCTTTTGCCATCCTTCTTGTCATCTTTGTGGCGGCTTCCTGACTGACGTCTATCACGCGATCCACGCGGCTTGCATCAAAAATCTTAGGCAAAAACTCAGGTGTCCACCTTCTGATTCCAGGAATCTGGGAACCGTCAGTGGGCTGTGTCCCAACAATCTGTATGGCAGGGTTTTTCTCTTTCAGGTATTTCGATACTCCCATGATTGTTCCGGTAGTTCCCATTGCAGACACAAAGTGAGTGACTTCTCCCTTGGTATCCTTCCATATCTCGGGGCCGGTAGAATAATAATGGGCCATATAATTGTCAGGATTGGAAAACTGGTCTAGCATAAAATATCCTTCCTCAGCTGCCATTTTATCAGCCAGTTGTCTGGAGTATTCAATGGTCTTTTCGGCAGGAGTCAATATTACTTTGGCTCCATAAGCTTCCATGGACAACACCCTTTCCCTTGTGGAATTGTCAGGCATGACCAAAGTCATCTCAATACCCAACACATTTGCAACCATGGCCAAAGCAATGCCCGTATTGCCGCTTGTAGCCTCGACGAGTTTATCTCCGGCTCTGATTTCGCCTCTTTCAAGAGCGCATTTGATCATGTTATAGGCAGCGCGGTCCTTGACACTTCCTCCGGGATTTTGTCCCTCCAGTTTGCAAAAAATCTTAACATTTGGATTGGTAGGGATTTTGACGGCTTCCACCAAAGGAGTATTTCCGATCAGGTCAATTAATTTCATCCTTGGTTTTTTATAATATAGGTATCGGTCTGGTCAAGGTCAGGATTGTACATTTTTGCCTGATAATATATCTTGCTGTTTGGAGGTACACTTTTGGTGATCCAAACATTTCCTCCGATGGTAGAATTTTTTCCGATCACGGTATTTCCTCCCAATATAGTTGCACCGGCATATATCACCACATCGTCTTCAATGGTGGGATGTCTCTTCTTGTCCGCATCCTGTTTGTCAACGCTCAATGCCCCCAATGTGACCCCCTGATAGATTTTGACACAATCACCGATGACTGTGGTCTCACCGATCACGATTCCGGTGCCGTGGTCGATACAAAAGCGCTCCCCGATTTTGGCGCCGGGATGGATGTCAATTCCTGTTTTGCTATGCGAAAATTCGGTAATCATCCTAGGAATCAAGGCCACACCATAAGAATGTAAGAGATGGGCAATCCTGTAGGCCGCAACCGCATAGAAACCAGGGTAGCACCTGATGATTTCTGTTATAGATTTGGCAGCGGGGTCTCCGTCATACAAAGCTTGGACATCCTGGATCAAAAGATCATATACCCGCTCCAGATTATCAAAAAATCCATTGGCAATCTCTATTCCGTCACCCTTGTACAAATGCTTATTCTTGAGCAAAACCTGCGAAAGTTTATGTCTCAACTCTTCGATTTTTTCGGCAACCTGTTCTTCCTCTTTCAACATTTCGGTGGCAAAATCAGGAAATAGCAAGCCCAATACACTTTCATAAAAAGTATGGATCAGCTTCGGAGAAGGGCATTGCGGACAATCCCTGTGGGATTTGCTGAGTTTTTTGATCAAGGAATTCATTTTCTGCTATTTGGATGATTAAAGAAAAAACCCAACCCTAAGTACGTAAGGCTGATTGTAAGGCGACCTCAAAGGATCGTATAGAAAATTATAAAGGAAGGTAAAATTGGCTCCGCCTCTACTTCCAAAAGGAGCAAAATAACCTCCTCCAAGAAAAAACCCGGGTACCCAATCTCTTTCAAATCTATCGAAACGGGGATTGTAAAGATCCAGATTCAGACTTTCAAATTCTGAATGGATAAAGAAATTCTGAAATATGTTATTTCTCAGAAATACCCTTCCTCCATAAATTGTATTGTCCCCTTCAGGAAATCTTGAGTCGTTGAAATATTGAAAAGTCCCGCCCACACCTCCCGAAAGGGTGTTGGTAAGCATCACCCCGGCCAAAGGCGATATGTCCACAAAAGTGATGGTCCCAAATGAAAGTCCCAAGTTCCCCCCAAAATAAACCCTGTCTTTAAAAGGTGCTTTTTCACCTTGCTGGATTTCCCTTTGTGCGTGCAATGAACATACTCCGACAAAAAATAGAATCAACAAAATAAATCCGCGCAATCTATTTTTTGACCACCACATATAAATCCTCTGTTTCCTTTTTCATCAAATACCTTTCACGGGCAAATTTTTCAAGCAGTTCATAATTGCTCATCAATTCCTCCCTATCGGCAAGGATTTTTTCTTTCCTGTCCTCATAGAATTCCTTTTGCTTTTCCAGTTCCTTGATTTTTGAGCCAAGCTTGAACTGCGTGAGAATGTCGTTAGAATCAATAAACACCATCCACAGGATAAAAAATAGGGTAAATAAGAAATAGAAATTCTTGGTGTATTTAAGGTACTTTTTCATATTCAACTTCCTTAGCAAAACAAATATATACATTGAAGTCAAATATTTCCACAATTACCCATTATTTGAATTTCCCCCTTTTCCAAGTATGGCTGTTTCCGACTATCTAAAAGGAGCGACACTTTATACCTTATTGTACCAAAATAAATAACCTAATATTTATATTGTTGGAGAAACAAAACAATCCTATGAAAAGAAATTTTATACAGGTCTGTAGCGGGCTTTTTCTGTTTTTATCCATCTTTCATTTTTCAGATGTTGAAGCACAGGAAGTAAAACCCACCACGGCCAAAGAAATGAAAGAAGCAGTGGCCGTACATCAGGCGATGCTTTCCAATTCACCTTTTAGAAATTATCCTGCTAGAAATATCGGCCCTACCAACATGAGTGGAAGGATTGTCGACATTGAGGTTACCAATGATTTCAAAACTTACTTTGTTGCCGCTGCATCCGGCGGAATTTGGAAAACCAATGACAATGGGCAATCCTTTAAACCAATTTTTGACCACCAAGGCGCACTCGGAATCGGTGACATGGCCATTTCACCCTCCAACAACAATATCATTTGGGTCGGCACAGGGGAAAACAACTCAAGCCGCTCTACTTATGCTGGTGCCGGGGTATACAAATCTACAGATAGTGGGTCCAATTGGCAATTTATGGGATTGCTCCATTCCCAGCATATCGGACAGGTTCAGATACATCCGACCAACCCTGATATCGTATGGGTGGCTTCGATGGGTTCTTTGTATTCCAAAAATGAAGAACGGGGACTTTACAAAACCAAAGATGGAGGCAAAACCTGGAAAAAAACCCTCTCTATCGATGACAATACGGGAGTGATTGATTTGAAATTCCATCCCTCCAATCCCAAGGTCATGTTGGCGGCTTCTTGGGAAAGATCCAGACAGGCATATGATTTTGTTGGAAATGGAGAAGGTTCTGCGATCTGGAGGTCAGAAGACGGAGGAGATTCTTGGAAAAAATCAGTGTCCGGTTTTCCCCAAGATGAGTTTGTGGGAAGAATAGGTTTTGACTTCAGTCTCAGCAATCCTTCGGTGGTATATGCCCTTCACGATTACCAAAAAATGGAGGAAAAACCTGCTAAACAGGCGTCAAACCAAAATACCGAAGATTTGAAATTTGAAAGTTTCAAAGCAATGACGGCATCTGAGGTGGAAAATATTGAAAATGAAAAATTGGATAAATTTCTCAGAAGCAATCGGTTTCCTGCCAAATACGATGCGCAGACAGTAAAAAAACTGGTGAAATCAGGTAAGATCACTCCTTTTCAGATCGCCGATTACAATGGAGCAGGAAAGGACGCAAATGCTTCCCTTT
>JBBRFK010000044.1:0-21110 GCA_038224435.1 Cytophagales bacterium | reverse complement strand
CATATGGCAAAGAAAAAATCAAGCTTTGAAACAATCCTTACCAAAGTTACCACTGAGGAGTTAATCAAATTTGTCAAAGCCCAAGCAAACAAACACAAAGACTTCAAAACAGATTTTGAGATTTACTTTTCAGATAAAGATGATCTTTCGGATCTAGGGAGTAAGTACAAAAAACTCACAAAAAAACTGCACGAAAAATTCAGTGATAGAGGATTTATCCATTATCGGGATTCCCAATCATTGGCTTTAGCAATGGAGGCTATCTTGAACCAAGCCGGAAAGGCCATTGCAAATAAGAATTTTGGAGAAGCATTTTATATTTCCTCTGCTGTTTTCAGCACGATGATGGAGGCAATTGCCCATGGGGATGACTCTTCCGGGTATATGTCAGGCACTGTAATGGACAGTATATCATTGCTCTCCGACCTTTCTCAAGGCAACTTGGTGCCAATGGACCTGAAATTCAAAATCATTGATTTCATCAATTTGGAATTGAAAGACGGAAACCGCTTTGGAATTGGAGACTTTGCTTATGAGCTCTTGGAAGTTTTTCGCACACTTTCCCTTACTACAGGATCTTCACCAGTATATTTGGAATATTTGGATTCATTTCTCAACCAATCAAAATTTTCTGAATACGATGGTTACAGAAAAGAATATTTCCTATTTGACAAAATCAATTTCCTAAAGGACCTTGGAAGAGACATCGAGGCACAACCCCTGATCGACTCAAATCTAAACATGGTTTCTGTCAGAAAACTCGTTTTAAGCAGATTGTTGAAAGAAAAAGATTATCAAGGCGCAAAAAAACTTATTCAAGAAGGGATTTCGATAGCCGAGAATAAGGAACATCCCGGAACAGTCAATGATTGGAAGACAGAATTACTTAAGATAGCCAGTTTGGAAAATGATTTTCCTACTATAAGAATGTTCACTAAATATTTTGCTTTTGATCGTGGCTTAAATGAAAAATATTTCAGGCAGTGGAAAGAAACTTTCAAAATTTCCGAATGGAATGATGAATTCAAGACTTTGATCGATAACATTACCAAAAATGCCTTGCAGAAGTTTAAAGCTGCACAAGGTCAACAATGGAGACCTGCGAATCCCCAAATTATTCAGTTCCTCGGACCTATTTATGTGGTTGAAGAAAAATGGGAAAATTTATTGGAGTTACTAAAGGTCGAAAATAGCCTTTTTAATATTTTGCATTACCACCAATATCTCCACAAGATTTACCCACAAGAATTATTGGATCTTTATGTTCCGACATTTTTACGATCAGGAGAACAAGCAAACAGCCGTAGCGAGTATAAAGATCTTTCCAAGAAAATGGTCAACGTTATTAAAGATATTCCATCAGGTAAATCCCAAATCCAGGAAGTTGCACTTCAATTAATAAAAAAATATCCTCGAAGACCTGCCATGATTGAAGAAATGCAGAAAGTCTTGAAGTAAAGGCCAAACCGCTACTCAAACCCGAAGATTTAAAAACAAGTCCTTACCCCCTCAAAAAACTCCTCAGATCCATCTGCTTTATGCCTTCAAAAGTATTCCCTTCAAACCTGTCCATGGTGATGACGGTCTTTGGATAGTTGTCATTGATTTTTTGGAGGTTGCCAAATTCCCTTTCCATCGTCTTGGTCTCGTTGATGCTCAATGCCACCTGAAAGTACGTGGTCTCTCCGTCTTTTTGGCAGACAAAGTCTATCTCCTCATTTCCCAATACCCCAACTTTGACTGTATATCCTTTGAAAAGTAAATGATTGTACACCATATTTTCCAAAATCTTGCCCCTGTCTTCCGGACGGTAGCCCCAAATCCCGTGTCGGATTCCAAGGTTTTCGAAGTAATACTTATCCCCTACCTCAAACAACCGCTTTCCCACTATATCATATCGTGGGACTTTATGGATCAAAAAAGCATTGCACAGGTATTCGATATAGGTCTGTACCTGATTATGGGCGATGTTGATTTTCTGTGATTTCAAAAAATCTGAAATCTTCTTGGCAGAAAACAGGCTGCCTGTATTGCTCGCCAAAAAAAGGACAAGCCGCTCTAGGAAAGTGGTATTTCTGACGCCATATCTGTTGATGATGTCCCGGTAGACAATCGTGGCGTAGATGTTTTTGAGGTATTCGAATACGATGGCATCTTTTAAGTCCAAATGCTTCAAATAGGGTAATCCTCCATACTTTAGAAATTTTTCAAGATTTTCGGGTTGATCTTCCAGTTGATGAAAATCCAAAAATTCAAGATAGGAAAGGCTGTAAACTGTGATTTCAATATACCGCCCACTCAAATTGCCCGCGATATCGCCTGAAAGTAGGTTGGCATTGCTACCCGTACAATAGATATCAAGTTCTTCATCTAAAAGTAATGACCTCAAAGCATCTCCAAAATCTGTGATATCCTGTATTTCATCAATAAATACATAATTCATTCTATTGGGAATCTTATTGTCCCTGACATATTGATGCAGGTCTTTGGCCTCTTTCATCCAAGAAAAATCCAGGTCTTCTTTATTAATATAAATGACCGGAGTGCTGATGTCTTTTGCTTGAAGTTCTTGGATTAGCTGAAACAGCAAATAACTCTTCCCAACCCTTCTCTGTCCGGTCAATACTTTCACCAAACCCTTTCCTATAAAGGGCCCAATCTTTTCTAGGTAAACATGACGGATGTTTAAATTTTTTGGTAGTTGAAACATTTCATATAATTACGATTACAATAATACGTAAATATAGATATTTTTGTAGTCATACTTACAACTTTATTCGTAAAATGAAAATATTGTAATCGTAATTACAACACAAAATTCAATCTTGTTCTTCCATAAAATCTCCGATCCATTTATACACTTTGTTTGGGGTATAGATAAACTGCGCGATCATGGGTTTGTGTTTCTTTCCTTTCTGAAGGTGAAAGTTGGGTTCGGGCTCTATCTTTTTATACTCTTTCAAAAATCTCTCCGTGGTCTTTTCGATTCCCGGCAGGGTCTTTCCTCCCATCATAATCAGCATCGGTGGATCTTTTTCATCCAAAAAGTAAATCGGTGAGGCAGCCTTCCATACCTGGGTGTCTTCGGTAAAGGCCTTAAGATATCCCGTCCCCGGCGCGTAATTCATTTCCTGCAAAAACCAATACATGTCCAATCCGGCAGCATCTATCAAGATTGTTCCCTTGATGGGATTCTCGATGCCCAAGGTGTCAAAATATTCATCCCGAACAGAAATCAAACTTGCCAGGTGACCTCCCGCAGAATGTCCTGAGACAAAGATTCTATCCGGATTGCCTCCATATTTTTTGATGTTTTCTGAGGTCCATTTGACAGCCTGCGCAGACGCTTTGGCCATGTCATGCACTTGGTATTCCGGGCTGAGGGGATAATCAATGATGACGGCTACGATTCCTTTCCTTGCCAGTCTAGACCCGAGGAAGTTATAGATATCCTTATTGCCTGAATCCCAACTGCCTCCATGGATGAAAAGCATGACTCCATTGCTTCCGTCGGCATTTTTTGGAGCAATTACATTCAACTGTTTTTCGGGAAGGTCTCCCAAAAACCCCTTTTCCATGTAGGTGATGTTCTTGGAGCGTTGTACAGCTTTGAAAGAACAGGAAAAAGATACAATAGCAAGAAGGATGAAAAGAAGATACTTATTACACAATTTCATAAAATACATAAAGGGTTGATTCCGGAAAGATAACAAACATAAAAGTACAGGGTTCAAAATTATAGAATCTATCTTTTGATTGTACTTTGCCTTTAAAACCCACATTTCCTTTTTGCCCTACAATCAATAAAGTCATCGCACGTAAAAGGAGGATTAAATAGTAAACCGGAAGAGATCTCCAATTATGCTGCTATACCAAGAAGATTTCATCAGGAGGTCTTTGGAAAAATTCTCACCTTCATATTTCTTCATTTAAAAAAAATTCCCTCTAAAGCTTATTCGGCACCTTTCTTGTCTGCTTATCTGCTTAAATATGAATCACTGACATCCTATCCTATCACTAAATAACTATCAATACCCAAGTTTCCATCATTATCCAATCCAAGAGCAAACAACTTATCAATCGCAATCTAATATATCTTGTAAACCTACTTTTCCTTTATCATGACCAAAAACTTGACCTTGTTAATCTTCAACACCCTCAGTTTTGCGGCGGCCCTATATCTCAACTATCTCTACGGGTCGGGAGTGGGTGATCGGAAGTCGGTGGGTGAAGTCAGCAATCAATATGAAGTTTTGATTACTCCTGCCGGATATGCTTTTTCAATCTGGGGATTGATTTACTTACTTTTATTCGGATTTATTACTTTCCAGTGGATTTCATTTTTCAGAAATCAAAACCATAAATCTCTGGTTCCCTCTTCCATTTGGTTTGGACTTTCAAACATCTTCAATGGCCTTTGGATAGTGGTCTGGACTTCTGAAATGCTTACTGTTTCTGTTTTGGTGATTTTTGCCTTCCTGTTTTGCTTGGTGACTCTGGTGGTGAAATTAAGACTGGAAATATGGGATGCGCCTTTGGACATTATTGCATTTGTGTGGTGGCCAATCTGTATTTATACAGGATGGGTAGTGGTGGCCTCGGTGGTCAACGCTTCTGTCTTGTTTTCTTCCCTTGATTTATTTGAGAATCAGGTGTTGTGGACTTGTTTGATCTTAACTGTGGCCACAGGAATTTATCTTTTCCTGACTTATTACAGAAATATGCGGGAGGCTGCCTTGGTGGGCGTTTGGGCATTTACTGCTATTGCAGTCAAACAATGGGACAATGAGTCCCTAGTGGCCTATTCTTCATTGTTTTTTGCCGGAGTCTTATTATTGGCTACAGGAATCCACGCATTCAAGAATAGAAAGGCCGGTCCTTTCCAAAAAATCATTCAATCAAAATAGGATATAGAGACGCCTTCGCGTTTGATCTGCCGCTTTCATTAGGTTAGTTTCACAGAATTATCTAATATTTATTTTGAAAACATATTAACTTATTGTTAATCCAATGTTTTTATTTGAAGAAACTATCATTTTTCGATATTTTATTTTTTTTTTTCTATATCATATGTTAATTTTCACCAGATTCTGGAAAAAATAACAGGTTTCAACCTCCTTTTATCCAAAAACTGAGTCAATTATTCTGACCATATCGATCAAGCCCTAGAAAGGATATGGTGAATTCATCTTCAATTTAAAGATTTTGATAATACAGCAAAATGAAAATAGGCATCTTAGGCGCCACCAAAATGGCCGCTGCTCTTGGTAATAAATTCCTCTCTTCGGACACAAGTGTCATTTTTGGTGTCAGGGAAAATTTCGAAGCAAAAGATATTGAATGGAAAATCCTCGGAAAGCATCATGACAAGGTATTGGGATTCCAAGATTGTATCCGAAAATCAGATTATATTTTGATCTGTTGTGAAAATGACCATTTATTACAAGTATGCGAAATCCTTGCGGGCTTTGACTTGGAGCACAAAGTCATCATTGATTGCACCAATGCGCCATTTGACAATGGCCTTTCCTGTAATACGGTATGGATACGGCAATATTTGAATGGGAAATCTGTTTTCAAGGCCTTTAACAACCTCGGCATGGATTACCCCAATTCTGATGTCCTTGGACTGATCAAAGAAACATACTATTGCGGTGAAGAAGGAACCGAAAAACTTAAAGTCAAAAAATTGATTGAAAAATCCGGGTTCCGTCCCATCGATGCAGGTTCATCCCAAAGCGCCTTTTTATTGGAGGCGTTTTTTCATTTGAGCAAAAAAATCGCGGCCAACAAAAAGGAGAAAACCGAGTACCACTTCAAGCTCATCACGGTGTAAATGGCAATCGGCCACCGGATTTTTTTAGCCAAATTATCCATTTTTACAAAAAATGAAAAATATTTTGCCCCTCCAAAAACCCTTCTCATTTTGTTATTTGGGTGTCATAATTACTATTTTGCATTTCATTTTTTCTTTGAAAATAATTCAAAAAATAATTTTTTGTTAGAAACCTAATTATCTATATTTCAATCTCTTCCGAACTCAAATATTGTCAAATACCAAATCCGGAAGGGAAAAAAATCACTCACCCATTGGCTTTTCACCCAAAAGTCAAGTAACGAAAAAGGATATGAAAATAGGCATCTTAGGCGGAACAAAACTTGCTTCCACCCTTGGCAACAAAATGTTGACCATGAACCAAACTGTGGTTTTTGGAGTCCGGGAAGACTTCGTGACCAAGGAGATCGAATGGAAAATCCTCAACATGTACCTGGACAAAATTTTCAGTTACGAGATAGCCATTGAAATGTCAGATGTGCTTCTGATCTGCTGCGAAAATGAGCACCTCCTAAAAGTGTGCAACAGTCTGTCATCATCCGATTTGAAAAGTAAAATCATCATCGATTGTACAAACGGTGCTTACACAGCAGAATTTGCATGCAATACTACACTCATCAACAAAAGTATCGGTCAAAACAAACTCTTCAAAGCCTTTAACAACCTTGGAATCGACTATCCAAAGTCTGATCCTATGGGTTTGGTAAAAGAAACTTACTATTGCGGTCCTAATTCTGCGGAAAAACTGAGTGTCAAAAAAATCATCGAATGGGTAGGTTTCAGACCTGTGGATGCCGGAGAAATTGAAAATGCCATGCTTTTGGAAGCATTCTACCATTTGAGAAAAACAATCTCATTCCAAAGACCTGAGAAAATGGATTACCACTTCAAACTGATCGCGGTATAGAAAAACATTTACGCTAAATCCGCTGTAATCTTTTATCACAATCCGTTGTCGATTCCGCAATAGCTTGATATTACCTTTTTTTATCTATTTTTAGGTTTGACATATTTTTAAAAACCAATCTGAATCATCTTTGGAAACGAATAAAACCAACGAAGCAGAAGATCCTGCTGAAGAATTGACGTGGCTTAAAAATCTTCAGAGAAACAGCTGGGAGCCTGAAGTGATCATTTCGGGTTTGTCCCTAGCATTTATTTTTGCCTTTCCGGCACAGGTTTATGATTTTTCAGTCAAGTTGACTCAAGACTTTGGATTAGAATTTACCGGTGCATATTTGGTACTGATTTACTTGACTATGACCGTCGGTGTGTTCAAGATATTTTTTATTTCTCACCTAGTGTTGAGATTTACATGGGCAGGACTTTTGGGATTGAGCTATGCTTTTCCCGATGGGGTCATCAATGAAAACCTGTTTAAAAGGTCGCGCGAATACCACTATAGAAAACCACAGCAAATGGTGTTGAAACTGGAAAGGTTTTGCAGCATGGCATTTGCCTTTCCGATGATGATTGGAATCATTTTCAGCGGATTCACACTATATCTTAGTATGCTGCTTTTTTTATATTGGTTTTTTGACCTCAATTTCTTTTTGATCTACATAATTTTTATGGCTTCGCTGTTTGGATTTGCGCTGTTTTCATCAATTTCTAAAAAGAATAAACTCAAAACATGGTTGTTTTCGACGATATTTTATACTGTCCAGGCTACCTACCAAAGTAATCTTGGTAAATGGGCAATTACCGTTTATACTTTCTTCATCATGGGTTTGACCTTGCCATTCATAAAGTCAGATGCCCAAGGATTTTTCAAATATGCCAATGCAGCCAACTTGGATGGAGATGATTTGGAATGGGCAGACAATTCCCTGTATTTTGAAGATAAAAAAGACCCAAAAAAAAGGTTTCCAAGGGCAATAATGCCTTCTGACAAAGTTTCAGGGGAGATGACTACCATTTCTTTGGCCCATTATGAGGAGGACTCCAAAAACCTCAATTTGATAATTGAGAAGTTCAATTCCATTCCAGATTCATTGGGCTGGCATGCAATAGAAAAACCGCAAGACCTCTACAGAATTTATGTCAATGGCATCCAAGTTTCCAATAAAAATTCTGACTGGCGAAAATTAGTCATTGGCACCTCCGGCCAAAAAGCTTATCAATTTATCCTCAATATCAAAGAATTGGATACCGGTGTCCATGAAATAAGGATTGAAAAAATCGTCCTTTTGGGTGCTTTGGGATTTTCAGACCCGGAAATCAGATACAAAAAGAATTGGGCGAAGTTTACTTTTGTCAAAGTCACATCTTGACTCCTCTTGATTCCATGATTCGGAAGAAAAGGATATGCGCCATATTTCTCGCATGCTCTTTGGCATAATCCGCATGCTTTCCCTCAAAGTAAGTGTCCAATGTTGAGAACCATAGTTCAAGCCAATTGCCGAAATGCGCCTGTGTGATGGTTTGATTGGTTTTGACATCCACTTCCTTATGGACGGGAACAGGATTAAACTTGCCTGCACCCGGCCCAGTCTGTAGCAAAATCATCTCCCAAAAATCCGTCAACCGCTCAAGATGGGATTCCCAATCCTGCACGACATCATTGAAAATCGGACCAAGGGAATCGTGCAGCCTGATCCGGGCATAAAAGCTTCTCACCAAAAGAGATATATCTTCCCTGTTCTCGATTTCTTTCATCGTGTTGGCTTTGGTTTCAAAATCTCTTCTAAGACTTCCAGTTTACCATCAATTCCGTCCGGAATCGGCAATCCCAAAAGAGTCGCCAAAATGGGATATATATGAATATTTTCAAATGGTGAAATGGATAATCCTTCCTTTACCATTGGTCCATTGGCATAAAAAATCCCGTGCATGTCTTTGTACTCAGGACCAAAGCCATGCTCTCCAAAGACATCGGTTTTGAACATTCCAGCCCTATTTTGATAGGAAACCATACCTTTTGTGGTGGTCAGGTAATGCCCTAAATCCGGAATAATTATCAGGTCACCAAAGCGGTTTTTATACTTTTCGATGTTCTTATAATATTCTCTATCTGACACCCGGACTACTTTGTAGTGGTTTGATTTGGCATTCAGGTCTTTGTAGACTTTTTCCAGCTCTTCTTTATTTTCCAAATGCAGGTGTGCCAATGCACCGTTATTGACCACCCTTGACCCAATTCCCTCTGTAATCTGATCAAGGTTGAGCAGATTCTCTTTGGGGATATTGGTCATGCCATGATCTGAAACGATAAATATGTTGATGTCAAGGTCAAAACTCTTCAATCCTTCAAACAAGGCACCCAACTCATGGTCTAATTTTTCCAACCTTAACCTAATTTGCTCATCATTATCAGGACCATACCTGTGGCCAATATCATCCATATCCGAAAAATATAGCGTAATCATCCTGGGCCTTTCATCCTCAGGCAACTGCATCCATTCAAAAACCTTGGATATCCGGGTCAGGTTGGAAACTCCCCCGTCGTAACTAAAATAATAACTCGGCCGGATACCCTGAACCGGGGCTTCCGAACCTACAAAAAAGTAACTCGCCGCTTTCATTCCGTTTTGCTCTGCCAAAACCCAAATGGGTGTTCCCCCATACCAATAGCTATCCTCCACAATGTCTCTGTTGCCCATGGAATAGACCAAATCTTTCTCAGGTTCATAAAATGAATTGTCCACCAAACCATGGTTTTCGGGTTTCATTCCTGTTGCGATGGTATAGTGGTTTGGAAAAGTCTTACTTGGAAATGAAGGGATCAAGGCCTCAGCCGCAGTTCCTTTTTCTATAAATTTGGAAAGATTTTCAGGTTTGAACCTTTGGACATAATCATGCCTAAATCCATCAAGAGAAATCAGGATCACGTATTGCTCCCTTTCCTGCGAAAAAGCATTGATGCAAATAAGGTCCAGTAAAAGAAAAACGGCCAAAGTGAATTTCACCAACTTCATCTCTATTGGGTTTGATCTTGCCACAAAAGTAACGGAAGAAAATTTGGTAGGCAATATGTTTTATATCAATGTGGGATTTTAAACCCAGTAAAAAACAAAAATCTCACACTCCAACAGAAGCCTCCTTTATCCATTTCACAACTACAAACATTATTCTTAACTTGGTAGGATGACAACCCTTGATTCAAAACCCGAAAATCAAAATAAAGTAGAAGAACCCTATACAGAATATGGGATTTATTCCTATGCAGATTATTTGACATGGGAGTTTGAAGAAATGGTGGAGCTTATCAAAGGCAAAGCCTTCAAGTCTGCGGCTGCTGCGCCAAGAAGAATCCATCAAAAAATATCAGGAAATGTTTTTTTCAGGTTATATAAATTTCTGGAAAACAATTCCTGCGATGTTTTCTCTGCCCCTTTTGATGTAAGACTGCCTGTTAAGTCTATAAAAAATGAGGATATATTTACGGTAGTCCAACCTGATATCTGTGTGATCTGTGACAAATCCAAATTGGATGACTTGGGATGTATTGGCGCACCTGATTTGATTTTGGAAATTCTTTCTCCGGGAAACAACAAAAAAGAGCTCAAAAACAAATACGAAGTCTATGAAGAAAGCGGCGTCAAGGAATATTGGATCATTCAGCCATACGAATTAACACTTTTGATCTATACCTTGACTGAAGGAAAATATGTCCCTTCCAAGCTTTTTACCGTGGGCGACATTGTCGAATCAAAATGTATTTCCGGATTCACACTTGACTTGGATGAGATTTTCAACGATCTGGATTGAAGATTGCCTTTGAGCAATAAAAAATCCCAAACTTTTGACTCGGGAATTTATTTTTTTATCTGAATGGAAAGCCTAAACAAGCGGTTCTTGCTGACTCAGGCAATGGAATGAACCTAAACCCCAAATCAGGTCCAAAGAATTGACCCCGACAACTTTTCTATCCGGAAAACAGGAGGTAAGGATTTCCAATGCCTTGTCGTCATTAGTATCCTGAAATGTGGGTACCACTACAGCATGGTTTGCAATGTAAAAATTGGCATAAGAAGCTGGCAGCCGCTGTCCATAATGGTATTTTGGGGAAGGCATAGGAAGCTCAATGATTTTCATCTGCTTGCCGTTTTCTAGCCTTAGTTCCTGAAGAAGTTCCAGATTTTCTTTCAATGGCGCATAATTCTCATCTGATTTATCATGCTCGACTACGGTGACGACCGTGTCTTCATTCACAAAACGGGTCAGGTCATCGATATGTCCATCGGTATCGTCTCCGATAATTCCATCCTTCAGCCACAGGATATTCTCCACGCCATAATAGCCATGCAAATATTGCTCGATCTCTTTCTTAGACAAATTCGGATTCCTGTTCGGATTGAGAAGGCAAGCTTCCGAAGTCAGCAAGGTTCCTTTTCCATTGAATTCTACAGAACCCCCTTCCATGACGATTCCAGGTTTGAAGCAAGGGATATTTCTAAATTCTGCGATTTTGATTGGAATCTGATTATCCAGGTCGTACGGAGGATACTTATCGCCCCAAGCATTATAATCCCATTTGACCAAAACCTTCTTTTGTTCAGACTCCCGATTGATCAGGAAAGCTGGACCATGGTCTCTGCACCAAGCATCATTGGTCGGGAAAAAATGGAAGAAAACATTACCCATTTCCACTCCGGCAGATTGCAAATGTCCCAAAGCAAACGCCTTCATGGCTTCGTCTTTCACATTGATATGCACCTCTTCGCCCAAAGCCAAATACTTGATAAACTCGGCATAAGCAGGAAAAATGGTATGGATTTTTCCCGGCCAGGATTCCTCCTTGTGCGGCCAACTCAGCCATGTGGCTGAATGGAGGGAAAATTCAGCTGGAAAATAATATCCCAATTGGTAAGGGGTTACCCCTCCTGCATTGGCTATTTCGAAAACATCTTTTGTATATATATTAGTCTTCATCAATGAATCTCTTGAGGATCGGGGAATAGGAATCTATGCGTCTGTCGCGCAAAAACGGCCAATGGGTACGGTAGCGGTCGGAATTTTCCATATCCAATTCCTGCACGTGGACTTCCTCAGCGCCATGGTCAGCCTGATACAATATCCTTCCGAAGGCATTTGTCGCAAAGGATCCGCCCCAAAATTGTTGATTCCCTTCAGTTCCTACCCTGTTTACCGAAACTACCGGAACGCCATTGGCAACGGCATGGGAGCGCTGAATGGTCTGCCAAGCCTGATATTGCTCGTCATTGGTTTCTTTATTTGCATCCTTATGCCAGCCGATAGCTGTTGGGTAAAAAAGAATTTCAGCCCCCATCAGGGAAGTAATCCGCGCTGCTTCAGGATACCACTGGTCCCAGCAGATCAATACGCCGATGGTCCCGACTTTGGTTTTAAAAACCTTATATCCCATATCCCCTGGAGTGAAATAGAATTTTTCGTAATATCCAGGATCGTCAGGAATATGCATTTTGCGGTATTTACCCAAGTATTTACCGTCAGCATCAAGTACAGCTGTGGTGTTGTGGTAAAGGCCTTCTGCTCTTTTTTCAAATAACGAAGCTACTATGACTACCCCAAGTTCCTTGGCTAAGGATGAAAAAGTCTCTGTCGAAGGACCGGGAATCGACTCCGCCAATTTGAAATTGTCATGGTCTTCTATATCGCAGAAATACAGGGAACCGAAAAGCTCCTGCAAACATACGATCTGTGCACCTTTGGCGGCAGCATCTCGGATACCCGCGATGGCTTTGGCCATATTGTCTGAGAGGTCATTGGAACAAGAGCTTTGCACCATGCCAACTTTGATGGTTCTTTTCGGCATTTCGAGTTGATTTTGGTTCTATACTAAATTCTAATTGGCCTCAAAATTACTTTATATATTCAAAAAAATTAAACCAATCGTATCATATTTCAAGATGGGGCAAAACATGCCAAGTTTAAATACACAAATCCCGCATTGATTAAAATAGGTTTTATTCTAAATCCTTCTCATTTAAAAACAGGATTGAGAACCATGATTTTATTTACCCTTTAAATTCAACCCCATTCGGGGTTGGTGGTTTCTGTAAGTGATATTTTGAGGCCTAGCCACCGGATTTCATCCGGGGTAAATACCCCGTTGGGGATTCAATCCCTTCGGGATTATTAGACATAGAAAGCATAGATCTGATTAAACCCTGCCTACCGGAAGGCAGGCCCTTCGGGATTTTTCTGTTGAATCTGTCTCATAATCCCCAATTCCGATTGGGATTGAATACCGACAGGTTATTGGCCCCGGATGCAATCCGGGTGAAAAGAAAGAAGACCATGGCAAATCAACCCCAACCCTGAAGGGGTTGAATTACGATAAACAAATAAAAGGTTAGACCTCCAATACCTTCTCGGCCTTTGGGATCACAATTCCGAAAGTGATTGAACATTCTAGACCCTTGAATTCAACCCTTTCGGGGTTGGTAGTCTTTTGAGTCCGAGCCTCTTTCCCGAGCCACCGGATTTCATCCGGGGTAAATACCCCGTTGGGGATTCAATCCCTTTCGGGATTATTAGACATAGAAAGCATATCTGATCCAATCCTGCCTACCGAAAGGCAGGCCCAGAGGGATTTTTATATTGAATCTGTCTAATAATCCCCAATCCCGAAAGGGAATGAATACCGATAGGTTTATTTAAACTTGAATTCAACCCATTCAGGGTTGGTGGTATTTTGAGACCCAGCCTCCGCCCCGAACCACCGGATTTTATCCGGGGTAAATACCCCGTTGGGGATTCAATCCCTTTCGGGATTATTAGACATAGATAGCATATCTGATCCAATCCTGCCTACCGAAAGGCAGCCCCAAAGGGATTTTTCTGTTGAATCTGTCTAATAATCCCCAATCCCGAAAGGGATTGAATACCGATAGGTTTATTTAAACTTGAATTCAACCCATTCGGGGTTGGTAGTATTTTGAGACCCAGCCTCTTTCCCGAGCCACCGGATTTCATCCGGGGTAAATACCCCATTGGGGATTCAATCCCTTTCGGGATTATTAGACATAGAAAGGTCTGATTCAATCCTGCCTACCGGAAGGCAGGCCCAAAGGGATTTTTCTGTTGAATCTGTCTAATAATCCCCAATCCCGAAAGGGATTGAATACCGATAGGTTATTGGCCCCGGATGCATTCCGGGTGAAAAGAAAGAAGACCATGGTAAATCAACCCCAACCCTGAAGGGGTTGAATTACGATAAACAAATAAAAGGTTAGACCTCCAATACCTTCTCGGCCTTTGGGATCACAATTCCGAAAGTGATTGAACATTCTAGACCCTTGAATTCAACCCTTTCAGGGTTGGTGGTATTTTGAGACCCAGCCTCCGCCCCGAGCCACCGGATTTTATCCGGGGTAAATACCCCGTTGGGGATTCAATCCCTTTCGGGATTATTAGACATAGAAAGCATATCTGATCCAATCCTGCCTACCGAAAGGCAGGCCCAAAGGGATTTTTCTGTTAAATCTGTCTAATAATCCCCAATCCCAAAAGGGATTGAATACCGATAGGTTTATTTAAACTTGAATTCAACCCATTCAGGGTTGGTGGTATTTTGAGACCGAGCCTCTTTCCCGAGCCACCGGATTTTATCCGGGGTAAATACCCCGTTGGGGATTCAATCCCTTCGGGATTTTCAGATAACTTCAATTCAGAAATTCGAACTAGACATGGAAGGCATAGATCTGATTCAATCCTGCCTACCGGAAGGCAGGCCCACAGGGATTTTCTGAATCTATGGCTCTGAACAAAAACATCCAATACGCCTAACCTTAATTTTTCCATATCTTTGCACCCAGACCCAAATGTAAGTTCCCATGAAAAAGACAATTATTGCAATGGCTGCCTCAGGAGTTCTGCTCTATTCCTGTGGTACCAAAAATGAAAAAACAGAAAATATGAACCCATTCTTCGAAGCCTACGACACGCCTTTTGAAGTCCCTCCTTTTGACAAAATCCAAAACAGGCATTTCTCTCCGGCGATTATGGAAGGAATCAAACAGCAACAATCCGAAATCGATGCCATCGTCAACAACTCAGAAGACCCGACTTTTGCCAATACCATCGAAGCCATGGAGAAATCCGGGGAATTGCTGTCAAAAGTTTCTACCGTATTTTACAATTATAACTCCGCCAATACCAACGATTCCATTCAGGCAATAGCCAAAGAACTTGCCCCTGAGATTTCCAAACATTCGGACAACATCAGCCTCAACGAAAAACTTTTTGCTAAGGTAAAATCAATCTGGGAAAACAAAGAAGCCCTCGGACTCAATGCCGAACAGCAGAAACTCCTCGACAAAAGCTACAAGTCATTTGTCAGAAACGGTGCAAACCTCAACGAAGCTGACAAGGAAAACCTGAGAAATATCAATTCAAAAATGTCAGTATGGAGCCTTACTTTCGGACAAAATCTTTTGGCTGAAACCAATGCCTACAAGCTTTTTGTGGATGACGAATCCTCCCTTTCAGGGCTTCCAAAAGAACTCAAAGAAGCAGCCACCGCTGATGCAAAAGCTGCCGGTGAGGATGGCAAATGGTTGTTTACCCTTCAGAATCCAAGCATCATGCCTTTCCTACAGTACGCCGACAACAGGGAATTGAGGAAGCAAATATGGGAAGCTTACCAAAGCCGGGCAAACCATGACAACGACAAGGACAACAAAGCCATCTTGGTAGAAATGGCCAACCTGAGAAGAGAAAAAGCCCAACTTCTCGGTTATAAAAACCATGCAGATTATGTATTGGAAGAATCCATGGCGAAAACATCGGAACAAGTTTACAATCTCCTTAACCAACTTTGGACGCCCGCTTTGGCAAAAGCCAAGCAGGAAAGAGACGAAATGCAGACTATTGTAGTCGCTGGAGGCAAAGATTTTCAAATCGAACCCTGGGATTGGAGATATTATGAAGAAAAACTCCGTCAGCAAAAATTCAACCTTGACGAACAGGAAGTGAAGCCTTACTTCGCCTTGGACAAAGTGCAGGCAGGTGTATTTATGGTTGTGAAAAACCTGTTTGGCTTGACATTCGAAGAAATCAAAGACATCCCAACCTACCATCCGGATGCCAAAGCCTATGAAGTCAAAGAAGCGGACGGCACCCACGTGGGGGTTTTGTATATGGATTTCCATCCGAGACCTTCCAAAAGAGGCGGTGCCTGGATGACCTCCTACCGTCCCCAGCAAACCATCGATGGCGTGAGAAAAGCACCTGTGATTTCGATCGTTTGCAATTTTTCCAAACCAACCGGAGATGCACCTGCTTTGTTGACATTCGACGAAGTGACCACTTTCTTCCACGAATTTGGACATGCACTTCATGGATTGCTTTCCAATGTCCAGTACAAGAGCCTTGCCGGGACTTCAGTTCCTAGGGACTTTGTCGAGCTACCTTCCCAGATCATGGAAAATTGGGCTACCGAACCGACCGTCTTGAAACAATATGCGATCCACTACAAAACAGGTGAACCTATTCCTGATGAATTGATCGAGAAACTCAAAAACTCCGGGACTTTCGGACAGGGATTTGCCACGACAGAATACTTGGCTGCATCTCTGCTTGACCTGGATTACCATACCCAAGAGAAAGAAATCATCGGCAGCTCCAATGATTTTGAAAAAGCATCTTTGGAAAAAATCGGTCTGATGGGCGAAATCATCCCAAGGTACCGAAGCACCTACTTCCAGCACATTTTTGCAGGCGGATATTCTTCAGGCTACTACAGCTACATCTGGTCCGGGGTGTTGGATACGGATGCCTTCCAGGCTTTCAAAGAAACCGAACTCTTCAACCCTGAAAAAGCTTTGGCTTTCAGAAAAGAAATACTCGAAAGGGGCGGTACAGATGACCCAATGAAGATGTATGTCAACTTCCGCGGTACTGAACCAAAGATCGATGCGCTCTTGAAAAAAAGAGGATTAGATCAGGTAAGTGTGGATAGAAACAATTAATTGAAAATCTCTGAGGCCTTTTCCAGACCTTGAAGGTTTTAACAATTTGATAAACAGTTGAAGTTTAATACTCCAAGAAAACCATCTTTGCCTAAAAGCGGGATGGTTTTTTTATTGGTATTGATTTCATTTCAAATGATCAGGCCAGCCTCGGAATTTCAACTTTTCCTAGTATCTATATCCTCATTCAACAAAGTCTAAACCAAAACGAATCAAGTCAAATTGCTAAAAAGGTCACAACATCGGTCATTCGACAATTCGAAAATCTACAGCAATGATAAGGATATACCTATTCAGGTTACTACTTTTTATACCTCAGCTTAAAATTCAGATTCTCCAGATAATCCCCGTCTGCCAATGCCTTGATTTCAAACTCCAGGATTCCAGGTTCTGAGCTGACATTCATAAATTCCAATTGCTTGGGATCAGCGTAAAGCCTGTATTTACCCGGCATCAAGCCGAATACATAAAACCCTCCGTCAGTAAATGTCCGCAGAAGTTGCAAGGGTTCGCTGTCATTCAGTTTTTCCAACACCAACCTCAATCCACCCAACCCTTCCTCTTTTCCACCATTGTCCACCACCACAAAACCTTCAATGATTCCTGTCTGATAAAGCGGAATGTCAATATTCCTGTACCTATTTGGCTCAGCAACAAAGGTAAAGCGTTTCACTTTCGGTGCGAGATTGGGATTGGGAAGGGCGTGGATATCTACCTCCATCTGGTATTTCCAATAGGACTGCAATTGGGTAATCCTCAAAATCCCATCCGAACCCAAAAGCATATTTGCTGATCTGTCCAAGCGGACGGCTTTGGCCGGAACTACCATTTCTCCTTGATCAAAAACCCCATTTTCATTGGAGTCAATGAAAAGGCGTACCGCAACTCCTGATCGGGTGACCTGATCCCTGTTGTCCGGTAGGATGTATCCCGATGGATCTATGCCTAGAGAACCTGTGATCGCCTGTTGCATGGAATACGAATTCCTGCTGGCAGAAAACTGCGTTGAAGTCCTCAGCCCTCTGAAATCATACAGGAATCCCAACTGAAACTGACCTTTTCCCCTCACGATATCCTTGTCGTATCCCATCGTCAACCGGCCCATTTTAAATAAAGTCTGGGACAACATGAAATTGTAGGAATTTGGGGCTTTAAATTGGGTGTCGTACCTAAACTGTCCCCTGAAAAACATCCCCCGCACAAATACAGGGATACTTGGATCCCTTTTGAGCGTGTACGTTGCCGATGCTGTAAATTGCCCAAAGGTATTGAATATATTCGGTGGCTCTTGTCCAGTCCCGTTATCGTTAAAACCACTGATTCGTCCTCGGTAATTGATACGCGCTACGACCCTGCCTATCTGTGTATTGAAATCCGTTTGAAAATTTGTCCTGAATCCGCTTACATACCATTGTCTTTCACCGGTCAACCTGAATCCGGAGAATTTGCCGAAAGTTTTAAAAGGAAAAAATGTATTTATGTTCGCCTCTCTCAATTGGCCCACAAAGTTGAATTCAGATTCAGGTACGAATTCGGTAAACTGGGCATTGATACTGGTATTGTTGGCATAAAAAACCGAGGCCGAAGCCTGATAATACCTGTCAGGCAATACATCAACATTGAGGAGGTATTGCTGTAAAATCCTGGCTGACAAGCCCAATACGCCATAAGTCAACTCTTTTCCAAAGACAGAACCATTATCAACCCCAGCCCTGACTGTCAGCGCATTGGTAATCCCATAGGCTATGTCTGCATGCCCGATCAGTTCCTTATCAAGACTGTCAAGGCTTGTTTCTGCTATCCCGGCTTGTACATTATAAGTCACAAATCCTTTGGGCAAAAAAGTAAAAGGAATCTGCAATTGTCTTTCTTCAATCTTCACTTCTCCCTGTGGGGTATAAATCCTGATGGCAAGCCTGACGACACCAAAAGTAATGGGAGCATTGAACCTGTAATATCCCACATCATCTGCCCTGAGAAAATCCACCAGCTGACCGCCGATCAGGAGCTCCACTTCCGAATCAGGTTCGGTGTAGCCATCGATTACAAAAACATCCAGCTTCATCCTCGGGATGACCGGATTATTGGTGATGCCGACACCTAAAAGTCCAACGGAATTATTGAGTCCTGTGGTATTGAGCTGACCCACCGAGATTCCAGTCATGCCGACATTTTCATCCGGAAGCAATCCGCCCGGCAATACATACCTCCAGCGTAGACCCGAAAAAGCGGAATAAAGGCTGCCTTCCTGTACCGTACCGGAATACAAACCTTGGATATCTCCACCAAAAAGCTCCATTCCGACATTCATCAGGATGCCTAGATTTTGACCGGCATCTGCATAATTGTAATTGAAATTATAATCCAGCATCCCCGGGGCAAACAACTTTCTGTCTCTTCCATATAAAAGGGGAGCCACAGAATCTTGTCGGTTTGCGGCAGACTGTTGCAGTTTTCTTCTCATGGCTTCCCTTTTTTGACGTTCGTCTATGGGAAGGGGATGCTCTGCTGTGAGGCTGAGGGAAAGGGCATTGAAATTTACCATGAAATTCAACCCGAAAATCCTTGAAAAATAGTCAGGGTGGAGAAAAATGTCCATTTCTCCCATGTAAAACTTATCGGCAGGAAGGGTTTCTCTGTTTCCCTTGATGGTCACCAATCCCAGAAGCGGATCAATAAGCCATTTGTCATTTTTGGTAGGAAAAAATCCCTGAAGTCCTTTGCCGTTGTCTGTCCTTTCATTACCGATATACAACATGCTCAGCACTTCGCCCAAAGGCAAATAGGGCACGTTATCAAAAAATACAACATTCACATATGCCTGTCCCAAAGAAGGATAGGCAAAAGTAAGCATGGCTTCTCCATCAGGTTCTTGCTGTGCTTGCAGGTCTTTGGAAGAAAACACCAAAAAAACCATGAAAAGCACGGAAAGAATCCGCTTTAAATTTCTTACATCGAAAAAAAGAAATGGGTGAGCCAAAGTAATATCTTAAAAAGAGCGAGATAAATTATTTTAATCAATTTGATTTTTAGCATTTCTATCGGTTGCCGACCCTATGGTTGGATTACTGATAGAAGACCGAAGACCTAATGACCTTGCTTGATTTGGATAGAAATAGGATTTGAAAGTCGTTAAAACCCAAATGTAAATCGCATTTAACGGATCATGGTTTACTGTATCCGAACCAAAACCCTTTTTGTTATAGGACTGCTTTGTACCAGATCAGAAGAGGGTATATCAGCACGTTTTGTTTCAAATCGCAGTTCTAGTTGGTATTCTCCGGAAGGCAAATCTTCAGGAATGCTTACTTCTACACCTTTTTTTCCATAGAAATACATGGCGACTGTTTCTTCCTTTTGGGAAACGGTCTTCTCATTGGCATCCTTTAGAGATGCGGATACACTTCCAAGGAAAGGTGAATTTCCGGTAGTGGTAAAATCGGCAATCGCCCTAATCTTCCCATCGGTAATGGAAGTGGCCACATTGCCAATCTCAAGACCAGTATTTGTCTGGCCGTTTTTGTAAAAAGCAGCAATCACCTGATCAAATTTGAAATTGATCTGGGTGGAAACCTCGGTTTCTACCACCTGACCCACTTCTTGGGCTTGGTTATTGGAAGTCACCTTGACACGGGTAAAGTAAGTTCCGGCAGGCAAAGACCTATCCGGCCTTAACTGCAACCTTACTGTCTGCTGCTGCTGTGGTGCCAATACGAAAGTTCTTGGAAATGCCCTCAACCTGTCACCAAGTCCATACTGCTTGTCTTTGACACTGTCTCCATAAACCATGATCAGGTTACCCAAGTCATCACTTCCGGGATAGCCGAATAGAAAGCTCACGTTGATTTCCTGGATGATTTCTGAAGGATTGGTGATGTAAAGGGAGGCAATACCATTTTCATCCATGAATACCGAAGTCGGCGCGATGGATATCTGAGCCGTAACCGGCATAGCCAGAAACAAAGAAAAGCCCAATAATGAAGCTAGAAATATCTTTTTCATATAATTGAAGAGTTGGAAAAGTCGGCGGGGTAACCGCCGACTTGAGGTTTGTTTTTGTAATCCTAGTTATACTCAGCGCTGATGTTGAAAGTACCTGTATAAGTACCTACAGCCTGAGCAGCAAGAGCGGGAATAGATCCTCCAATCCAAAGGAAGAAAGCATTGGCTGCTAAAGTCACAGTAGAGCTGCTTGGCACAGGAACTGCAATTGCCCTATTGGCAGCAGAAGCATTTCCAACAACTTGACTTGTCATAGTCATCGTATTGGCACCACTGGTTAAAGTGACAGTTGGATCATAAAATACAGAAACACCACCATTAGCTCCTGCAAGACCAAACTGCGCTACATTGGTCACAGTACCGGTGTTGATGTT
>JBBRFK010000043.1:0-21124 GCA_038224435.1 Cytophagales bacterium | reverse complement strand
GTATAATACCGTGCAATGGTCAACCTTAACTCTGCGCCATCTGACAGGTCAATTGGCATCTGAACCAACCCTTTTCCAAAAGACCTTCTGCCGACTATCAATCCGCGGTCATTGTCCTGCAAAGCGCCTGCGACTATTTCCGATGCGGAGGCGCTGCCTTCATTGATCAAGACAATCACTGAACCGTCTTCAAAAAGTCCCGGCTTTACTGCAAATGCTTTTTGGTTGTACCTGTTTAATTTTCCTTTTTGGGATACTATCAGCGAATTGGAGTTCAGGATTTCGTCGGCAATGCTGATGGCGGCACCCATATACCCTCCGGGATTGTTTTGAAGATCAAGGATAAGTTTTTTCATCCCCTTTTCTTTGAGTTCCGTCACGGATTTTTTGAATTCCTCATGGGTCGTAGCGCCAAACCGGGTTACTTTGATATATCCAACCTCATCATTTACCATGTAGGAGGCGTTGATGCTGTATTGCGGTATTTTATCCCTGATGATGTCATAAGGGATCAAGTCTTTTTGGTTTTTTCTTTTGACATCCACGTTCACTGTGCTGCCTCTCGGACCCCTTAATAAATCAAAAACGTCGCGGTTCGTGATCCCAGTGCCAGCTACCGTTTTTCCGTCAACATTTATTATTTGGTCCCCAGACTGGATTCCAAGCTTCTCGGATGGTCCGCCGGTCAAAGGTGCTACTACGTAAATGGTATCTCTGATTATACCAAACTCTACGCCGATTCCATCAAATTCTCCGTCCAATTCCGATTTTGCTAAAGTCGCATCCCTTGCAGGTATGTAGGTAGAGTGTGGGTCAAGTTTCTCCAACATTTTTTCAATGCCAAACTCCACAAGTTCATTGGTGTTGACACTGTCCACATAATCCCTGTTGATGTAAGTGATTATTTCCTGAAGCTTGTAGATAGCTGCTTTGAGGTCATTGGTGTCACTTTTTGGTTCTGCAAATGTCGCTCCGATCCAGATCCCTGCGGATATGGCCAAAGCCAGAATCAATGGCAGTCTTATTTGCTGTTTTGTGTTTTTAATTTCGCTCACGATATCCTCCGGTTAATAAATTCAAGTTCTTTTTTAGGCAATTAAAGAAATCCAAATATATCTCTAAACTGAAATTTGGGTCATTTCGTTTAGATATCTGCAATAAATTCATTTTTGGTCAATAGTCTAAGTGTAATTGGTTAAATTAACTTAATTTTGCAAACATGTTTGATTCCAAAGATATCGAAAAAAGCCCCATCAAAGAACTCGTTTCCGAGAATTATGTCTTTGCTGCCGTGCTGCATTATTTTGGTATCAGCTTTTTTCAATATGAACATAACTCTCTTTTTGAGGTATGTAAAAAATTCAAAATCAATTCCCAACAGTTGATAGACGAACTCGAATCCTGGGCCTGCATAAAAGAACCTACCTCGGAAGAATTATACCTGCATCCGATCGAAGTCCTTGTCTCCTACCTCAAAAGAAAACATTACTTTTTTGTCAGACAGGAACTACCGTTTTTGTCCAATATGATTTCGGGAATAAAAGTCAAAGAAGAATCTTATGCCGGGATTTTGGCAGATCTGAGAATATTGTTTCCTCTTTTCGTAGATGATTTTATCCACCATATCCATGAGGAAGAGAGTCGCCTGTTCAATAGAATCAAGTTGCTGCACCAAATCGAAGCTGATGAATACCGTCTCAATGATGCCCTTCATATTTTAGAAAAAAGTCCTGTTTCTTTGCTTTCAGAAGCCCATGATGCCCATGATGATGAAATGGAGGGAATAAGGAAACTGACCAAAAACTACTTTTTGCCCGAAGAAGCGCCCATCAGCATGAAAGTGCTTTACAATGAGCTGCAGGTTTTTGAAAAGGAACTGAGCGTCCATGCCGAGATTGAAGATCAGCTGCTTTTTCCAAAAGCAATAGAACTGGAAAAAGAAGTGTTGAGAAAAATAAAAAAGAAAATCCGCAATAACTGATGGGCAGAATTTTAGCCATTGACTTGGGAACCAAAAGAACCGGTATCGCAGTTACGGATATACTTCAGATGCTCGCAAATCCCCTTGAGACCGTAGAGACCCATAAACTCATTGATTTTCTCAATGCCTATTTTCAAAAAGAGGCAGTGGAAACCATCGTGTTGGGGCATCCAAAGCACCTTGACGGCAATCCAAACGAAATGACTCCCAGAGTCCTCAGCCTCAAAGAAAGGCTTTTAAAATTATATCCCGACAAAAAAATAGTCCTTGTTGACGAACGCTTTACATCCAAAATGGCCATGCAAAGCATGATCGCTATGGGAACCAAAAAAAAGGATAGAATCGAAAAGACCGGCAACCTAGATAAGATCAGTGCTGCCATCATCTTACAATCTTACTTAGCACAAATATGATTTACCCAATAGTCGCCTTTGGAAACCCTATCCTGAAAAGGGAGGCAGAAGAAATCCATGAAGGCGAAAACATCAATGAACTGATCCAAGACATGTTCATTACCATGGACAATGCTAGCGGAGTCGGACTGGCAGCACCTCAAATCAATAAAGGAATCAGACTTTTTGTGATTGACAGCACCTTGATGCTTGATGAAAAAGATGAAGAGAAAGGAATCAGAAGGGTATTTATCAATCCTATTATATTGGATGAGTACGGAGATGATTATAGTTTTGAAGAAGGCTGTCTCAGTATCCCTGAAATCAGGGCAGAGATCATACGTCCTGAAAAACTCACCTTGGAATATTTTGACGAGAACTGGAAGCTGAAGGAAGAGGAATTTTCAGGAATGACAGCCCGTGTTATCCAGCATGAATATGACCACTTGGAGGGCATACTTTTTATCGATTACCTCAAAGGCCTCAAAAAAAGAATGGTCCTAAGCAAATTGATTGACATCAGCAAAGGAAAAGTTTCTACTGATTACAGGATGATTTACCCATTGAAATAAACATTCCATTTACTCAAGCATCATGTCAGATTCTTCGTTGAAAATCGCCTTGGTTCAGACTGAACTTTATTGGAAGGACAAGACCGCCAATATGGCCATGTTGGAAGAGAAGGTCTTGAATTTATCTTCGGTTGTTGATTTGGTCATTTTGCCCGAAATGTTTACTTCGGGATTCACGATGGACGCCAGGGAAGTAGCTGAACCGATGAATTTCACCACGACCAAATGGATGAAACAGATCGCGGCACAAACCCGAGCTGTGGTTACCGGCAGCATCATAATTGAAGAAAAAGGACTTTTTTACAATCGGCTTCTTTGGGTCAATCCCGATGGGAAAGTTGACTTTTATGACAAAAGACACCTGTTCAGGATGGCTGGGGAAGGTTCTCATTATGATATGGGAAGAGAAAGAAAAGTTTTTGAACTGAAAGGTTGGAAAATCATGCCGCAGATTTGCTATGATCTTCGGTTTCCGATTTGGTCAAGAAACAGGATAAAGGATGGGGGATTAGAATTTGATCTCCTCATTTACGTAGCCAATTGGCCAAGTCCGAGAATCAGCGCATGGGATGTTTTGTTGAAAGCCAGATCGGTAGAAAACCTTTCCTATTCCATAGGAGTGAATAGAATAGGGCAGGATGGAAATGATGTCCCTTACTCAGGGCATTCTGCAGCTTATAATTTTAAAGGAGATGCTTTGGTTTTTTCTGACGGCAATGAAGAAATTCTGTATGTTGACTTGGATCTTGATGCCCTTCAAGACTACCGGACTAAATTTCCGGCATGGATGGATGCAGACAGATTTGATTTGACTTTATAGAAACCCATTGAAGATTTTTTCCGTTTCTCACCGGATTTTCTACTTCCTTTAACCAATTTCCCCTTGGTATAATCCCTCTTTGAAACAGCGATAATTTGCTTACTTTAGCCGTAATTTTGAAAGAGGCCTAAGATATTTTATATGAAATCTGATTCCATCGGATACCTTTTTTGGGCTTTTTCATGTAAGTATTGTTACACCTTCTGATTTTATTGAAAATGACCACAAAAACAGCTAAAATTTTATATACGCTGACTGACGAAGCACCTGCTTTGGCTACCTATTCTTTGCTTCCTATTGTCAAAGCCTTCACAGATTCTGCAGGAATCGTTGTGGAGACCAGAGACATTTCTTTGTCAGGAAGGATTATTGCCTTGTTTCCAAAGTACTTAAAACCAGAGCAGCGCATCAATGATGACCTATTGGAGTTAGCCAATATAGCCACTTTGCCTGAGGCGAATATTGTCAAGTTGCCGAATATATCTGCCTCCATGCCACAGTTGAAAGCAGCGATCAAAGAATTGCAGGGCTTGGGATATGCCTTGCCTGATTATCCTGATGATCCCAAAAGCGAAGAAGAAAAATCAGTAAAAGCAAAATACGATAAAGTAAAGGGAAGTGCAGTCAATCCTGTTTTGAGGGAAGGAAATTCGGATAGGAGGGCACCATTGGCAGTGAAGCAATATGCCAAAAACCATCCCCACCGCATGGGAAAGTGGTCCGCTGATTCCAAAACCCATGTGGCAACAATGCGCCATGGGGATTTTTACGGTAGTGAAAAATCGGTCACGCTTGAAGATGCTTTTTCAATTAATATTGAATTGCATACCAATGAAGGGGAAGTAATCAAATTGAAAGAGAAGCTCGCTTTGCTAAAAGGAGAAATCATCGATGCTTCTGTATTGAGTGTCAAAGCGCTGAGGCAATTTCTTCAGGAACAAAAAGTAGATGCAAAAGCAAAAGGGGTTTTGTTTTCGCTCCACATGAAAGCCACGATGATGAAGGTTTCTGACCCGATTATTTTTGGTCATGCGGTGAAAGTTTTCTTTGCTCCCGTTTTTGAAAAGCACGCTGCAACTTTGAAAAAAATCGGTGTAGATGTGAATAATGGTTTTGGGGATTTAGTTGCCAAGCTATCTTCCCTTCCTGCTGAAAAGAAAAAAGAAATTGAAGCTGATATTGAAGCATGTCTGGCTGATGGGCCGGAGTTGGCAATGGTAAATTCTGACAAAGGAATCACCAATCTGCACGTACCGAGTGATGTCATCATCGATGCTTCCATGCCTGCGATGATCAGAACATCAGGTAAGATGTGGGACAAAAATGGCAGATTGCAGGACATCAAAGCAATAATTCCTGACCGTAGCTACGCGGGCATTTACCAAGAAACGATTGATTTTTGCAAGGAACACGGAGCTTTTAATCCCTCTACTATGGGAAGTGTTCCTAATGTAGGATTGATGGCACAGGCTGCGGAAGAATACGGTTCACACAACAAGACTTTTGAGATTGAGGCTGACGGAGTCGTAAAAGTAGTGTCTGACGCAGGTGCGATATTGATCGGGCAAAAGGTAGAAAAGGGTGATATCTGGAGGATGTGTCAGACCAAAGATGCACCTGTTCAAGATTGGGTGAAGCTAGCTGTCAATCGCGCAAAAGCTACAGGAGTTCCTACCATTTTTTGGTTGGACGAAAAAAGAGGCCATGATGCTGAAATCATCAAAAAAGTCAACCGGTACCTTCCCAATTATGATAGCAAAGGTTTGGACATCCGTATCATGACACCTGAGGCAGCCACAAGATTTACTTTGGAGCAAATCAAATCTGGCAAAGATGTCATTTCTGTAACAGGAAATGTATTGCGGGATTACCTGACAGATTTGTTCCCGATCTTGGAATTGGGTACAAGCGCCAAGATGCTCTCCATCGTTCCTTTGATGAACGGAGGTGGTTTGTTTGAAACAGGAGCCGGTGGATCTGCTCCAAAGCATGTCGAGCAATTGATGGAAGAAAACCATCTCAGATGGGATTCTTTGGGTGAGTTTCTAGCTTTGGCCGTTTCGCTTGAGCATTTGGGAGATGCTTTCTCCAATGAAAGAGCGAAGGTATTGGCAGAGACCTTGGATCAGGCTACGGGTAAATTCCTTGAGAATGACAAATCACCTTCAAGAGATGCCAAAGAATTGGACAACAGAGGAAGTCATTTCTATTTGTCCATGTATTGGGCAGAAGCTTTGGCGGCCCAGGATAAGGATTTGGATCTGAAAACCAAATTTGGGCCAATAGCCAAAGAATTGATTGAAAATGAAGCAAAGATTGTATCAGAGCTCATTGATGTACAAGGGGTAAAAGTTGACATGGGTGGATATTACAAACTGGATGAAGCCAAAATCTCTGCAGTAATGAGACCTAGCCAAACCTTCAACGACATCCTTGCTAAGATCTGATTTTGATAAAAATTTAATGAAATTGATTTCTGCCGCTTTCGTTTGAAATCACTCAAGTTAATCAACCGGTATTTATTTCTTAATCAAAAATCCAAATTAAAATTATGCTTCTGATTATCAGAGATTTGGTTTTTGGAGATTTTTTCGCAATCGATTGTATTTTGTCCTTATTTTAAAATGTTCATTTTCAATCCTTTAATTATTTTGGGGAGCAAGATATATTTGGTAATTTTATCCCATATAAGTATCAGGTTATTTCAAATTAATGAGATTTTGACCTTTAGAAATTCCTTTTTGCATACTAACCAGAACAACAATAAAAAAAATAACTATGAGCAAAATTAAAGTAGGTATCAACGGATTCGGAAGGATCGGTAGATTGGTTTTTAGAGCAGCACAAAGTAGAAGTGATGTTCAGGTCGTGGCTATCAACGACCTTATCGACGTAGATTACATGGCTTATATGCTGAAATATGATTCTACCCACGGAAGATTTGACGGAAGTGTGGAGGTGAAGGATGGGAAATTGGTAGTAAATGGAAATGAAATCAGGGTCACTTCAGAAAAAAGCCCTTCAAGCTTGAAATGGGGAGAAGTCGGTGCCGATTATGTAGTAGAATCAACAGGTATTTTTCTTACCAAAGAAACTGCCCAAGGACATATTGATGCCGGTGCCAAAAAAGTAATTATGTCAGCACCTTCCAAAGATGACACCCCAATGTTTGTAATGGGCGTAAATGAAGATTCGTATACTTCGGATATGGTATTTGTTTCCAATGCATCATGTACCACCAATTGCCTTGCGCCGATTGCCAAAGTTTTGAATGACAATTGGGGCATCGAAGAAGGCTTGATGACGACTGTCCATGCCACCACAGCTACCCAAAAGACCGTTGACGGACCCTCTTCCAAAGACTGGAGAGGCGGAAGAGGCGCTTCTCAAAACATCATCCCTTCATCTACAGGTGCAGCAAAAGCAGTAGGTAAGGTAATCCCTGAATTGAACGGAAAATTGACCGGGATGGCATTTAGGGTTCCAACCCCAAATGTTTCTGTCGTTGATTTGACAGTAAGGTTGAAGAAGCCTGCTACTTACAAAGAGATTTGTGCAAAAATGAAAGAAGTATCTGAAACCACCATGAAAGGTGTCTTAGGATATACAGAAGACGCTGTTGTTTCCACAGATTTCAACGGTGATCCAAGAACATCCATTTTTGATGCCGAAGCCGGTATCCAACTGAGTGATACCTTCGTCAAGGTAATAGCTTGGTATGACAATGAGTGGGGTTATTCCAATAAAGTCGTAGACCTATTGACCTATATCGCAAGCAAATCCTAACCGGAATATGCTTTGCAAAAAAAGGGCTGTCTCAGAAGTGGGACAGCCTTTTTTGTCGGTGATTGTTACAAACTTCAAATGCCTATCCGTAACTTGGAATGAATTTGGAAGTAAAAAAATAACTAAAATCAACCCAAAGGGTTACAAATCATATGGATCATCATCTGCCTTTATTTCCTCTAAAACTCGTTGCTTTTCCCGGTGAACAATTGAATCTCCATATTTTTGAACCCAGGTATAAGCAGCTTATAAAGGATATTCAGGCTGGCAAGGGTACTTTTGGAATCGCCGTTTACATCGATAAGCTGATGCCTTTTGGAACTGAAGTGGAGTTGGAGGAAGTGTCAAAAGAGTATGATGACGGCAGGATGGATATAAGGACCCGGGGCAAAAGGGTCTTTGAGATGCTTTCCTTTGAAAACCCTGAGGTCGACAAACTATATGCTGGAGGCAACGTGGTCTACTACGAAAATGACCCTAGGGTGGGAGAAAATCAATATGCTGAATTTATTTTTTATCTGAAGGAGCTTTTTAGACTGATGGAATATCAAATCGATTTAGTGCCACTGGATATCAATTCCTTTACTTTTGCCCATAAAATGGGATTAAGCCTACCCGAAGAATATGAGCTTATGACGATGACAAAGGAATCGGAGAGGATCAAATTTCTGGTCAGACACATGATGAAGGTCATCCCAATCATAAGGGACATTGAGATTTCCAAAAAGAAAATCCAGATGAACGGGCATTTTAAAAACCTTGAGCCTTTGGATTTTTAGGCACTATAATCTTGTGATGTTGTCTTTTTTGACAAAAGCCACCTTCTCACCCCAAGACACTTCGTACCATACGTCTTTCGTGGATTTGATGACAACCCTGTGGCCCGGTTCTACTACCTCAATCAGTTTTCCACCCGCGGTGGGCTGATCCATGATAAGCGTGGGACTTCCCGTGACGATTCCTGTCTTGGGTTCTGAAAGGAAATTATTGACCACAAAAACCAAAACGATCAAAACCGCTGTGGGAAGGTAGTATCGTGGTTTATCCGCCTTGGTCCTAAACACAAATAAAAGAATCAGAGAAAGGAAGAGTAAAAATGAAAATGTACTCGAAAGTTCTGTTTGAAAATCAGTGACAAATTTAAAAAGCCTATCGCCGTCATCAAGTTCATATCCGATGAGATTGACTTGTTCTGTCAGGGATTTGATTTTGGTGATTACTCTTTGATTTGGATTTTGGTCATAATATTTTGCCAAAAAGAAACTTGCGCTTGAATAATCGCCCTTTCCTTCAGATATAAAAGCCATCTTCAATAGCATGGCTGGAGAGAATGTTTCTTCATTGATGAGCAAATCATCATAAACTAACATTGCTTCCTGGTAATTCTTTGTAGAAAACAAAGAATCTGCTATTTGGAGCTTGGATATATTGGCCTGACAATTAAAGCTTTGTAAGAAAGCGAATAAAAAAATTATAAATTTTGTAAGAAAGATTCGGTTTAGGTTTGGCATTTTAAATTCAGAGGCTTAAATTTGCACTCCAATTACGGTAATGATTTAAAAAAAAACAAATCAAATCGTAATAGATTCCTACTATGAATTGGTAGAAGGAATCAAAAAAACAGGATTCCAATTGCAGAAATTGATCCTAATGGGGTAATGAAATACTGGTTTTCCGTAATCCTATAGCTATCAGGACGAAAGAGCAAAAAATATGATTCCGTAGCTCAGCTGGTAGAGCAATACACTTTTAATGTATGGGTCCTGGGTTCGAATCCCAGCGGGATCACTGAAAAATCAAAAGGTTTTTCAAAATAGATTGAATAAGTTCGGGGTGTAGCGTAGCCCGGTATCGCGCCACATTTGGGATGTGGAGGTCGTAGGTTCGAATCCTGCCACCCCGACAATTTTACCGGTCCTGTAGCTCAATTGGATAGAGCAACTGCCTTCTAAGCAGTAGGTTTCAGGTTCGATCCCTGACAGGATCACAGAAAGAATTCAAGAGCATCTCTCCAGAGAGATGCTCAATTTATTAAAAAGAGTTTCTGTTTGTCGGTTTTGCTTGTTGATAAAAAACAAATGATTCCGTATCCCATTGGCTATCGGGACGGTAGAGCAAGAAAATATGATTCCGTAGCTCAGCTGGTAGAGCAATACACTTTTAATGTATGGGTCCTGGGTTCGAATCCCAGCGGGATCACAGAAACCTCCTCAAAAGGGAGGTTTTTTGGTTTTTAATATTTCTGTTGATCCGGTTTTTATTCAAATAATGTCAGGTTTTTTAGGTTATTTGAATCAAAAAAATTTAATTCGACTTAAATTTCAGTAATAATATTTACCATCTTGGATCAACTTGTTTGTTGTAGATTTGAGATTGCTTCATAACCTATCCAAATTATGTCTAGAACAATTACCCAAAAAAGTAAAATCAAAGTCGCAATTGTTTTGACGGTTCTGATCGTCATGATTTTTGGAAAAAATGTGCTTGAGAGGAGAAATTTTAATGAGCTCGGCAATTCATTCGTGTCGTTCTATGAAGACAGATTAGTGGTGGAGAGTTATATATTTTCAATTTCAGAAAAACTTTTCAGGATAAAATTATTGGTAAACCATTGTCAGTTTGAAAGTGATTATTCCCATGTAATAGATGAGATCAGCACCTATGAAACTGAAATCCTCAACCTTGTCAAAGAATTTGAAGATACCAAATTGACGATAACAGAAGCAGGTTTTTTGACTGACTTCAAAAAGATAATTCAGGAAAATTTGAGGATTGCAGATTACCAATCTCTTTTCTCTACAGAAACAGGTATTAACTCAGAAAAAGTAAAACAGTATAATTCCTACATTGAAAAAGCCATTTTAGACCTGGAGAAACTTTCCTTGATACAAATCGAAGAAGGAAAAAAATTAGCCACCAATTCAGATAAGGTGGTCACCAGGTCACAAATATGGTCTCAATTTGAGGTGGCCGCTTTGGTAATACTTATAGTAATCATTTATCTGTTGATTTACACATCGAGGTCAATCAAATCAGATTTTGTAGAATAATACAAATAGGCCTACAAATCGGATATAGGCGAATTTCTTTTTAGAATACTAAAGATTTCATAAATGCTGCATTTTTTTCAGCAGCCTCCAATGGTGTTGTTCCCTCAAATCTTTCCTGCTCAACAATGAAATAGTCCATGCCATTGTCCATCCCAGCTCTGAGGATACTTGGAAAGTCCATAATTCCTGTTCCAATTATGGTTGAACCATTTGGTTCGGAAAATTCAAAATCACCGGATTTGTCCTTGACATGGCCTAATGTAAACCTGTTAGGATATTTTTTGATGTATGCTATAGGATCTTTTCCTGCTGTATAGACCCAATAGGTATCCATTTCAAATTCCACTAGTTCTGGATCTGTATTTTCCAATAGATAATCATGTGGTATCTGACCTTCAAGTTCTATGAATGTATACGCGTGGTTGTGATAGGCAAATTTGATTCCATGTTTCTTGCAAATTTCACCTTGCTTGTTGAAGTCATCAGCAATCCTTTTGAAATCATCCATTGATTTCTGTGGTCCAACCCAAGGATTGATAAGGTATTTCATTCCGATTGCGCCGGCTTGTTCTGCCTGCTGGTCTAGGTTAGTATATGTATCTGCATGGGAGGAGATAAAATCCAAGCCTAGGTCATCAGTCAATGATTTGAATTCGGTATTTTTCATACCCCAGAATATACCCTTTCCTCCGTCATAGCCTTCAATTTGGGTATAACCAAAACCGGCCACGGATTTGATGGTTGCGATAGGATCTCCCATCATTTTCTCTTTCAAAGAGTATAGTTGCAGGCCAAAGTTGTCCAAAATCCCTATCGATGGCCCAATTGCAAATTCCGCACCTGGTTCGGTTTGTTTTTTTAGAGAGCAAAACTGTAGAGGCAAGAATGCGCCAACACCCATTGCCGCACTGAGTTGAATAAATTTTCTTCTGTTTTTCATTCTGGGTTATGCTTAATTGAGAAGAGACTGTCCGAGGACAGTCTCTTTGGTAAAGTTTAAGTTAGAGCGCATAAGCTTTGTCTCCGGGCTTGTAATCTATACAAGGTTCATATTTCCCCGGCACTTCGATATACCTCAGCTCCTGTGTAGCTCCTACTTCTGAAGTGAAATAGCCCAAAACAGTCAGATCCTGAAGCATTTTGATTACGCCCGCATTTTTGTCTTCTGCATCCGCGGTTGCTTTGGCTTTAAGTTCATTGAGATAGGCAGTACGCTCTTCCAAGGTAGCCTCCATGAAATCGCTTCCTTTGCTTGATTTGAAATCTTTTCTGATGAAATTCAAGCCATCCACGAAAGCGGTTTGTTGCTCGGCATTGTAAGTATCCTTTACCATCATTACTATAAATTCACCTATGCCGATGGCTTTGGCTCCTGGTGTATCTGTGGTGGGGATTATTGCTTCCCCGATTTCGTCTAAGAATGCGATATCTTTTAACGAAAATTCCAGACCTACAATTTGGTCTTCCGGGGCACATCCGGTAAGAATCACATTGGCCCCGACCATTGTTCCTCCCATCATCAAAATGACGCTTTTCAATGCGTCTCTCCTATTCATTGCCATGATTCAATTTTTTTAAGAGTTATAGATTTCCTTTTTTTAGTTCGTTGACAGCAAAATCCGCAGCCCTAGCAGTCAATGCCATGTAAGTCAATGAAGGGTTTTGTGCCGCAGCTGAAGTCATGCAGGCGCCATCTGTGACAAATACGTTCATTGCATCCCAAACTTGGTTGTTGCCGTTCAAGACAGACGTCTTTGGATCTCTGCCCATCCTTGCTGTTCCCATTTCGTGGATGCCTTGGCCAAATGTATAGCCTGAATCGAAAGTTTTGACATTTTTCAATCCTGCCGCTTCAAGCATTTCTGCAGCATCATTCATCATGTCCACACGCATTTTCTTTTCATTTTCCTTGATTTCGGCATTCATCTCCAAGATCGAAATCCCCCACTTGTCTTTTTGGTCCTTACTCAGTTTGATGGTGTTTTCATGGTAAGGCAGAATTTCACCAAAAGCCGTGATACCCATATTCCATGGTCCAGGTTCGGTCAAAGCCTCTTTCATAGGTGCACCGAAATTCATTTCAGCGACATTTCTGCTCCAACCTGATCTGGATGCAGCGCCTTGATATCCAAAACCCCTGACATAGTCTCTTTTGTCATCGCCAATATTTCTGAATCTAGGGATGTAGACGCCATTTGGTCTTCTGCCAAAATAATACTTATCCTCATATCCTTCAGCCGTGCCATTGGCGCCCAACCTGAAATGGTGGTCCATCACATTGTGTCCCAATTCCCCGGAACTGCTACCCAATCCTTCGGGCCAGATATCAGTTGCGGACCTCATTAGGATAGAGGTGGAGTTGAATGCGGATGCACACAAAAAGATGACCTTGGCATTGAACTCATAGGTTTGATTGGTTTCGCCGTCGATGATCTCTACTCCTGTGGCTTTTTTGGTGTCCTTGTCATAGATCAACTTGGTGACGATGGACCAAGGTCTCAAGGTGAGGTTTCCGGTTTTTACAGCTGCTGGCATGGTTGAAGCCTGCGTACTGAAATAGCCACCAAAAGGACATCCTAGAGAGCATTTGTTTCTGTATTGGCATTGGGTTCTTCCATCCAAAGGTTGGGTAAGGTTTGCTACCCTTCCTATGGTAACCAACCTTTTGCCGTCAAAGGCACTTTTCACCCTTTCAGCCACATCTTTCTCCACGCAGTTGAGCGGCATGGGAGGTTGGAATTCACCGTCCGGGAGTTGTGCCAATCCGTCCTTGTTACCGGATATTCCGGCAAATTTTTCTACATAACTGTACCATGGAGCGACGTCATTATACCGGATCGGCCAATCTACCGCAATGCCTTCTTTGAGATTTGCCTCAAAATCCAGATCACCCAATCTGTAACTCTGTCTTCCCCATAGAAGGGAACGGCCACCGACCTGATATCCCCTGAACCATGTGAATGGTTTTTTTTCAATATAGGGAGATTCGGATTCGTGTGCCCACCAATCAAGGTTAAGCTCATTCAGGACATAATCCCTTCTGAGATTTGGATGGTTTTCCATCATCTCCGTGGTTCTTCTACCTCTGTGGGGTATTTCCCAAGGAGCAAGGGTGGCTGTTTTGTAATCGGTTTTGTGTACTACATTAGGTCCTCTTTCGAGCATGAGGACTTTGAGCCCTTTTTCTGTCAACTCTTTCGCGGCCCAGCCTCCGCTGATTCCGGAGCCGACCACGATAGCGTCATACGAATTGTCTGCCATAATTATTAATTGAGTTTATTTATAAATCACATATTTTGATGGCTTCGGCAAGTGAAGCCATTTTATCTGCCTTTTTTGGGATAAATTCCTGACAGAAATACCCTTTGTATCCTGTATCCAGAATTGCCTGAACAATCGGGGGATAATAGATTTCCTGGGTCTCATCGATTTCATTTCTGCCGGGGTTCCCCGCAGTATGGTAATGGCCAAAGTATTGATGGTCTCTTTGAATCGTTCTGATTAGGTCACCTTCCATGATTTGCATGTGGTAAATGTCATAGAGTAATTTGAGGTTTGGAGAATCTACCATTTTGCATAGTTCAATGCCCCAAGCACTTTTGTCACACATGTAATCAGGATGGTCTACCTTACTATTAAGCAGTTCCATGATGATCATGACATTGTGTTTTTCAGCAGTTGCCATGATTTTTTTAAGTCCTTCTGCAGAATTTTTCAAACCCGTTTCATCATCCATGCCATTTCTGTTGCCACTAAAGGCAATCAGGTTCTTATATCCCGCCTTTGAAACTAGGGGAATTATCTCCTCATACCCTTTGATCAACTGTTCATGGTTTTGAGGGTCGTTCCATCCTTTGACGATTCCCATATCCCCCCCGTTGCACATTGAGCATTCCACACCATGTTTCTGAAGGATGTGCCAATTATTTGGTCCGACCAAGTCTATCGCATTGAATCCGATTTTTTTGATTTCAATGCAAAGTTCCTCAAGCGTCATCGGATTGAATGGCCAATGACATACGGCATGGTTTACATTTCCTTTGAGCTGATAAGGAAGGCTTTCGGCCTGGGAGTTGATGAGGGGCAGGCCTGTAGCCGCAACCGTTCCCAGCAATATTTTTTTTATACTACTTCTTCTGTTGAGCTGGGTCATGATTCAAGAGGGTTAATTTCAGGTTTTTTGTTCATTGTTTCATTCTTAAAGAAAATCATGAAAATAAGTACCACCAATATAGCGATACCGGATGGAATCATCCAGATGGACTTCCAATCATGTGTACCATCGGCATTCAAATATAAATCAGTGACTTGTCCGGCGACAGCAAATCCTATCAACATCCCCAGTCCGTAGGTCGCTAGGGTAATCAGTCCCTGTGCTGAAGATTGGAATTTCTCTCCAGCCTTGGAATCGGTGTAGATTTGACCGGAGACAAAGAAGAAATCATAGCATATTCCGTGAAGGGCAATCCCCATAATCAATAAGTAAAGTCCGCCTCCGGCATCTCCTAGAGAAAACAGCATATACCGCAGCACCCAAGCCAGCATACCAGCTAACATGGTCATTTTAAAGCCAAATCTTTTGAAGAAAAAAGGTAGCAATAAGAGGAAGAAAGCTTCGGAAACCTGACCAATTGTCATCTTTCCGGTGGGGTCTGATACCCCGATTTCAGCTAGAAATGGGTTTGCATTCTGATAATAAAACGCCAGAGGAATACAGATCAATATAGAAGACAGGAAGAAAATGGCGTAGTTTTTATCCTTCAGTAGTTTCAATGCATCCAAACCAATCAAATCAGAAATTTTGACTTTTTCATTTTTATTGGCTCTGGGAGGGGTTTTTGGCAGTGAAAAGGAAAAAAGACCCAAAATCAACGAGGATATGGAGGCCATCAGGAAAGTGTTTTTTAGGAAGCCATTGGTCATGTTTCCGACTTCATCCCACAAAAACACATAACTGATCGACAGACCGGCAGCTATCCAACCGATGGTTCCCCATACCCTTATCGGCGAAAATTCTTTTTCAGGGTCTTTCATCTGCCTGAAAGAAATAGAATTGACCAAAGCCAAAGTCGGCATGAAAAGCACCATGTATCCAAAAATGAAAGGATAAAACAATTCAAAACTTTGGGCCTGATAGCACATGTAGAGGATGCCCGCGCCGACTAAGTGCAAAAAACCAAGGATTTTCTCGGCATTGAAATACCTGTCTGCGATCAATCCGATAATAAACGGCGCAATGATCGCTCCAAATGACTGTGTGGAGAATGCTGCCGAAACCTGCGCGCCGCTTGCGCCTAGATTGGTGCCCAAAAAAGTACCCATGGTCACATACCAGGAACCCCAGACGAAGAATTCTAAGAACATCATGAAAGAAAGTTGGGCTCTTGTTACCGAATGCATAGAAGGTGGTTAAGTGGTTAAAATCGGATGATACGAAGCCGTAAAGTATCAATTTTATGTTTAAAATTCAGGGATTTTACCTTAATTTTAGTTTTTCCGAAATAGTGATTGAAATAAGGCAATAAGCGGTTCAAAACTTTACCACTCATAACATCTTATCGCAATTGGTCATTTATTTCATTTCGTGATTAAGGGAAAACAAATCATAAATTATCTTACAATAAATTTGACACAAAATTTTAAACCTTGAAACCCAAAAATCCTGAATAAATATGGCGGCACAGAAAAAACTCAAAATGGGAATGGTCGGAGGCGGTCCGGGTGCATTTATCGGTGCGATTCACCGGAGTGCAGCGCTGATGGATGGTTTGATTGAAATCACTGCGGGATCTTTTAGCAGCAATCCCGAAAAATCAAGGCAGGCAGGCGAAGAACTCATGCTCGACCCTTCAAGGGTTTATTCTTCTTATGATGAAATGATCCAAAAGGAATCGGCTTTGCCCGAATCAGAGAGAATCGACATCATCAGTATTGTCACGCCAAACAATGTCCATTTTGACCCGACCAAGAAAGCACTGGAAGCAGGTTTTCATGTAGTCTTGGATAAACCGATGACAATAAATTATGATGAAGCCAAAGAACTATACAAGATTATCAAAAAGAGTGATAAATTATTTTGCCTGACGCATACTTACACCGGATATCCGATGATCAAGCAGATGAAGCAAATGATCGCAGACGGTGTCATCGGTGAAGTCAGGAAAGTATATGTGGAATATCCCCAAGGATGGCTTCACAAGCTCTTGGAATACGAAAACAAACAGGCCGAATGGAGAACCGATCCGGCAAGAAACGGCAAAGCGGGTTGCTTTGGAGATATAGGTACCCATGCCTTTAACCTCGCGGAATATGTGTCAGGTATCAAAGTGGTCAAAATTTGTGCTGATTTGGATATCAAAGTCAAGGGCCGCCCGATTGATGATGACGGTGCTGTTTTGATGCGATTTGAAAATAATGCTTCCGGAATCCTTACTGCCTCCCAAATAGATGCAGGATGTGAAAATAACCTCAAGATCCGTATTTACGGTGAAAAAGGAGGCCTCGAATGGATGCAGGAAGATAACAACTCCCTGAGATTGAGATGGTCTGACAGACCGGATGAGATTTACAGGGCAGGAAACGGCTACCTCGGTTCCATGGCCAATGAAAACAGCAGAACTCCCGCTGGGCACCCGGAAGGATATATTGAAGCTTTTGCCAATATTTACAGAAACTATGCAAGGTGCATTTATGCCTTGAGAAAAGGGGAGGAGCCCAAAGCAGAATGGTGGGATTTCCCCGGTGCTGAGGACGGTATCCGTGGAATGGCTTTTATCGAAAATGTCTTGGTAAGCTCAGCTTCCGATCAGAAATGGACGCCGTTTAAGGTGGAGTATTAAAGAGAGAGGAGATGCGAGAAACGAAGCCTGATGGATTGGAACAATGTATTAGCTACCATGTTTCAAGTCTGCGCTCTCAATCATCGAACTTTCACCCTTAAAACCTTCTGACTTTAAAATCCTCCAGTCTTTCAATTTTAAAATTTTCCAATCTTTAATTAAATAAACCTATGAAAACCATAAAAGGACCCGCGGTATTTTTGGCTCAGTTTGCTGATGACAAGGCACCGTTCAACAGTCTGAAAAGCATTTGTGAGTGGATGTCAGCAGCCGGATACAAAGGCGTGCAGATTCCCTCGTGGGACGGGAGATTGATCGATCTCCAAAAAGCCGCAGAAAGCAAAACCTATGCTGACGAAATCAAAGGAATTGTCAATGCCACAGGCATGGAAATCACCGAACTTTCCACACACCTTCAGGGACAATTGGTAGCAACGCATCCGGCTTACAATGAATTATTCGATGGCTTTGCTCCCGCAAACCTCGCCGGAAATCTCAAAGCCAAATCTGAATGGGCTACCCAACAACTGAAATTCGCAGCCAAGGCCTCTTCCAATCTTGGATTGAATGCCCATGCTACCTTCTCAGGTGCGTTGATGTGGCATACGGTTTATCCTTGGCCACAGCGACCTGCAGGTTTGGTCGACACGGGATTTACCGAATTGGCAAAAAGATGGATACCTATCTTGGATACTTTTGAAGAGAATGGCGTGGATGTTTGCTATGAACTTCATCCGGGTGAAGACCTTCACGACGGGATTACTTTCGAAATGTTTTTGGAAAAAGTAAACAACCACAAGCGGGCAAATATCCTGTATGACCCAAGCCACTTTGTATTGCAGTGCCTTGATTATTTGCAATTCATTGATTTCTATCATGAAAGGATCAAAATGTTCCATGTCAAAGATGCGGAATTCAATCCTACCGGAAAGCAGGGAGTATATGGAGGCTACCAAGGCTGGGTAGAGCGTGCCGGAAGATTCCGATCATTGGGGGATGGACAAGTAGATTTTAGTGGTATCTTTAGCAAACTTTCGCAGTACGGTTACGCCGGTTGGGCAGTACTCGAATGGGAATGCGCCATCAAACATCCCGAGCAGGGAGCGCTTGAAGGAGCTCCTTTTATAGCTGACCATATCATCAGGGTGACAGATAAAGCTTTTGATGATTTTGCCGGTTCAGGTGCTGACGAGGCTTTCAACAAAAAAATCTTAGGAATTTAAATTACCATTAACCTATATATTATGAAACTGATCAAATCATTGACTCTTGGCTTGATAGCCGTAACTGCACTGACATACTCTTGTGGTGGAGGTTCGACTTCCGAAACATCTACTACAGAGACTGCGGTCACCACTCCTCCACCTGCTGCTCCCATTAGTTTGGAGGAAAAATACAAAGACAACCCGCTTTTCATTTCAGGTCAGGCAAAGACCAAAGAGGCCGGCTGTACAGCTTGTCACATGGTGGAGAGAAAAATCGTAGGTCCATCTTACGCCGATGTGGCTGCCAAGTATGAAAGTACACCTGAAAACATAGCCCTCCTGACCAAGCATGTGATCGAAGGTCACGTAGGTACTTGGGGTGAAATCATGATGCCTTCCCATCCGCAGCTCGCTCCGGCTGACGTGGAAGAGATGGTGAAATATGTCCTCCTTTTAAAGAAATAAGGATGAGAAAAGCAGCAATAGTATCCTTGATGAGCGCTTCCATGGCATTTGCATGCGGCGGAAACCAAGATACAACAAAAGAAACCGAAACTGTGGAAGTCACCGAAACCGCTCCTGAATCAGATTGGATCAGCCTCTTCGACGGGACTTCCTTCAATGGTTGGTCCAAATATGGTGGAGGAGAAGTCGGTAAAGCCTGGAAAGTTCAGGACGGTGCGATATACCTTGACGCTACCAACAAAGCTGGATGGCAGACCGGTGACGGTGGTGACATCGTGACCAATGAGGAATTTGACAATTACCACCTTCAGGTGGAATGGAAAATCGCACCCAATGGAAACAGCGGCATCATATTCTTTGTACATGAAGCGCCGGAATTTACCTATCCTTGGAATACCGGTATGGAAATGCAGGTCCTTGACAACAATGGACACCCTGACGCAAAGATCGTCAGCCACCGTGCAGGTGATTTGTATGACTTGATCGTCAGTAGCGAAGAGACTGTCAAGCCTGTTGGAGAATGGAATCTTGCCGAGATCATTTCCAAAGACGATAACCTAGAGCTTCACCTCAATGGTGTCATGATCGTTTCTACGACGCTTTGGACTCCTGAATGGGAGGCTTTGATCGCCAAAAGCAAGTTCAAAACCATGACAGGATTCGGTACTTTCAAGAAAGGTAAAATTGCCTTGCAAGACCACGGAGACGAAGTTTGGTTCAAAAATATCAGAATCAAAAAATTGTAAGTTTCACAATTGGATTCAATACACAAAAACAAACCCGGACAATTGCCCGGGTTTGTTTGTTTTCAGAGGATACTTATTAGCTTCCTTTTCTTTTTCCTGTAAAAGTCCCTTCGGCCATCGAACCGAGTTTGACTTTTCCTTCCATTTGATCACCTTTTATTTTTCCATCATATTCAATTGTTTCGCCCTGTATTTCAAATTCAAGGTGAATGACTTCTCCTTTGATCGTCCCTTTTACTACAGAATCCCCCAATTGGCCTGTGTATGTTCCTGTAAGATTGGTAGCATCCACATGTTCGAGTTTGAAAGTCGGCGAACCGCTTCCCATGTTTGTTTCTACATTCATGATCCAGGTACCCGTGACTTCAGTCTTGGTTTGAGCAAATAGCTGGGAAAATCCCAAGCTTAAAATGAGTATTGAAAATAAAATCGACTTTTTCATATTTTGGATTTATGGTTTCGGCTAAATTAATGAATAAACTTTCCCAAGAAAAGAGAAGTGCAGGATAATAAAAAGAGTCGTGTTTTCCCACTTTTGCAGGTATAAATTGAATCCCAAAACCTGTTGGATAAGCTATGCGAACGCATCCATATATTCAAAAAAAAAGAGAGGTTTTAGTAATAAAGTCGGCTTTTATATTCATAGGTGGGGAAGCCCGGATAATCCAAAAAAATCTCCACGTGTTTTGTCTAAAGTGTTTGATACCAAAGTGAAATTTTCAGATGTTGGGCTCAGGTCAATGAATTTGTCCACTATCCTCCGGTTTTTGTAAATGATGAAAGTGTTCCCTGTTTCAGGATTGATTTTGTTCAGATTTGCCTCAGTCTTGGAGTCACCAAAGGAGGGAACAAAGGTCAATGCAGTCCTTTGGAGGTTCAAGTCCCTGCCAAGGTTTTCAAGTTCTTTTTCCCGTTCAGATTTTTGGTAAGCTTTTTCATTTCCATAAACAAAATAGGCTTTGAGGTATTTTTGCCTTTTTTGGCTTTCTGTTTCTAAAAATACCAACCACTTCTTGATATCGGTCCAATTGGGGTTGTTTCCCACAAAATAAACAATACCATGGTACCTTCCATATTTACAAACAGGACAGGTTTGACTTCCTTTATCCGGTCCAAAGGCATGGAAAGGAATAAATGAAGGCTGGTCCTCGCCGATGTCCAAGCCGGACTGTATATCAGAAACCTGCTTTTTGGGATAATTGGGTATATTCAATCCCAAAATAATGTCATGTTCTGCTACCTGCAAATCGTCTTTTACTAATATTCGG
>JBBRFK010000042.1:0-21234 GCA_038224435.1 Cytophagales bacterium | reverse complement strand
ACGGATGTCGGACATTTGCAGGGAGATGCCGATGAGGGAGAAGATAAGATTGCCAAAAAAGCAAAATTGGAGCAGTTGGAACCGATGGAAGTGGCGCAGCAATATACTGACTCCTACCATCGGGACATGGAAGCGCTCCATACCTGGAAGCCAAGCATTGAACCGAGGGCAACAGGACATATCCCTGAACAGATTGCTTTGGTGGAGAATATTTTGAAAGAAGGATTTGCCTATGTGGTAAATGGTTCAGTTTACTTCGATGTATTGAAATACAACGAAACTTACGAGTACGGCAAGCTTTCGGGAAGGGTTTTGGATGAACTTATCAGTGGTAGCCGAGACTTGGACGGGCAGGGAGAAAAGAGAAATTCTGTGGATTTTGCCTTGTGGAAAAATGCTTCTCCCGAACACCTGATGAAATGGGAATCCCCTTGGGGAACCGGATTTCCGGGTTGGCATTTGGAATGTACTGCGATGAGTTCCAAATATCTTGGAAAGCAATTTGACATCCACGGCGGCGGGATGGATTTAATGTTTCCGCACCATGAATGCGAAATCGCCCAAGGCAACGCATGCAACCATCAGGATCCGGCCAAGTATTGGATGCACAACAACATGATCACCATCAACGGACAGAAGATGGGCAAATCGTTGGGCAATTTCATTACCCTGCAGGAGCTGTTTACAGGAAACCACAAACTTTTGGAGCAGGCTTACAGCCCGATGACAATTCGCTATTTCATTTTGACGGCACATTACCGGTCTACTTTGGATTTCTCAAATGAAGCCCTGAAAGCCGCCCAAAAAGGATACAAGAAAATCATCAACGGTTTGCGCATTGCAAAGAAACTGGAATATGTAGCCGATGATGCTGTCTTATTGGATGTAGAACAGATCAAGCAAGTGGAAAGCAGCATCAGCAATGCTTACCGTGCCATGGACGATGATTTCAATACAGCACAGGCGATTGGACATATTTTCAACCTCTTGAAAAAAATCAACTCTATCTATACCGGGCAGTTGATTGGATCTGTTTTGGGAAAAGATACTATTGAAAAAATGATCCAGACCTATGTGGTTTTTGTAGAAAAAATCTTGGGATTGGAAGAAGAGATGGTCAATAACCAACATGGGCTTTTGGATGTTTTATTAAAACTCTACATTGAAGCCAAAACTGCCAGAAACTACGACAAAGTGGATGAAATCAGGGTTGGATTAAAAGAATTGGGGATAGTAGTCAAAGACATGAAAGACAAAATTGACTGGGCATATGAAGAATAGGTGGGAAATATTCTTTCTTGCAATTGTATTCCTTTGGTCATGTGGCGGTGATAAAACAACTGATACCATCAAGGATGCGGTTTCCTACAAGCCTGTTCCGGAATTTGTTGCTGACTCCGCTTTTGCCTACATCCAAAAACAAGTTGATTTTGGTCCCCGGGTTCCCAATACTGAGGGGCATAGGAAAGCAAAAGAATGGTTTATCCAAAAGTTCGAGAGCTTTGGATTGGAAGTAAAAACCCAGGAATTCCAAGCCAAGACCTATGACAACCAACTTTGGAACCTCACCAATATCATCGCTTCCTACAATCCTTCCGCAAAAAAGAGAGTCCTTTTGGCAGCACATTGGGACACAAGACGAATCGCAGACAAAGATACAGAGCGTGTTGACCAGCCTATAGATGGTGCCAATGACGGGGGTTCGGGCGTTGGAATCCTTCTTGAAATAGCCAGGATCATCAGCCTTTCCGAGCAAAAACCGGAAATTGGAATTGATTTTATTCTTTTTGATGGGGAAGATGACGGCGAACCGGAGCATACAACAAGGCCAAACAATTCGCAGGTTTGGTGGTGTCTTGGTTCTCAGCATTGGTCCAAAAATCCGCATGAAAAAGGTTATTCCGCTTATTATGGGATTTTAGTTGACTTGGTTGGGGCTAAGGGTGCTAGATTCTACAAAGAAGGCCATTCCATGGTTTATGCCAAAAACATTGTCAACAAAGTGTGGAATTTCGGTTCAGAATTGGGATATTCAGACTTCTTTATCATGGAAAATGCTCCCGAAATCATCGATGACCACGTTTTTGTCAACAGAGACGCGGGGATTCCGATGATCGATATCATTGAGTTTTCACCAAGAGCAGGATTCGGACATTACCACCATACCCATATGGACAATATGGAAATCATAGATAGAAGAACACTGAAAGCAGTCGGACAGACAGTTTTATTCACTGTTTATCAAGAATAAAAACCCTATATAACCACCAGCAAATCATGAAAAAAGGCCATCAGGTTACAATGAAAGAGATAGCCAAAAAACTTGGCGTGTCGGTCTCTACTGTTTCCCGGGCGATGAAAGACTCGCCCGAGCTTCATCCCGATACCAAAAAACGTATCGTGGAAATGGCCAAAAGCATGAATTATCAATACAACCTTTTGGCCCAAAGTCTCAGGATCAGCAGAAGTAAGGTATTGGGAGTGATTGTTCCTGAATTGACATCCCATTTTTTCTCCAGCAACATCAGCGGCATACAGGATACAGCCTATAAGCGTGGCTATAATATCATGATCTGTCAATCCAATGAATCTTTTGAGCAGGAAAAAGCCAACATCAGGACATTGGTATCCTCACAGGTTGACGGCTTATTGATTTCACTCAGCAGGGAGACAAAAACCTACCAACACCTTCATGACCTTTATGAAAGGGGGATTCCTTTCATCATGTTTGACAGGGTGACTGAAGAAATCCCAGTCTCCAAAATCACAGTGGACGATGCCCACGGCGCCTATTTGGTAGTCAACCATTTATTGGAACAGGGATGCAGAAAAATAGCCTATTTCTCAGGACCCGAAGACCTATATATCAGCAAAAAAAGGAAAGAAGGGTATCTTGAAGCTTTGGCCGAATACGGAATTTCTCAAAAAGACAGCAAAGTTTATGTCACTGACCTGACTCCCGAAATGAACCGTCAGGTCACTTTGGATATGCTCGAAAGCGAAGACCTGCCCGATGCGATATTTGCGATGATTGACCCTCTTGCAGTGGATGTCATGATGATCTTGAAAGAAAAAGGGATCAAAATCCCTGATCAGATTGCGCTTGCGGGATTTACCAATAATCCCACTTCCGCAGTAGTCGAGCCATCACTGACGACGGTCTCACAGCCAGGTTATGAAATGGGCCAATTGGCTGCCAACCATTTGCTGGATCAATTGGATGAAATTGTGCCGGATGATCCTCAATCCTTTGTGTTATTGACCACATTGGTTGCCCGAAATTCCTCTAAGAAAAAACCATAAAGCCTTAAATGGCTTTTTTTATACCTATACTCACCTATGAAACCTGTATTAACTTCAAAAACATTTGGTTTTACTCCGAAAGGAGATAAAATCTACCTTTTTACACTCAGTCTTCCCGGTCAGATTGAAGTTTCAGTGATGAATTACGGTGCAACATGGACGCTCCTTATAATCCCCGACAGGAGTGGAATCATGGAAGATGTCGTGCTTGGATTTGATACCTTGGAAGGATACCTTCAAAAAGATTATCAGGAACATTATTGCTATATAGGCTCCACAGTAGGAAGGATTGCAGGGAGGATTACAGACAACCGCTTTCATTTAGAAGAAAAAACATATGAACTTCCAGCAAACTTAAACGGAATCCACCTTCATGGCGGAATTGAAGGTTGGGACAGGAAGGTTTGGAATTCAGAACCTTTTGAAACTGACAATTCGGTTGGCGTCACATTTTATTACCATAGCATAGACGGCGAAGAAAATTATCCCGGTGCAATTGACATTTGGGTAACCTATACTTTGGATGAAAGCGGGAGGTTCGAGATAAGCTATAAGGCAATCTCCGATCAAAAAACCATCATCAACCCTACAAACCACGCCTATTTTAACTTGACCGGAGATTTCACCAAGTCAATTGAAGGACATGGTTTTTTTGTAGATGCTGAGAAATACCTTCCCATGAATAAACACAGCTTGCCGACAGGAGAAATTGCAGGTGTTAGCGGAACCCCTTTTGACTTCAAACGCCTAAAAACCATCAGTGAACCCATTCACAGAAATCATCCACAATTGGATATCGCCGGTGGCATTGACCATTGCTTTGTCTTGAATCAACCCGAAGAATGTGCAGTCCTATATGACCCTGAATCAGGAAGAAAATTGATTCTTTCGACCACCGAACCGGGTCTTCAAGTGTATACCGGTAATCACTTGGAAAATAATTTCAAAGGAAAAAATGGAGTTACCTATGGAAAAAGGTCTGCCATCTGTTTGGAAACCCAGCATTTCCCTGATTCCTGCAATCAGACCGGGTTCCCCTCCATACTCTTGATGCCCGAAGAGATATTCCAATCAAGGACACAATTTGTATTCTCAGCGGAGTGATTGAAATCAACTACTTTCTCTTACAATAAGGTTTGGCTTTATTATTTCCGTTTTAAAAACGAACTCATCTTCTTCCTCAGAATTAATTTCTTTTAATATCAATCTTGCTGCTAGCTGACCTATTTCAAAAGAAGGTTGGGACATAGTAGTAATTGAAGGACTTACATATTTAGTAATATCATCATTACCGAATCCTGCAATAGCCAAATCGTCAGGTATTCTAATGCCTAATTCTTTTGAAACAGCTAAAATTCCGATTGCCAGGATATCAGCAAAACAAAAAACAGCATCTGGCCTGTTTTCTAATTTCCAAAGTTCTTTAAACGCCTCCCCTGAAAAGTCAGCATTAAAATCAGAAATCTCAATAACCAAATCTTGGTTAAAGGCAATATTGTTCTCTTCCAAAGCGCTTTTGTATCCTAAAAACCTATCCATACAAACTGTCAATGACAATGGCCCACCGATATACGCTATCCTTCTTTTACCTCTTTCAACCAAATGATTAACAATTATTTTGGCACCCAAAAAATCATCAGTGATTACTTTAGACAATTGGAGAGACCCGCAAACCCGCTCAAAAAGTAAAACTGGGATACCCCTATCCATAATATGTTCTATATGGGCAAAATCCTTAGTTTCTTTAGAAAAAGCAATCAAAATTCCATCCACCATACTATTGGCAAGGGTTTCTACTATTTCAACTTCTTTTTGGTATGACTCGGTTGATTGAAATATCATTACTTTATAGCCTTTTTTATAAGCCACACTTTCAATGCCTGAAATCGAATTGGACCAAAACTGACGGTTGATGGTAGGTACTACTACACCGAGTACTTTCGATGATTTATTTATCAGGCTTCTTGCCAAAAGATTGGGATGATAATCCATCTCTTTGGCAATCTTAATTACTGCTGATTTTGTTTCCTTACTTATTTCACTTGAATTCCTCAAAGCCCGTGAAACAGTTGCAGTAGAAATATTAAGTTCCTTGGCAATGTCTTTAATTGTAATGCTTTTTTTCATGGCTCAAGCAATTTGATAATTTAATTTAGAAAATATTCGGAAATAAAAAATCAAGAGTAAGTTTTCCAAAGCAATCCATTGGATTTTTTACACTTTTTCGGTCCAAATCATACAAAAGATAAGGGTTTGCTAAGGCATTTCTTTTGAAAACAAAGTAAAGCCAAGAGAAAACCCAAGGCTAGAGAAAAAATCAATAGAATTCCCATTATCAAATCATTAACAAATAGTTTAAATCATTGCAAAATTTTCAAATGCAAACGTTATCGATAACGTTTACGATATAATAATTTATTTTTTTTACTTTTTCCCCATTTAAATTTTACTATTTGTTCATACATTGAAATATAATTCTGACTTCCCAATAATCATTTCCAACAACATTAACAAAAACCTAAATGACCAAATTATGAAACAAAAATTACTAATGCTGGTGCTAATGATTATAAGCATTGGTATCCATTCAACCTCCGCCCAAGAGGTATTGGTGAGAGGTAAGGTATTAGATGAAAAGCAATTGCCTTTACCTGGTGCAAATATTCTGGTAAAAGGAACTACTGTAGGCACAGTTACTGATATTGATGGTCAATTTTCTATCAGTGCTCCCAATTCTTCGTCGGTTCTTGTGATATCCTTTTTGGGATATTTTACCCAAGAAATAACCTTGAACAACAGAAGTACCGTTTCCGTCACCTTGGTGCCAAATCTAGAGGAATTGGGTGAATTTGTAGTGACAGGATATGGTACCCAAAGAAAAATTGAGACTACAGGATCTATCTCCTCAGTAAAATCTGCTGAAATCATGCAAACCCCTGTAGCAAATGTTGCCCAAGGACTTCAAGGCAGAGTAGCAGGACTTCAGGTTGTTCAGAACTCAGCTGCTCCCGGAGGAAATGTTAGTGTGAGAGTAAGGGGAACCAACTCTATCAGGGGAAGCTCGGAACCATTGTTTATCGTTGACGGAGTTCAATTCAACAATGGCGGTGGTGTCAACGACCTCAGCCCCTTATCCACCATCAATCCTAATGACATCGCCTCAGTAGAGGTCCTTAAGGATGCATCATCTACGGCAATTTATGGTGCAAGAGGTGCAAATGGTGTAGTAATTATCACTACCAAAAGAGGAAGCGCAGGAAGGACGGTATTTTCTTTGGACAGTTATTATGGTATCCAACAACCTATCAAACAAATTGAAATGCTTAACGCAGCCCAGTTTGCCGGATTGGAAAATGAAGTTTTTAAAAGAGATGTTTTTCCTAATCCCAATGCGGAAGGAGAAGGAACAAACTGGCAGGATATAGTTTTCAGGAATGCACCCATTCAAAGTCACCAGCTTTCTTTGTTGGGAGGAAATGAAAAAACCCAATTTGCTATTTCCGGTAACTTTTTTGACCAGCAAGGAATCGTCATCAGTTCCGATTTCAGAAGGTATTCCCTCAGAATTAACCTTGATCATAAAATTAATGATAGGTTCAAAATCGGTACCAGCCTATTGGGAAGCCAAAATATCAATAATACAATTCCAACGGGATCAACCAGTTTGGACGGAGGGGCGATTACCGGAAGTATAGTAGGTGCGGCCTTGGGTGCCCCTCCTACCCTCAAACCTTTTGATCCCAATGGCAAATTATGGCCTTTTGGAGATCAGGTGTCCGGTGGATATCGTGAAGTAACAAACCCCTTAGGTTTGGCAGAAATCCTAAATAGGACGAATATCCAACAGATATTATCCAATCTTTATGTAGAAGCCAAGCTTGCTGAGGGACTAACTTACACCGCTTCGTTCAATGCGGTTTTGAGAAATGACCTAAATGATTTTTATTCACCGATTTCAATTATAGCTCTTGGAGACAGAAATGCTACCTCAGGAAATGGAAGAAAGTTTAACCGGGATCAAAGCACTTTATTACATGAAAGCATATTTAGCTACAGTAGAAAATTAGGTCAGGACCATAGCTTCAGGTTCACAGGTTTGTTTTCCACCCAATCAGACGAAGTAAGAACAAACCAAGCCTCAGGATCCGGATTTCCGAATGACGCGACTACCAATGAAGCACTTCAAGTCGCTACCATTTTTTCTTCCAATAGTTTCCGGGCTTCTGAAAGATTGGACAGTTACATGGCAAGGGTTAATTATGGTTACAAAGACAAATTGTTTTTTGACCTGACAGCAAGGGCAGATGGATCAAGCAAGTTTGGTAAAAACAACAAATACGGTTTTTTCCCTGCAGTTTCCGGGGCATGGAGAATAAGTGAGGAATCCTTTATGAAATCAAGTTCTGTTATATCTGATTTTAAACTAAGAGCCTCCTATGGAGTCACCGGAAATTCAGGAGCTATTTCTCCGTACCAGTCTTTAGCAACTGTAGGTCCGGGTTCCTCCTATAACATTGGTAATGCCTTTGTAACAGGGCTTGCACCTAATGGCATTGCCAATCCTGATCTAAGATGGGAAAAATCCTACCAATCAAACATTGGTATTGATGTAAGCTTTCTGGATGACAGGTTTAGTTTGGTTGCGGATTATTACAATAGGAGAACAGAAGACTTATTGTATTTGAAAAACCTACCGATCAGTTCCGGATACAGCTCTATCATCGGCAACTTTGCGGAATTGGAAAACGAAGGATTTGAAATAGCCATCAACGCAAATCTTGTAAATAAAGCTTTGAAATGGGATGTTTCGGGTAACATGTCTTTTAATAGAAACAAGGTAGTCGGCCTTGATGGCGATGTTAACGAACAGTTTGTCACTCCCTATAGTGTGGTTGCAGTCGGTTTGCCACTTGGGGTATTCAAGACTTTTGTCTTTGACGGCATTCATCAGACAGGTGATCAGATTTTACCAGGTTCAGGCGGTCGGATTGGAGGTCATAAAGTAAAAGATGTCAACAATGATGGCCTAATCTCCAACCTAGATCAGGTGATCACCGGTGATCCAAATCCGGATTTTATCTTTGGATTTACAAGCAATTTCTCCTACAAAGCCTTTGACCTTAATTTCTTTGTTGCCGGCTCTATGGGAAATGATTTGTATAACATCAGCAGGTATACTTTCGAAAATCCACTCGGCCAACGAAATGTACTTGGAGGTTTGGAAGACAGGTGGTCACCAAACAATCCTTCGCAAGAATTTGTAAGTGGATTCCAAGGCGGCAGGTTACCGATATCGGATAGGTTTCTGGAAGATGGCTCCTTTGTAAGATTGAAAAATATCACTTTGGGTTATTCTCTCTTAGATATCAAAGGCATTTCGAAACTGAGATTCTATGTAAGCGCAAATAACCTATTGACAATTACTGATTACACCGGATTTGACCCTGAGGTCAATACATTTGGCGGTTCCAATGTTGCAATAGGAGTAGATAACCTCGTTTATCCAGTTGCCCAGTCGTTTATCGGGGGCATCCAAATCACATTCTAAATCACAAGACAATGAAAAAATTCATTAGCTATATCTTTATTTCACTTATTGGAATCAGTTTGGTTTCATGTGAGCTCGAAGAGGAAGTCTTTTCTAATATCACAACCGAAAACTTCTTTATTACACCCGGGGATGCGGAGACAGCACTTATTGCTGCATACGACCCAATTGCCTCCATGTACAATGCAGCTGTGCATTCGGTAGATTTCAGCACTGACCAGGTTTATCCTAGACCTGTTGTAGCCAGAGATACTTATACCTTGTTTACCTACGATCCCAATTTTTCCTCTCAAAAAAGCTTTAATAGGGAATTCGAATCTCCGGTTCAATTGTGGAGGTCATGCTATGCCGGAATAGAACGAGCGAATTGGGTTCTACTCAAAGTTCCTGATATTGTAATGAATGATGCAAGAAAAACAGCAATTTTGGGTGAGGTATATTTTCTACGTGCTTTTTATCATTGGATGTTAACCAAAAATTTTGGTCAGGTAGTTGTCAAAACTAGCCCTAGTACAAGTGAATCAGAGTCATATAATGGTAAAAGTACCATAGCCGAAGTTTATATTCAGATTTATTCTGACCTAGATGCCGCTATTCAATCTTTACCCTCTTTTAGTCAGCAAGCTCCTCAATTTGGAAGGCCATCTAAAGAAGCAGCCATGGCACTATATGCCAAAGCTGCATTGTATAACGAGGATTATCCGAAGTCCCTTCAGATGGCTGAGGCTGTTATAACTTCAGGAGCCTATAGGTTATTGGACAATATTGAAGATGTTTTCGATGCGACCAAAGAGACTTTGGCAAGAGCTGAAAACATTTGGTCATATGAGAGTATCAGAGCTGTTCCAGGTCGGACAAGTCAAGTACATTCTCTCTTTGGACCTCCCAATAGTTCGGGAGTTGAATACGGAAATGCTTCTTTTGGATCTGCATTTGTCTATCAAAAATTTTACAACTCATTTGATCCCTTGGATGAAAGAAGAAAACTTCTTGCAACTTCATTCATAAACAGAAGCGGCGTGGTTGTCCCCCAAGCAGGCATAACACCAATTACAACCGAAGGGGTATTGGTCAGAAAATTCCGGGATCCAAACTCAATCGGAGGTGCTTACGAAACAAATCTCACGATAATCAGAATGGCCGATGTGTATCTTATCGCAGCTGAAGCTGAAGCCTATGTCAATGGCGCTTCAACCAAAGCCTATGGATATATCAATTCAGTCAGAAAGAGAGCCAAATTGCAGGATCTCACACAAGGATTGACAGTTCCCCAACTTGTGGATGCTGTCATTCAGGAAAGATCATGGGAGTTGTTTGCCGAGGCTGACAGATGGTATGACTTGACTAGGACAGGAAAGTTCTTGACCCTTATTCCACTGGCAACAAATAATGTATTTCCAACGAGGACACCACAACCTAAGCACCGTTTTTTCCCAATTCCACTGGACGAGGTAATGGCCAATCCAAATTTGGAGCAAAATCCAGACTGGAATTAATCATTCAAGACCTAAGCCCGGGGATGGAAGTTCATCATCTCCGGGTTTCCTTCAAACGGTATCAAGCTGATTTTCAATTATAAAGCTTAAAAATCATCAGTTACCAATCCATATATGAAAGCCAAGAAATTCAATTTATTTCTACTTTTACTCCTATCAATCCAATGTTCCTCTATTTGGGCATTTAGCCAAAATAACAAGGCTGATTCATTTTTGGATTTGAATGGTACTTGGGCATTTAAGATTGACCCTTACAATTACGGAGAGGAAAACCAATGGTATCAACTCGAAAACTCAAAAAATGAAACTTGGGATAAAATGGAGGTTCCCGGCAATTGGGACCTTAGAAATGAATATGCCCACTATACCGGAAAGGCTTGGTACCAGAAAACTTTTGAAGTTCCCGGTGATTGGGAAAATAAAAACATCAAGATACATTTTGAAGCGGTTTCCCAAGATGCATCTGTTTGGATCAATGGAAAATTGGTTGGTCAAAATGACATTGGATTTTTGCCTTTTGGCTTTGACATCTCTTCCTATATCAAACCAGGTCAACCCAATAATGTCACAGTCCTAGTAGAGAATAACAAAAAAATCGGTGCCATTTGGAATTGGGGAGGAATAAGAAGGCCTGTTCACCTATCTGCTTCAAATAGGATTCGAATGACTGGAAATTATGTGACACCGATCTATGATTACAAGAAAAAATCTGCTATTGTCCACTTTAGGTTCAAATTCAAAAACCACACTCCTCAATCCACAGATGTCAATGGTGAAGTCCAGGTAAAAAAAGATGGGATCATAATCAGGAAAATTCCCTTTGTCCACCAAATTCAAGGAAATGTAGAAAATGAAATCCTTCTAATGACGAAATTAGAAGGCAAACAGGTACAACCTTGGCATTTTGATTCACCCCATCTTTATACTTATGAAGTACTTTTTAAGGATTTGGATATACCTGTGGAAGTCCAAAGATTTGGTTTGAGAAAAATAGAATTGGATGAATCCAAAAAACAGCTCTTACTAAATGGAGAATCCATCAGGGCTATGGGGTTCAATTTGGTGCCTGATGATAGGATCACCGGGAATACACTCCCGCTTTGGCGAATCAAGGAAGATATAGATCTCATAAAAGAAGCAGGAGGAAACTTAGCCAGGCTTTCACATCTTCCTTTGCCAAAAGAAGCATTGGACTATATGGACGAGAGAGGAATTATGACTTTTTCTGAAATCCCTCTTTGGGGCTTTGATCCATTGGCTGATCCGAAAAGTGAAATATCTAAAAATTGGCTTTTCCGGCTTATTGATATACAATACAATCACCCTTGCATCATAGGATGGAGTGTTGGAAATGAAATCGGTCATTATCCAACGGCATTTGATTATGTCAAGAAAAGTGTGGCTTTTGCCAAATCACTAGATTCTACCAGGTTGGTGACTGCCGTTTCTCATACTGCAAATTGGGAAAATGACTTTAGCGTAAATGCGGATATTGGTTTAATCAATAAATATGGTAAAAACCTCGGCCCCGTAACTGAGGCACAGCATAAGATGATACCTGATAAAATTCTGTTCTACGCAGAATATGGGATTGAGCAATTTGGGGAAGATCTAAATTCAGATTTTGACGCTAAATCTTTGGTCGAACCGCTCAGAGGGTTGCCTTATTTAGTAGGTGCGTCCCTTTGGACCTTTAATGACTACAGAAGCAATTATATGGGAACCAAGGAGTTTTCTGAAAACAGGTCTTGGGGTGTGGTAGATGTGTTTAGAAGAAAGAAGAGAGCATATTACAGCATCAGAAAAGAAAATGCACCGGTCAGTGACCTGCTAGTGTCAAAAAGTTCTGAAAAAACGGCAGATATTACTCTAATCCCGCGGAAACCCTTAGACATTCCATCTTTCACCCTTCGGAATTACCGCTTGGTTTGGCGACTCACAGATCAAGAGGGTGAAATTTTGGAATCCGGATGGGAAAACTTACCGGCAATTGATCCGGGTTCACCCCAATTGAAAAGAAGTATAGCCTGGAAAGTAGAAGGGGGACAGAAACTCGAGGTCATTCTTTTGACTCCCCAAAATGACAATGTCATCAATGCATTATTGGATTTTAAAGCTCCCAAAGCAATTTCTCCACTGGCAGTTTATGGGGGTAGAATTGCCCACAACAATCTGTCGCCAAAGTCTGGCGTGCTGAGAATTTTTCTTGATAAAAATCCAACTGCTGGATTTAACAGGGCAAGGATAAAAATCGGTAATGAGATAAAGGAATTCGGTCCAATCTATGATAATTTCTTAGACATAACGGGCTTGGATTTTTTCACCCCATACGACATTGAGGTATTTGCAGTCAATTCGGCAGGTGAAACTCTGATCCATGAGCAAAATCTTGAAATTGATCCCAAAAAGATCGTTCCTCCCGCAATCAGACATATTGATAGGCAAAAAAATGGATTCTTTGTAGGATATGCCACTGAAGTCGATGACTTCCAATTTCGTGTCAGATTTTCTGAAGAGAAGGATTTAGAGAAAAACAGCAAAACGATCACCACCACGAATCCGGGTCTTATTTTCATCCCGCTGAATGAAAGCGACGATTCTTATTCGTTCCAAATTCAAAGGGTAAAGGATAATTATTATCATAGTGAGTGGTCCCCTATATATAAAGTGGCACCTGATCAAAATCTGAACCCCAAGGTTCCTTTGATAAAAGGTTTGGGTTTACAAAAAGGAGAAGCCTTGGTTCATTTCGAGCCGATAGAAAAAGCCATTGGCTATGACTTGGATTACAGAGAGGTAAGTGAAAAAGATGCTGTTTGGTCAAGGGTAAGTGTAACCAAGTCACTTGCAGAATATGTATTTGTCGAAGACCTAAATCCAAAAATAGGTTATGAGTTTAGGTTGTCAGCAATAACCCTCGGAGGAAAATCAGAATATTCACCTATAATTCAAAAATCACAATACTAGTTTAATATTTTGAAATGGCTTTGAAAAAATCACATATCTCCTATATCCATCTCATCCTCCTTTCGACAGGATTGGTTGCAGTTTTGGGATTGATTTCAAAACCGAAAGCCAATCTGTCAAATTCTCAAATTGAATCAATACTTAAAGTAAAAACTGATTCCATTCGATATGAGGTATGGCTGGTGCAAGGACAAACGAATCAGCCCGATCATTACTACGGTGAAATTTTCACTCCCGTATGTTACAGCCGTACATGCCTTCCTGTGTTTATTAATTTCAGATGGGATTTATTGGGCAATTACCAGAAATACGAACTTCCTGAAGAAAAGGTCCTTACTAAATATGATCACCTTGAATTTGTCAAAAAAGAATATGAAAAGCTTCAGGAAATTTTATTTAATGAAAATTCTATTCTCAAAAATTACAAAGCAGATCAACTCGTCACCAGTACTGAATCAATTAACCCTACCGGCGTAGATGCGGTCACTGGGGCAACCATCAAATCGATCCAAAAAGAAATTATTTCCGGTGCAGTCTATTCCTGTTATACCCTTTGGCACATTGCACATGGCGATATAAGTGAAAAATTGAAAGAGCATACTGAAATGCATTTGAAAAGTGATGATCTCCTGATCCAATTTTTACAGAGTCCCAATTACCATTATCAATATTGGGCAATTGATAAAACCTTAATTGGAGGTCAGATAATAAGGGAAAAGTATACAAAGCCAATGCTGAGTATCCTAAATGGAGAAAATGTTTTTGCAGCCAATTATTTACTAAAAAAACTTCCTTCAGAATTCTTCAATGACGAAGACGAGCAGCTCCGGTTTCTTGAAAGTTTCTTAGATGCCTCTTATCCTTTGCAAGTTTCAATTTTGAAAAAATTCAGTCAGATAAATCTCATTCAGGAAACTTCTGATGCGCTTGTCTTACACCTTCCTGAAACAAGCGATGAACAAAAAAAATTGATTTTCGGCTTGTTGACCCATGAAAAAAAACTAGATGAAGGCAGCCAGAAAACCTTGACTGGATTTCTTCTTCAACCTAAATGGGAAGCTGACGCTTACAGGATTCTTAAAAATCAAAATAAGCTGTTCCCTACAATAAAAGGAGAATTGACTAACTATTCAGAAAAAGACAAAATATTTTAAAAAGTATGTGAACTAAAAATTATTCTTATGATAAAATTCATATTCCTAATACCACTTTTCTTTCTGGCAATAATGAGCCATGGCCAAGATAGAATGCTTGTAGAAGCTGAATCTTTTGATAATACCGGAGGATGGGTCATTGACCAGCAATCATTTGATGTAATCTATTCCTCTTACCTTATGGCCCATGGAATGGGTAAACAGGTGGCTGATGCCTCAACAAAAGTAGCTTTTGAAAAAAACGGAAATTACCACCTATGGGTCCGGACCAAAGATTGGGCTCCATTCCCCAAAGGTCCGGGAAAGTTTAAGGTGATTGTGGACGGCAAGCCTTTCGCAAATGAATTTGGAAGCAGCGGTTCAGGTGAGTGGGACTGGTACTATGGCGGTCAGGTGGAGGTTAAAAACCAAAACTTGAATCTGAAAGTACAAGACTTGACAGGATTTAACGGCAGGTTTGATGCCATCTATTTTTCAACATCTAAAGAAGACACCCCTCCAAATCAGCACGATAAGCTATTGGCTTTTAGAAAAGATCTGTTGGGATTGGAGCGTAACACCATCACAGAAGGTCATTTCGATTTGGTGGTTGTTGGCGGTGGCATAGCAGGAACGTCCGCTGCCATTTCAGCCTCAAGAATGGGCTTAAAAGTCGCCCTGATACAAAATAGACCTGTGTTGGGAGGGAATAACAGTTCGGAGATCAGGGTTCATTTGATGGGAAGGGTAGATCAAAATCATTTTCCAAAATTAGGGAGAATTGTCAGGGAGTTGGACAATGGCGATCCCGGAAACGGAAACTGGGATGGGGGTAGGTATGGTGATGCCCGAAAATTGGCAGTGGTGCAGGCAGAGCCAAACATCAAGCTATTTATGAATACGCATGTCTATCAAGTAGAAATGGAAAAGAATAAAATTGTTGCTGTTTTGGGGAGGGATATTCGGACAAATGAGGAAACCAGGTTTACAGGGACATATTTCTCAGATTGCACAGGTGACGGCACATTGGGATTTTTGGCAGGGGCAGATTTCAGAATGGGCAGGGAAAGCCAAGCTGAAACAGGGGAATCATTAGCCTCTGAAAATCCTGATGACTTTACATTGGGTACTTCTAACTTATGGGCATCTCTTGAGAAAGAAAATCCTTCCGATTTCCCCATTACTCCATGGGCAATCCAGTTCTCAGATGAATACCATATCGATGATGAAAAAGCTGATTGGCAATGGGAGACAGGTTTTGGAAACTTCAATACGATTACAGAAGCAGAAAAAATCAGAGACCATAACCTGCGGGCGATTTTTGGCAACTGGTCCTACCTTAAAAATCAGAAAAAAGAAAAGTACTCAAATCATGAATTAGCTTGGGTAGCCTATATAGGTGGGAAAAGAGAATCCAGAAGGCTTCTAGGAGACCACATTTTGACTCAGATGGACATTCAAGAAGGGATTATGTATCCGGACGGTACGGTGACCGCCACCTGGACAATTGATCTGCATTTTCCTGACGCCAAAAATTCCTTGTATTTCCCCGGCGAAGAGTTTTTTGCCGGAACAGAACATATCAGGGTACAACCTTATACGATTCCCTATCGAAGCCTATATTCCAGAAACATTGACAACCTCTTTATGGCAGGAAGAAACATCAGCACAACGCATGTGGCCTTTGGTAGTACTAGGGTAATGCGGACTTGTGGCATGATGGGAGAAGCTGTAGGCTATGCTGCCTATGTCAGCAAGAAAAATTCATGCACGCCAAGGGGCGTTTATGAAAATCACCTAAAGGAGTTCATGGCACTGATCCAGTCTCCTTTAGGCAATGAAATACTTACACTTCCGCCTAAAAATTAAAAAAAATAACCATTTAAACGAAATTTCAGGAATCCCACAAACCTCCTCTTCAATTTCATTAAACCTTCATGCAACAACTTGATTACATTACCATAATTACCTTTTCACTGATTATTCTGGTCGCAGGGCTTTCTTTTGGAAAAAAAGGAACAGACATGAAATCCTTTTTTGCAGCAGGGGGATCTGTACCCTGGTCTATGAATGGATTATCACTATTTATGAGTTTCTTTTCTGCCGGTACTTTTGTGGTTTGGGGTTCCATTGCCTATAAGTATGGTCTTGTCGCAATTACCATCCAAATGGCCATGTGCATTGCCGGTTTTGTAATCGGGTATTTTATTGCTCCTAGGTGGTGGAATTCCAAAGCCCTTACTGTTGCTGAGTTTTTAACCAACCGGTTTGGGAAGAGAATCCAACAATATTATACTTATATATTCCTCTTTCTTTCCCTTGGATATACCGGCGCATTTCTCTATCCCGTTGCCAAAATCCTGAATGTAACAACAGGCTTTGACATCAATTATGCTATTCTATTGCTTGGTGGAATGATCATGGTTTATACTGCTGTTGGCGGATTATGGTCTGTAATTGTGACAGATGTTTTACAATTTGTGATTTTAACAGCTGCGGTTTTGTTGGTAATCCCGCTTTCCATCCAAGAAGTTGACGGGTTGGATAATTTTATCAACCAAGCTCCAGATCAGTTTTTTAACATTTTCAATGGGGAATACACCTATGCATTTATCATCGCATTCACTGTTTACAACATTGTCTTTATAGGAGGTAACTGGGCATATGTCCAGCGGTACACCTCTGTCAAGGATAGTAAATCCTCCGGCAAAGTCGGGTATTTGTTTGGGGCTTTGTACCTGATAAGCCCATTGATCTGGATGCTACCCCCTATGATTTACAGGGTTTTGAATCCTGATTTACAAGGGTTGGAAGCAGAAGGCGCCTATCTGATGATCTGCAAGCAAGTTCTTCCTGTGGGAATGATAGGGTTGATGCTTGGAGGGATGATATTCGCTACAGCAAGTTCTGTAAACACTTCCCTCAATCTAGCTGCGGCGGTTTTGACCAATGATGTTTTCAAGCCTATCAGGCCTGATTCCTCAGACAAAACTTTGATGCGGGTAGCAAGGATAGCCACTGTGCTTTTTGGGATTGGTACCATAGCGGTGGCATTTATGGTGCCTATGGCGGGTGGCATTGTGGAAGTGGTATTGAGTATTGCCGCCATTACTGGCGGCGCATTATATGGTCCTGCGATATGGGCATTATTTTCCCAAAAGCAAACTGGAAAATCAATCCTTGGCGTAACGGCAATCAGCCTTGCCATTAACGTTTTCTTTAAATTTATCAGTCCAAAAGCATTTGATTTTGCTTTGACAAGGACTGAAGAACTCATTCTTGGAGTAGGCATACCTTTTACACTTTTGTTGCTTTACGAAATCTTAGCCCCTAAAGCTATTGAGCAGCCTACTAAAACTAAAACTACGATAAATGATATAGCGGAAACAATTGATGGAAGTGGCCAAAACGAATTCGGCATCAAGGTTTTGGGATTTTCATTCATGGCGATAGGCCTTATGTTTTGTGTCCTTTCCATTTGGGGAGGAAGCTCTTCAATTTATCTCATCATTATGGGTGCTCTTATTATTGGATTAGGGGTTTTTTTAAACAGATATGTAATTGAAAAATCAAAAAAAACTCCAAATAATTTACCCTATTCGGCAACGACAGATCAGAATTAATATATGAAAAAGGAGGAATTTGTAGTCGGAAAAAGAAAGCTAAAAACGGAGAATATAGCTTCTGACTTGGTGATAGTAGGCGGTGGATTGGCAGGGACATGCTGTGCAATCACTGCTGCGAGGCATGGTGTAAAAGTGACGTTGGTCCAAGATAGACCCGTCCTTGGAGGAAATGGATCTTCGGAAGTTAGACTTTGGATCCTCGGAGCAACTTCCCATATGGGAAACAACAACCGATGGGCTAGAGAAGGTGGCGTAGTAGATGAAATCCTGGTCGAAAATCTCTACAGAAATCCAGAAGGAAATCCATTGATTTTGGATACGATATTAATAGAAAAAGTAAGCTTAGAACCCAATATCCGCTTATTGTTGAACACAGCCGCATACGATTTGAATAAAAAAGAAGATGATCAGATTGAGTCTGTTCTTGCTTTTTGCAGCCAAAACTCAACTTCATATCGCCTAGAAGCGCCGCTTTTTGTAGATTCTTCTGGTGATGGAATTTTAGGTTTCCTTGCAGGTGCAGCTTTTCGAATCGGTGCTGAATCGAAGGATGAATTTGATGAAGGATTTGCGCCGGATAAGACCTTTGGGGAGTTATTAGGCCATTCATTGTATTTCTACAGTAAGGATACAGGAAAACCAGTACGGTATATCCCACCTTCCTATGCAAATACGGAAATCTCCAAATTGCCAAGATTCAGGAGCTTTAACCTCAAAGAACATGGCTGTAGTCTTTGGTGGGTGGAGTATGGTGGCCGAAAAGACACCATCCATGACAGTGAAGAAATCAAATGGGAATTGTGGAGAGTCGTCTATGGGATTTGGAACCATATCAAAAATTCAGGAGAGTATCCTGACACCGGAAACCTCACATTAGAATGGGTGGGCACAATTCCTGGCAAAAGAGAAAGCAGGAGATTTGAAGGGGATTATATGCTAACGCAAAAAGACGTAGTCGAACAGAGAAATCACTCCGATGCTGTTTCTTTTGGTGGATGGGCATTGGATCTGCACCCTGCCGATGGTGTATATGGAGATAAGCCAGGCTGCACCCAATGGCATAGCAAGGGAGTTTACCAAATCCCTTATAGAACCATGTACAGCAAAAATATCAAAAATCTCTTTTTGGGAGGAAGGCTAATCAGTGCATCACACGTTGCTTTTGGTTCATCAAGGGTAATGGCAACCTGCGCTCATAATACCCAAGCTGTGGCAGTTGCTGCTTCTCTCTGCATACAAAACAAACTTCTGCCATCAGCATTGACTAAGGGGAAATGGATGGGAGTTTTGCAGCAAAATCTGATAAAATCCGGCCAATATATCCCTCATCATTCTTTAAAAGACGTAGAAGACCTGGTTCAAAAGGCTACAATAAATGTGTCTTCTGAATTCCAGCTTGAATCACTTCCATTCGATGGGTATTGGCAAAAATTGGAGTTTTCAATGGCCCAGATGATCCCAATTTTAGGTGGAAAAATCCCTTCGATTCAAATCAAGGTCAAAGCTGAAAAAAACACAGTTCTATATGTTTCACTCCGAATCAGCCAAAAAACAGAAAATTTCACCCCTGAGGTGATTTTGGAAAAGCAAGAAATCCACATAACTGGCGGGGAATCATCCTATACGTTTTCTTTTTCCTCCGAAATAAAAGACACCCAATATGTTTTTGTAACACTTCAATCCAATGATGACCTGCAAGTCCAATGCTCAAAACTTAGGATGACCGGTCTAATAACAGTCTTCAATAAATTCAATAAATCAGTCGCTACAAGCAGTAAACAGGAACCACCAAATGGTATCGGAATAGATGCTTTTGAATTTTGGGTTCCTGAAAGAAGACCTTTTGGTCAGAATTTGGCTTTTAATTTAAGTGAGCCCCTCCGAATTATAACAAAAGAAAATCTCAGTAATGGTTTTTTCAGACCGACCAATCAACCCAATGCATGGATTGCGGATATTTCCGATGCTAATCCCTCTGTCCAACTCACATGGCCAGAAGAACAGGAGATTTCTAAGGTCAATCTTTATTTTGACAGTGATTCTGATCATCCTATGGAATCCACTTTGATGGGTCATCCGGAAAGTGAAATTCCCTTTTGTGTCAAATCCTTTCGGATCAAAGATGATTCAGGTAAGGTTATTCATAGTGAAGAGAATAATCATCAAAGCATCCGAAGGATCAATTTCAGTGAACCAATAAGGACAAGAAATCTTTCAATTGAATTGGAAAAAAAATTGGACAACGTACCCGTTTCGCTATTCGGAATCACTTGCTATCATAAACCCTAGATCCAGTAAATATGAAATCCTTTGTTATTGCCATTTTCCTTTGTCTCGTCCAATCTTTTTCCTTTGCTCAAACCAGTCCTGCGATCGAATTGAAAAATGAACAATTGAATATCAAATGGGAAAAAACGAAAAAAGGATGGGAGATTAAAGAGGTCTATATCAAGTCAGGTCAAACTTGGAAATCCATCCCGAATCCTTCGGGAGAATACACCATTTTACTGTCGGATGAAAAACCTGATGTTTATGCTACCCAAACTTTCCAAACAACCACGGGGCAGGATTTTCCTGAGGAAATTTACAAGTACCAAGTGAATCTTTGGAAAGAACGGACAAATGAGGTGTCTTTGAACACCGCCGGTGAGGCATTTTATTATTTTCCAGATGAAGCCCAGGTTCTTTCTCCCAACAAAATCCTATTTCAAAAAAAGACCGCTTGGGGAATTGTGAAAACGACATGGAGCTTGGATCCAATATTCCCCCAGGATATTCTCATCGAAGAAACCATTGAAATTATAAAGGATGGATTTTACTCCTTCAGCAGTCCGACTTTGGTAAGAATTCCTGAGTCGCAACTTGAATGGGCAACAGTTCCAGGCTATTTTCATGGGAATAAATTAGAGGAAAATCTTGTCTTAGGATATGGCTATGGCAATGGCGTACCTGCCCAACCAATCGTATTCAGTGAAAAAACAGCAAGTACCCTAAGCCCGATCATCAGTTCCAAAGCAGGGTTTTCAATTGCTATCATCGCCAATCCTGATCTTGGAAGAGACCCTTGGGCAAATGATACTAACACCCATACAGATTGGAATCTCGGTTTGTCCCATAAGAATAGAAAATCAGAATTGACCCCATCAATATACTTTCCTGTT
>JBBRFK010000041.1:0-21265 GCA_038224435.1 Cytophagales bacterium | reverse complement strand
CACATCCACCTTGAGCATAAATTGTTTGTTGATATCCAGGATTATTCCATGGTTGTCGTACTGAAAAATAGGAAGCGGGTTTTCATCAAACAGGACTTTGTACCTCTTGAGGAGCAGATTTGATTCTGTTTCTTTTTGCCTGGTATAAGTAATATCTATAAAAAATCCTGCCCATATTGATTCCTTGGGGAATTGTTTGAGTCGGTTAGAAGCTCCGTAAACCCACTTGGTCTTGCCCGAGGGAGTAATAATCCGGAATGTACTTTCAAATTTCAAATTCTGTTGAAATGCCAACTTATCGGCCATTTCCACCTGCTCCAGATCCTCCTGATGTATCAGTTGGCGCATACTTGAACCATTATCCATGATGGTCATAGGGTCAAGCTCCCAAAGGTTTTTACTTCCTTCACTTGCGAAAACAAACTTTCTCGTGCCATCAGGAAAAGCCTTGATCATAAATACCATACCGGGTACCACTCCTGTGAGCTGATCGAGTATGGTCTTATTTTCCAATAGCTCTTTCTCGATTTCTTTGAGTGCTGTGATATCGGTTATTATTCCCAAAGAAAACCCGGTTTTGTGCGGATCATCCAACAGTTTGTTGACCTCATCCTGGACAAAGACATAGTTCCCATCAGCATGGTGGATCCTGTAGATTATCTTAGAATCATGATCAAACCCGGTATTGAAGTAATGTCGGTCAAGTGGATGGACAAGGCTGATCCAATCTTTTGAGGTATAATTAGCAAAAAAGCCCGGAGAATGCCCTAGGATACCTTCCAAGTTTCCCGAAAAATTGATCTGATCTGTCTTTAAATCATATTCGTAATAAATGGGAGCCTGTTTCGCTCCAATCTGGGAATCTGTCCCGTATGGTTCCGGTTTTTGGATGGAGAGGTTGGGGCCATATTCCAACTGAATCAAGTCATGATCTTTGGTCAAAATCTTTTTTGACAAATAAATATGCCCTGGAAACACAGTGAGAACCTCTGTGTTTTCGTTATTCAGAAAATCATGTAAATCGGGTTCAGATAGAAAATGGAATTTGGAATTGAAGAAATTTTTCCATTCTGAAAATGTTTCTAATGCTTTACCTGTTCCGGTCCCTGTAAAAACCCTTTCTCTCGGTTTATCAAACATCCATGAAAACTTGATATGACTTCCAAAGGGGATCTGGGAAATAAGGACATTGACTAAGTAAGAATTGTCCTCTTGGGCGATCACATAACCTTCTATTTGGACAAACCTGAAATATTTCTGCTTCCAGGTTAGCGGGCAGATGATTTTATCTCCATTTCCGAGGACCTGAAAAAGGTGTTCAAAAAAAGGTTTTGGTAATGTTGGAAACGCATTTTCAAAAAAGGATTCTTCATAAAACTTTTCCCCTTCCAACAGAATAATCTTGATTTCTGAAGAGACATACAACAGTTGAAATTTGTTGTTGTCATACTTCTTGAATGTAAGTAGGATATTTTGAAAAGAAACTTTTGCACCTTCTGACATATACTGATCAAAGAATTCTATGGTCCTGCCAATTAAATGCCGATCCCACCTTAAAATACATTCATCCAAATATACAACTCTTCCGATAACAACAGTAATCGCATTTTTGAAGGTTTGAAAAAGCTGGATTAAATCTGTCTTTTCAGTTTAAATCTAAATTCCTTTATCTCAAAATTTTCGGGATCCTCCCCCAAAAACCGTTTCATGGTTACTTTTACCTCTCTGCCTTCTTCTGATCGAAACAATTTGATCAAATCCGGGAGTTCCCAAAATGCGATCGGAACATTATTGATGTCATAGAATTCGTCCTTGATCCGGATACCCGCCCCATAGGCAGGAGAGCCTTCTCTGACTTGGGTGACATAGATGGTTTTTTCATCTACAGGCAATAATCTTGGCGTGATGCCACTCATGTCAAATTCAAAAGGAACAGCAAAAGTATCGCCTCTTTTGATGTACATTTTCTCTCTGTTGTAATCCAAAATCACGGTCATCCTTCCCAAAATCTCTGAGCCGATACTTCCCTGTCTGCCACTTTCCTTGATGACATAGCTGAATTCCGTCTCCTCAGGAAAAGAGGTGATCAAATCTTTAAATTTGATCCCATTGATATCCAAAAGAAAGGTGCGTCCTATAAAGCCAAACAAATCACCTCCCAATGACTTGCCCAAATCACTTTCAATGTGGTCTTTTGGCAAAATGATTTTGTCTGTAGTTTCCCTATTCAACAGCAGCCCGTGGTTGGCCCCGATATCAATCAACAACTTGCCTACAAGTTCTGAATCGGAATTCTGTTTGATTTTTCCTGTAATGTATGGTTTGCTGTTGTCAAGCTTTATGTTCACTTTCCTGTAGCCAACCGGTTTCTTTTTTAACATTTCACCTGCATAAAAAGTGATCTTTTGCCTGTCATAATCTATTTTGATAGGGTTGTATTTGAAAAACTCATATCCGATTACCCCATACACAGGAATGCCGATCACCTGCTCGAGTTCCATAAAATCCTCATCCAAAACCAAGAGCGTCTGAAAAATTCCCTCTAAAGGACCCATATCAATGTGGTTGTTTGGGGAAACAGAGGCAGTCAAAATGGTCTGTCCATCTGCACCGACCAAATTAAGTTTTCTGGTATAATTGAGTCCGATATAATTTCCAAAAGTCTTGCTGAACAAAATATTGGTTTTGACACCGGTGTCCAGTAGGAAGTTTACAGGTGGACCACTGTTGATAGATAATGGAATGATGACCAGATTGTTGGAAACAATGACGGGTAATTCAATCTTTTTTTCCTCCTCCTTCATATAAAATCCCGGAACCTGAGCTGTGGCACCAAAAATAAAGCAGGAGAAAAACAGCGTAAGGAGATAGGTTGAATGCACAGGGTTTTTGATCTTTTGGGAATATAGTCTAATTAATATAAGCATAAATATTTTTCAATAGGGTTTTGTTTATTTCTAAATTTTAGAGTGTCCTTCTTTTGGACACCTTTTATCAGGATTGATACCAAATAAGACGGAGTCAATTCAATGAAGGGTCTGGATTATTGATAAAATCTAAAAAATACCGCATCTTTATTTTTTGTTACTATCCCTTATGGCAGATTTATCACTTGTAGAAAAAGCAAAGAAAATTTTCGAGAACTTCCTCTTGAGACAGGGAAGTAGAAAAACCCCCGAAAGATATTCTGTTTTGGATGAGCTGTATGCCTTGCCCCAAGATGAACATATTGATGTGGAAGGTTTATTTCTACTGATGCGAAACAAGGGCTATACGATCAGCCGGGCCACGATTTACAATACTTTGGACCTTTTGGTAGAATGTGGACTCGCTGTAAAGCACCAGTTTAAAGACAAAGTGGCGCTCTACGAACAAGCGCTGACCTATAAGCATCATGACCACCATGTGTGCAACCAATGCCGAAAAATCAGAGAATTCTCTGATGAAAGGATCAATTCCATCAAAGGCGCCATGGGCATAGAATTTCAGTCCGCCATCACAAGCCATTCCTTGGTTTTGTATGGAGATTGTCAGATTGCAAATTGTGACAACCTTTCTTTGGCTTAAGATTTGGCCTTAAAACATTTTTTGTAAATGGGATTTCTGTATAAAAACTGCAGGTACATCGCCGGATAGAGCAATATTCCCAACAAACCCGGCTTTGCCTTAAAATCGATTTCATCCCTGATGATGGAACCTGTTCCATTTTTGATGATTCTGTGTTTATGTCTCCATTCTTGGAGGAAAAAAGGCAAATCAGTTCCCTGATCGATAAAATAAAATTCCTTGGAATCGGTATGGTCTTCTGTGATCCTGCTTGTCCATTTTTGTTTGAAAAAGATGAAATCAAGCTCTAAAGTGACCATATCCCCTTTTTTTGACCCATCAAAACGAAGCAGTCTGACAGGCGGAAAAGGTGGACTGAGTTTTGTAAACAGGCTTTCGTTGAAACCTTCTTTGACTTGAAGGTAATCCTGTTGCACTGCAGTTTCAATATTGATTTTCATAGATTGGTTTCTAAAATATTGTGTTGATAGTGGCTATAATGCAACCAAGGTTTTAAAATATCAAGATAAATACCAAAAAGAGTATCAGCCATATCATATCCATAAAATGCCAATAGGTGGTAAAAAGCCTGATCCTCATCCGCTCAAACGGATTGGTCAGCATCAGGAGTTTGTGAATTTCACTTTTGCTGTTCCGGGTATATTGTACCAACATGATGACAGAAAACACCAACACTCCCAAGAGGTGGAAAATGTGGATACCGCTCAGAACATAAAGAAAACTACCACTCGGCAAACCCCTGAAATCCACGCCCATCAGCGTCAGTTCCCTCCACCCAAAAAATTGTAAGAGGGTAAACACAAGTCCAAGAATGGCCGTCAGGATAAGGGTAGACCTGAGTTTTTCTAAATTTTCCTCATTAAAGTAAACCAGCAACTTCGAAACGGTGAACCCGCTATAAAGGATGACGAAAGTACTCATAATAAAAGCCTTGGGTATTTTATGGCCGTATTGTTGGAAATATCCGGTTCCGGAAGCCAAAAAAGCTACCGTCATAAAAAGAAATATCAAGCCACTGCCAAACATCCCAAGATACATCAGGGTCTGATAGGGATGCATTTTTTCTACCCTTTGAAACCAGCTTTCCTTGGTTTTCTCCATGTTAGGTCATTTATATTTCAGTAAACATTTTAATAAGCCATAGGTTCAGCCAAATAGAATACAATTTGATAAATCAGGGAAGGAACAGGTTTATAAATCAATTTCCTACCTTTGTTCCTCATTAGCCAAAACCTCACAATTGGAAAAAAGCGCGTTTGTATCTCTTTACGAAAAAGATCCTTTTGTACAGACCATTGCCCAAAACATACTCAAAGACAAATCCGGCAACCATCAAATCAAGGGATTGGCAGGAAGTCTAGACAGTCTGGTTTTTTCAGTTCTCTTCAAATCCCTTGGAGGCTGTCATTTGATTATTGCGCATGACAAAGAAGAAGCCGCCTACATCAACAATGACTTTCAAGAGCTGTTGGGAGAGGAAGCGATATTCTTTTTTCCCTCCAGTTATAAAAGACCCTACCAATTTGATGAGGTAGAAAATGCCAATGTCCTCCAACGGGCAGAAATCCTGAACAAACTCTTGACTCAGGAGCAAAAAAACCCCATCATCGTCACCTATGCCGAGGCACTGTACGAGAAAGTAATCAATAAAAGGTCATTAAAAGAAAACACCTTCAAGGCCGCCATAGGTGAAAAAGTAGACTTGGCTTTCATTTCGGAGCTGCTTAGTACTTATGATTTTGAGAAAACAGACTTCGTGTTTGAGCCGGGGCAGTTTGCCATCCGGGGAGGGATATTGGATGTGTTTTCATACGCCCATGACCTTCCTTACCGACTAGAATTATTTGGCAAAGAAATAGAAAGTATCAGGACCTTTGATCCGGAAACCCAACTTTCCCTCGACACCATTGACCAAATCAGCCTGATTCCCAATGTACAGACCAAATTACTCCAAGAACAGAGACAGTCTTTTCTGGATTTTTTGCCCCAAGGAACATTGATTTGGTTTAAGGATTATCAATTTACACTTGATGTCATTGAGGAAAACTTTCACAAAGCCAAAAACCAGTTTGACCAGATTGTAAGCCGCACTTCCAACGAAAAGCTGTTGCTCAAGCCCGAGGACTTATTTGATGGAGAAGCAGCTTTTATACAGAATGTCTCCAGGTTTGGAAAAGTAGAAATCGGAAACAAATTCTACTTAAAAGAGGCTGCCGCTGCGAAGTTTGACTCTCAGCCTCAGCCATCATTCAATAAGAACTTTGACCTGATGGTGCAGACTCTGGCCGAAAATGAAAAAACCGGGATGCTCAACATCGTTTGCTCGGAAAGTGACAAACAGATACAAAGACTTGAGAATATTTTTCATGAGCTCGATCCTACGCTAAAAGTACAATACCTCAAAATCGGTTTGAGAGAGGGTTTTGTGGACAGGTCGCTTTCCATAGCCTGCTACACGGACCACCAGATTTTTGAGCGTTTTCATAGGTATAAGACTAAAGCCAAATCCAGTAAATCCAAAGCCCTCACCCTTCGGGAACTGAAAACACTCCATCCCGGGGATTTCATTGTCCATATAGACTACGGCGTAGGCCGCTTTGCAGGATTGGAAAAAGTGGATGTCCACGGCAAATGGCAGGAAGCGGTCCGGCTGATTTTTCGGGATGATGACCTGCTTTTTGTCAATATCCATTCGCTGCACAAGATCTCCAAATACTCCGGTCAGGAAGGAACGATGCCCGCCATGTCCAAACTTGGCAGTCCGGAGTGGGAAAACAAGAAGAGAAAAGTCAAAGGCAAGGTCAAAGACATCGCCAAAGATTTGATTGCGCTGTATGCCAAAAGGAAAGGGGCCAATGGGTTTCGGTTTTCTTCGGATTCAGTCATGCAGGTGGAGTTGGAAAGTTCCTTTGTCTATGAAGATACCCCGGATCAAGCTTCGGCGACCGCCGATGTCAAATCCGACATGGAAAAACCGTAACCTATGGACAGGCTGGTCTGTGGGGATGTGGGCTTTGGCAAAACAGAAGTGGCCATCCGTGCCGCTTTCAAAGCATTGAATGATAGGAAACAAGTGGCTATTCTAGTGCCCACCACCATTTTGGCCATGCAGCATTTCCATACTTTCAAAGAAAGGCTGGCCAATTTTCCTGTCAAGGTGGAATATATCAACAGATTCAGGTCTACAAAGGAAATCAAGGATATCATCTCCCAAGTCGCGACGGGTGAAATTGACATCCTGATCGGAACCCACAGAATAGTCAATAAGGACATCAAATTCAAAAACCTGGGCCTACTCGTCATCGATGAGGAACAAAAATTTGGAGTCAAAGTTAAGGATCAGCTCAAGGAAATGAAAGTCAATGTGGATGTATTGACACTGACGGCCACACCAATTCCAAGGACATTGCATTTCTCTTTGATGGGAGCGCGCGATCTTTCCGTCATTGCTACTCCGCCGCCTAACCGGCAGCCTGTGACTACCGAAATCCACACTTTCAGGGAAGAAGTCATCCGGGATGCCATTGCATTTGAGTTGAAAAGAGGGGGGCAGGTGTTTTTTGTCCACAACCGTGTCGGGGAGATTGATTCCATTGCCAACCTGATTTTAAGACTTGTGCCGGACGCCAGGGTGGCCGCTGCACATGGTCAGATGGACGGCAAAAAGCTGGAAAATATCATGGTAAAATTTATCGAAGGAGAATATGATGTTCTGGTTTCTACCAACATCATTGAATCTGGGTTGGATATTCCCAATGCAAATACCATCATCATCAACCGCGCCCACATGTTTGGATTGAGTGACCTCCATCAGATGCGGGGCCGAGTGGGCCGGAGCAACAAAAAAGCATTTTGCTACCTGCTGACAACGCCAACCTCGGGTTTGACGGCTGAAGCGCGCAAGAGATTGCAGACCTTGGAGGAATTTTCAGATTTGGGTGACGGCTTCAAAGTGGCGATGAGGGATCTGGATATCCGCGGTGCAGGCAATTTGTTGGGTGCCGAACAAAGCGGTTTCATTACCGATTTGGGATTTGAGATGTATCATAAGATCTTGGATGAGGCAGTTCAGGAGTTAAAGGAAAATGAATTTGCATACCTGTTTGAGGTAGACCTGAAAGAGAAAGTTCAGGTTTTGGTCCAAGACTGCGTTATTGAGACGGATTTAGAATTGTTGATTCCCGAATCTTATGTCAGCAATATCTCTGAAAGACTAGGGCTGTATGCCAAGCTCGATAATATCAAAAAGGAGGAGGAGCTTCAGACATTTATCCAATCCATCAGAGACAGGTTTGGTCCGATACCTGCCACAGTGGAAGATTTATTTGAAACAGTTCGGTTGAGGTGGATTGCCGAGATCTTGGGATTTGAAAAACTGGTGCTGAAAAGTGAACTCATGAAATGTTATTTCCTTCCCTCTGAAAGAGAGAAGTATTTTAAGTCGGAAACATTTGGTAAGATCCTTGCTTATATCCAAAAACACGGCAAATATTGCAAAATCAAAGAGGCCAAAAACAGGCTCATTCTCATTATAAATGAGGTAAAAAGTATAGAAAAAGCAAAAAAATGGCTTGAAGAGATGAAAAATTCATAATATTTGAAAATTTTTAACAAGATCATTTTTGCTTTTCCTAAAAACCTATTTGCATTATTTCTAACAATCTTGCATAAAAACCATTTGAAGCTTAGACTCTTGTGGAAAAAATTGTTGTGATAAAGATATTATTGATTATATATTAGCGTTCTATTTGAGAGTTAAAAAACAGTTAAATATTATGGTTTTTGCGAAAAATAAAGCAGGGTTAATTTTGGTTTCAGCGTTATTTGTAGCCGGCGCACTGCTATCCTCATGTAATAAATCCCCAGGCTATGGCAGAAGGACTGCCGCCAAGCCAGGTAAAGTAAGTCCGACTACCGGGGCAGAATATAGCTTTGATGCCAATGACAGTTCCAACTTTGTAGTCACTAGAATGGCAAAGCAGGAGGTCGGCCCCAACCTTAAGTATATCCAAGGCGGAAGGGCAGTCCTTGGTTCTCAGGAACAAGATGTGATGGCCTTTAGGGATAACGCCGAAAGGACAGTGACCATTGCATCCTTCTTCATGGACGAAACCGAAATCTCCAATAATGATTACAGGGAATTCCTTTTTGACATGAAAAAGAAAGTCTCTACAGATTCCATCAAAAAACTGGAACCTGCTGAAGGTGTTTGGGGTGGTGTATTGTCTTACAATGACGTATACGACACTTATTATTTCAGATTCCCGGGCTTTAACTTTTATCCTGTAGCAGGTGTATCTTGGGTGCAGGCGACTACTTATGCCAAATGGAGGACGGAATTTGTATCCAACATACTCAGAGAAAGGAATGAACTTGATAGTTCACTTACCAAAAACCAATTGATCGAAAGGGGTGTAGCCTTAGCAGAATACCGTCTCCCAAGTGAGGCAGAATGGGAATATGCAGCCAAAGCGATGGTCGGTGTGCAATACATGGATGAAAACCAGGAGTTTGGAAGAATTTATCCGTGGGATGGTAGAGGTGTAAGAAATCCATACAATGTGAAAAGACAAGGCAAGCAGGGAGATTTCTTGGCCAACTTTAAGCGTGGAAGAGGCGATTATGCAGGTATAGCAGGTAGCCGGACCAACGATGGAGAAATCATCCCGACCAACGTATATGATTTCCCACCAAACGACTTTGGATTATACAATATGGCAGGAAATGTCAACGAGTGGGTACAGGACGTTTACAGACCGCTTTCATACCAAGATTTTGATGACCTCAACCCTTTAAGAAAAGACGGCATATTTGATGAGGCAGACACTTACGGGACTACATTGATTGACGATAATTACAGGGTTTATAAAGGTGGCTCTTGGAGAGACATGGCTTATTGGCTTGCCCCGGGAACCAGAAGGTTTATCCATCAAGATTCTGCTACTAACCACATAGGCTTTAGATGCGCCATGATTTCCATCGGTGCAGACGGAAAATAAATAATTGTTTGTGTTTCATAATACAAAAGAGGTGTCCAAAGTGACACCTTTTTTTATGTCCTTTTTATTCTGATAAATCATTTTTTATACTAAAACCCATTCTAAACTCAGAATTTAGAATTCTGAATTTTAATCCCATTCACCACAATTTCAGACCAATAAGCCTAAAAGGGGTTTCAGTAGGAAGTAATTCTTTTATTTTTATTCAAAATCTAACCAACATATCATGAAAAATAGGTACATCGTAGTTTTGTCTATTGTGCTTTGTTGTTTTGGAGGCCATATTTCCTCTATTGCACAGAATGCCCTGACTTACCAAACTCCTCCCAAAGCCATTGCTGATCTTGTCAATGCGCCGATTACTCCTCAAGCAAGTTTTAGCAAATCAGGAGAATTTATGCTGCTCCTTGAGCGTGCGGGAAATCCATCCATAGAGGAACTTGCACAGCCGGAATTGAGGATCGCCGGTATCCGTATCAATCCAGCCACCAATGGCCCAAGCCGTGGAGGATCTGTAGAAAATGTAAAGTTAAAAAATACCCGTACCGGATATGAACAAGCCATCAAAGGACTTCCTGTCAATCCCAAACTTGGGAATTTCTCCCTTTCCAAAGATGAGAAGTACGTGGCCATGACCAATACAAGCAATACAGGAATCAGCCTTTGGGTGGTAGACCTGACCACCAGGGAAGCAAAAAAACTCACGGATGAGATCATCAATGCCACATATGGAAGTGCCATTACCTGGACACCGGATAACAAAATCCTCCTCAAAGCCGTCAACCCAAGCCGAGGCAATATGCCTAAAGCACCCCTAGCACCTGCAGGTCCGATTATACAAGAAACCTCTGGAAATGCTGCTCCTTCCCGGACCTACCAGGATTTGTTGTCCAATTCTTATGACGAAGCCTTGTTTGCCTACTTTATGGACTCTCAGCTGATTTTGGTGGATTTGAGTGGAAATCAGCAAGCAATTGGAACTTCTGGGCTGATATCGTCCATCGACGTTTCTCCTGACGGAAATTACATCTTGGTAGATAGGATCAAAAGACCATTTTCATACTTGGTTCCTGCAACACGGTTTCCTTATGATGTGGAGATTTGGGATAACAAAGGCAGAAAAGTAAAAACCTTGGCAGAGATTCCTTTGGATGAAGTCAGGCCGATGGGATTTGATGCCACAGTTACTGGACCAAGGTCCATCAGCTGGCGAGCTGATAAAGGCGCTTCGTTGTATTGGGTCGAGGCACAGGATGGCGGCGATCCAAAAGTAAAAACAGAAGAAAGAGAAATAATTTATACGCTAGAAGCGCCTTTTTCCGCAAACCCAACCAAACTGGCTAGCATAGGATACAGGTTCGGTGGAATTTCTTGGTCGGACGACAGCTTTGCATTGTTGAATGAAAGATGGTTTTCTTCGAGACAGGAAAAAGTAAGCGTCATCAACCCATCCAAACCGGGAGAAAAAGGCCAAGTCATCATCGAGCGTAATTCGGATGACATCTATAATGATCCCGGAAACCCGGTTTTTACCACCAATGCTTTTGGGAGAAATGTCATCTTGCGAAAAGGGGATGATGTTTTTATGACTGCAGAAGGAGGAAGTCCTGATGGAAGTATGCCCTATTTGTCGGCTTTCAATGTCAAAACAAAAACCGAAAAAATCCTCTGGAGAAGCCAAGCACCTTATTATGAAAGAGTGACCAAAGTCCTCAACGCAGATGCAACGGAATTTATCACCATCAAAGAAAGCACGGATATTCAGCCTAATTATTGGTTGTTCAATACCCGCAAGCGTATCGCCCCGATGCAGATTACGAACTTTGCCCATCCTTACGAATCCATCAAAGGAATCAATAAGCAGCTCGTGACCTACAAGAGAAACGATGGACTCAATCTCTCTGCAGTGATTTATACACCGGAAGGATATGATCCTGCCAAGGATGGAAGACTTCCGGTCTTGATGTGGGCTTATCCAAGGGAATTCAAATCCGCAGCCACAGCGGCGCAGGTCCGTGGTTCCAAATACCAATTTACCCGGTTGAACTGGGGAAGCCCGATCTATTGGGTGACGCAGGGATATGCGATCATGGATCAAACCGAAATGCCTATTGTGGGTGAGGGAGATGATGAACCCAACGATACTTTTGTGGTGCAGCTTGTGGCCAATGCGGAGGCTGCGATTGATTATATTGTCGATCAGGGGATCGGTGACAGGGAAAAAATCGCCGTGGGCGGGCATTCCTATGGGGCCTTTATGACTGCCAATCTACTTTCCCATTCAGATTTGTTTGCCGCAGGAATTGCCAGAAGCGGTGCCTACAACAGGACTCTGACCCCTTTTGGATTCCAATATGAGCAGCGAACTTATTGGGAAGCACCCGATGTGTACAATGTGATGTCGCCTTTTATGAATGCCGACAAAGTCAAAACCCCGATCCTGTTGATCCATGGTGAGGCAGATAACAATTCCGGAACATTCCCCATCCAGTCTGAGCGCTATTACAATGCGCTCAAAGGCCACGGTGCAACTACCAGGTTGGTCCTACTTCCACATGAGAGCCATGGCTATGCCGGCAAAGAATCTGTTTTGCATACCCTTTGGGAAATGAACACTTGGCTTGAAAAGTATGTCAAGAATAAGAATTGAAAGATTGTAAAATTGAAAAATTTGAAATTAGCCTCCGAAAGGGGGCTTTTTTGTGATGTTACTTTATACTCCCAAAGAAACAAATGATTTGTTTTACTTTAATGGGATGATCCTACCACAAATGTTGTGAAAACTTTGTATCCTAAGAGAATAAAAGTTTTAAGATTTCCAAAAACAGGCAACTGAATGGTCAAAATCAGATGTAAGGCAGCCTGTAAAAAGAATAAACCACAAAGAATCAAAAGAAAACAAAAAGCGGGCTTTTGTTTTCTTTGTTACTTTGTGGTAAATAAATACGGATTTACCACACCATTTTAGAATTACTTCCATATTTCGAATCGGGTTATTTTAACAATTATTTTATTGATCTTAAAAATTACCCCTTCACAAAATTCAGGGTAGAACCAAAAGATTAAGTAGTGAAGTCCTTTTAAGAGGAAGGTAAAAAGAAATCAAAAAATGATTGTCTGTTTTGATGGCAATGAATTTTTTGATTTTCGCACTCAATCGACTGACGACAGCCCCTTATATTAAAATCAAACCATATTTTTTGTTGGTGAAGGAAAAAAAAAGGAATACATGGAAAACCAGAAATCAATATCCCACCTATACTTCCGGTTTTTGTTAAAAAAAACCTATTTTGGACCTTATGAAACCATTCCTGATTTTGCTTCTTGCTTTTTTTGTTTTGCAGCCTGCGAAAATTGCCGAAGGCCGGACGGAGATTGATTCAGTGTATTCACTTCCATTTCATATTGATGCCGGATTGCTCGTGTTCAAAGGCGCAATGAACGGCGTGGAAACAGACTTTGCGTTTGATACAGGGGCGGGTATGGGTCTGGCAAATTCCATGGCGGAAGCGGCAGAAAGGCTTAAAGTCAAAGGTAAAAAAATCAAGATGAGGGATTCTAACCGACAGGTGGCCAAAGTCCCCACCGGACTGACCAATGAAATCCGGATCGGAGATATCCGGTTTCCGAAAGTCCGCAGCCTGGTCAATGACATGACATATCTTTACTGCATGGATTACTACCTGCTAGGTTCGGACATCATACGACAGCTCAACTGGGAGATTGATTTTGAGAAGATGGTCATCCATTTTTCAAAATCGACATTTCCTGCGACAGCGGAAATGTTGGATTTACCTGTTTTCTTTTCTGGCCATAGGCCTTTTGTAAAAGTCAAGTTTGCCGGAAATGAATTCAAAAATATCCTCATTGACACAGGTTATACCCAGGTGTTCAGCTTTCCGGCCAATATCCCCTCCCTTCAGGACTTTCTTTTTAAGAAGGACAGTCTCGGCCTGAGCAATCCCAACATCAGCAGCTCCATGGGGGCTTTGAGCATAAGGACAGACAGTGTTAGGACGATATTGGTGGATAGCCTCCAAATCGGGGCGCATTTCCTTTCTGATATTCCGGTGAATTTTGAAGGAATTGCAGGTCCAAAATTAGGCCTTGGTTTTTTCATGACCTTGGGCAGCCATTTGGTCATCAACAATACCGAATCCCGTTACCTCATCCGCATGAAACGGGAAGGGGTAATTTTCAAAGATCCAATTATGGTTGGGGCACAATTTCAAAACAATAAAATTATTTTAATGAGCAAGGCAATCGGAGCTGTTCCTGAAGATGCACTGCTCACCATAGGTGAAGAAATCAAATCAGTCAACGGCAAGACCGCTGCTGATTTTGCCGATGAATGTGAGTTTATAAGATGGTCTGCCACTGGCAAACATGAAGCTATCCATCTTACGAAAATGGACGGTACGAATTTAGTATTCAAGCCGTTTAAACTGAAATAGGATAATGCAACCCTGAAATCTATGATGGCATAAAAATAAAAAAACCTGCCGATCGGCAGGTTTTAAATTTTTTGTACTCTACTGGAAATTACTTAGGCAACAAAACCCCATCCACTACATGGACGACACCATTACTACCAACTAAGTCAGCAGCAGTGACAGTTGCACCGTTGATCATTACCTTTCCATCTTTGATGGATACTTTTAGGTCTTGACCGTTCAAAGTCTTTACTACTTGTCCGTCTGAAAGGCCAGCAGCCATAACATTGCCCGATACCACATGGTAGGTCAATATTGAAGTCAGCTTGTCTTTGCTTTCAGGCTTCAAAAGGTTATCCACCGTGCCTGCAGGCAATGCTGCGAAAGCAGCGTTTGTTGGTGCAAAAACAGTGAAAGGACCTGTACCGCTAAGCGTTTCTACCAATCCGGCAGCAGTAACTGCAGCTACCAAAGTAGTGTGGTCAGGAGAACCTATAGCGATGTCAACCACAGTCTTAGGAGCTTCTACAGGAACTTCTTCAACCACTTCTACGGTTGTTTCTTCTACAGCTTCGTCTTTAGGCGCATTTCCGCAGCTAGCTAAGAAAGCTGTAGCGACAGTAGCTACTGCCAATGATAAGAATCTTAAATTTTTCATTTTTTTTGATCTTGGTTTAGATAATTAATACAAACAATAAACCTCCTGTATAGTTCAGGATTTCTTCAAAAGAATTGATGAAAGGCAAATTAGACACATTAAATGGCAAATTTCACTGTATGTTTCCATCATTTTCTCGAACCAGTAAATCATGTAATCATACTTCAAAATAGTGTAACCGTCACGACGTTGATTTTCGGATTTTTGTCGCCAAAATCCCACTGTAATTCAGGGATTTTTAGGCGATGAATACATGAGGCTTAATCCATTTCCCAATTCCGAAATATGTCAAAATCAAACCTTATGTGGGATTTGCACCCCTATGATGGGGAGAAATCGGCATACTTTTCGTAAAGTGGAAAAGATGTCATGCCGTATAAAAATACCACCACAGTTAAACCACAAAATACAAGGTTATGAAAATGTATGTCAAAAATATGGCTTGCCAAAGTTGCGTGGCCTTTGTCAAAGAAGCTTTAGACGAGCTTGATATCGTCCCTCTCAACGTGGGATTGGGCGAAATAGAGACAAAGAAAGATGTATCAGATGATGAAAAGCGCGAACTGAACAAAAAGATCAAAAAAGTTGGGTTGGAGCTTCTTGAAAAAAAACAAGGCGTCATCATTGAAAAAATCAGAACAGTGATGGTAGACTATGTATACCATTCTGATGAGAAATCCAATGTGAATTTTTCAACCTTGTTGAGTGACAAGCTGCATCACAGTTACACTTACCTCTCCAATTTTTTTTCCGAGGTGGAAGCAACTACCATCGAGCAATACCTGATTTCCCTGAAAATCGAACGTGTCAAAGAAATGATCATTTTGGAAGAATTCAACTTGGCGGAGATAGCTTACAAGCTGCACTATAGCAGTGCAGCCCACCTGTCCAACCAATTCAAAAAGGTCACGGGACTGTCGCCTTCCCACTTCAAAAAACTGAAAGAAAAAAGAAGGATCGCAATTCAGGACCTTTGATTATTTCATTATTCATAAATTGGAAAATGGTCATAAACCCTTCACGACAGCCACGATCTTACCCAGGTATTTGGCTAGCACATCCGAAAACCGTTGCGATTCCCAGATTTCAAGATCCATGGCTGCATCTCCAAAAATCCTGATTTCCAGATTTTCATGGTCTAGGACGCATTGCACTTTCTCCACCCATTGGTTTTTGGTTTTGTCCAGACCGACGGCAATCCGCAAAATCCCAACCAATCCTTTGACCAATTTCCTCTCGCCGGATTCGAGCATCTTGAACTCTTTGTGTTTCTTTTTGGGCCCTGACTTTCGGTGATACCTTGCCAAAAGTGACAAAATCATACGCTCTTCATTGTTGAACCCACGTAGCCTGCCGTTGAGAATCAGGTAGGCGGCATGCTTTTGGTAATCTTGAAAATTGACAAACAAACCTACATCATAGAGGAGACAGGCATTTTGGAGCAAGTCTCTTGCATTCCCATCCATCTGATGCAGCTCCTCAAGCTGGTCAAAAAGCTGCAATGCCAATTTGGACACATGCTTTTTTTCCTCAATATCGGTCTCGTACCGCATCGCCATGAGCAAACTTGAACGTTCTTTGATGTTTTTCCCTTCTTTAAATTCTCCAAGTTTAAGTCTGTTTCTTTCAATGTAATCGATGATCAAGCCATCCCGGAGGGAAGCATCTGAAAGGGTTATTTCTGTGACTTTGGCCATTTTGAGGAGTTCCAAAATCAACATACCGCCAAGGTGAATCGCATCTACCCGGTTTTCGTTGATGCCTTTGACCTCAATCCTGAGATGTGCGGGCAATTCAAGGAGCTTTTCTACGATTTTATCGAGGTCTTTTACTTTGACCACTTCGGCATTGACGGAGTTGATATCCCTCATTCCCAGTGCCGCTTCCCCCAAAGCCCTGATAGTACCCGAGGTACCGATGACTTTTGAAAAACCTACCAAGCAAGCTTCCTCCATGGTTTTGTGGGCGATTTCCTTAATATATTTCCTAAGTGACGCCTGCATGGAATTACTCAATGGATCTTGGTTCCCTACCCAATCCAAGAGCCTCAAAACCCCCAATTTCAAGCTATTTTTGAAAAGCACCTCATCCTTGTTTCCGATGACCACTTCTGTGCTTCCTCCACCGATGTCGATGACCATGGCATTATTACTGTGAAGGTCAATGGCTTTGCGCACTGCCAAAAAAATCAGCCTTGCTTCTTCTTTTCCTGAGATCATCTGGGGATGAAGTCCTACATCCTGGATCAACCGGTCTAGGAATTCCCTTCCGTTTTTGGCTTCACGGGTGGCGGATGTGGCCGCGGTAATGATGTGCTCGACCCCATATTCATCTGCAAGCTGCACATACCTGGAAATCGTCTCTATCCCGGCATCAAATGCCCTTTGGCTTATTATTTTATTGGCAAAAACCCCTACACCGAGTTTGACCATTTCCTTTTCCTGCACCAATACTTCAAAATTTTGCTTGGAAGTCACCTTGACGATGACCATGTGGATGGAGTTGGTTCCGATGTCAATGGCTGCTAGATTCATGGTGATTTGGATATTGGATATTGGTTATTGGTTATTGGGTTATTGGTTATTGGGTTATTGGGAATTGGGTTATTGGTTATTGGTTGAATTTGGTTATTGGTTATTGGAAATTGGTTATTGGGAATTGGGTTATTGGGAAATTGGTTATCGGTTAATGGTTAATCAGCACCTTGATTTTAAAGATAAGAAAAAGTGCAGGAGTTTCTTTTGAGAATAATTTGAAATCCTATTGATTCAAATTTCAATTTCTACAATTCAAGCTCCACTCATTTGGGGAAATTGCCCTACCTTTAAAATACCAGAAAAAGGAAATCTACTCACAGGAGATATCACTTGGACTTGCCAATTAATCCTCCTCACAAAGTTATGGAAACCAAATTTAAATCGGCCTTCAAAGACCCGGAGAAGGACATTCACTATTTCGAAGATTGGGTCGTCCGACTGGAAAAGGAAAATGGTCGAAGTTATTTGCGGCATTCAATAAAAACGGCAATCGGGAAGACCCATGTATGGAGCCTCAATGCCGATAAAAAAAACCTTGAAACTTTGGTGATTTTCCCAGGCGCAAGGACAACGGCTTTGATCTGGGATTTTGACAAAGGCTTGGACAATCTGAACCAAAATCTGAGGATTTTTATGGTGGAGACAAACGGACTTCCCAACCTGAGTGATGGCGATACACCTGATATCAAGACCTTGGATTATGGCCATTGGGCAAATGATGTGTTGGAAAATCTCGGTATCGAAAAAGCCTTTATTGCCGGGTCATCTTTTGGAGGGTTGATTGCTATGAAATTGGCCACCACTAATCCTGAAAAAATCAAAGCAGTATTTCTTTTGAATCCCGGCTGTTTGCAGCCTTTTTCATTGACCTTAGCAAATCTATATTACAACCTTCTTCCCATCATCAGCACCAATGCAAAGAATGTCCTTAAGTTTTTGGACAAAGCTGTTTTCTCCAAACCCTACCATGGCCTTTCCCCATTTTCAGAAAAAATGCTTGTTGACTACGAAGTATTTGCCATCGGCCGGTACAAAGACAACACCCAAAAACCATACTACATGGATACCGAACTTGCCAAAGTGAAAACAGACATTTATCTCCTGCTTGGTGACAAAGACCTGCTTTTTCCTTTTGAAAAATCAATGGCCAATGCCAAAAAGCACATCAGTACCTTGAAAGACATCAAAGTTTTTAACAATGTAGGACATGGCATTGAAACTTATGAAAAAGCCATAAATTATATTGGAGAAAAAATAAAAGGATTGTCCGCAATGATGACAGTAGAGAAATTCTAAGAATTATTTATGCGGATAATCGTTTTCTGTCCACCGACAACGGACCACATCAACTTCTATTGGACTTCAATCCTTTTTCTACTTTGTTATTGGCAAAAAAGCGGATTTTCAAAAAAAATAAATCCGGTCCTATAAAACCAAAACCTGACCAAAATCACGTAAAAAACCTACCTCACAATTTTACACCTGCAAAAGTTACGCTACCATGTCACAGTCCAGCCTCCCGATAATAAAAGCCAGTGAATTAGCAAAACTCCAAAGCAAAAAGGATTTTGTCCTGATCGATGCAAGATTTGGCAAAGCAAATTATGATGCCAACCACCTCAAAGGTGCACTCCATGTGGACCTGAACAGCCAACTTTCGGATATCAAAGCTGATTTTGCAGATGGAGGCAGGCATCCTTTGCCGACAGCATCTAGGTTTTTTGGATTATTGGAAGAACTTGGAATCAGTCCTTCCACACAAGTGGTTGTTTATGATGATAAAAACGGGGCAAATGCAGCAGCCCGCTTTTGGTGGATGATGAAAGCTGTTGGCCATGAGAAAATCCAGGTTTTGGATGGAGGAATGGAAGCTGCAATCCAAGCCGGATTTCCTGTAAGTACTGAGGTAGAAAAAGTCTTTGCCAATGGGAATTACCATGTTTCGACTTGGCAATTGCCGATTTCTGACATCCATGAAATCGATAAAGTGTCGGAGGATAAAAATTACCTTGTGATTGATGTCAGGGAAAATGAGCGGTACCGGGGCGAAAAAGAACCCATCGATCTGGTGGCCGGACATATTCCCGGTGCAGTGAATATACCCTTTGCTTCCAATCTTGACAGTCAGGGATTGTTCCTCCCCCCTGCCGAACTTAAAGAAAAATACTCGAAAGCATTTGAAGGAAAACCTGCCGAAAACATCATCGTGCATTGTGGTTCGGGAGTGACTGCCTGTCATACTTTATTGGCAGTAGCTCATGCAGGTATGAAAATCCCCAAATTGTATGTCGGTTCGTGGAGCGAATGGTCAAGGAATAACAGACCGATCGCAACAGAATTGGAAAAATAAACACGGTAATTGGTCAACCAATCTACCATGAAACCCAATGCCAAAAACATAGACGGGTTCATTATGGAATTTCCTGAGGACGTTCAGGAGAAGTTGCAAAACCATCCGACACACCATTCGACAAGCTGTACCCGAAGCAGACGAAAGCACTAATTATGGCATGCCGACTTTTAAGTTTCACTGCAACTCGGTCCATTTCTCCGCTTACAAAACCCATATCGGATTTTATCCAGACGCCTCGGGAGTGGCCGAATTCAAAAAAGAACTTACCCCATGCCACACCGCAAAAGGAACCGTCCAGTTTCCTTTGGATAAGCCCCTACCTTTGGAGCTGATTTCGGATACGATGATTTTTAGGATGGAGGAGATTTTGCGGAATGCAAAGCCGGGGAAGAAGAAAAAGCGAATTTTCAGCCATCTGAATTCAGGTTTTTAAAAGACCCATATTTTCTGCATATAAAAACACTTAATGGCAATCATCAAATGAATTGTTATTAATAATCTTCCTACAGCAATGTTTTGAAAAACAAGCATTTCAAAATGGCGTAAGGGATAAAGTGACAGCATTCTATGAATTTGTCACAAAACCTAAAAAACAGAAAATGAAAACAGTAAAAACAATTCTTCCGATTTTCACACTCCTCTTTGTATTGACTTCCTGCGGAGATTTAGAGAAAAAAATAGAAGAAAAGCTCAACATCGTCACTGACAAAGCTCTGAAGCTGGACTCTTTGGTAAATAAAGAACTTGACAAAGTCAATTCTCTTGATTCAATTATCAACCTAGAAACTGAAAAAGTCAAAGTATTAGATTCACTTGTCAACAAATCTTCCTCCAGAATGGACTCGCTGGTAAACGGTAAAATCGACAAAATCAACAAGATTTTTAATTAAACTATTCACTTGGAAATCCATCAAATAAGGAAGGGTCAATGAAACTGCAAAATCATTGGCCCTTTTTTAATTTTGGAGTTTGAATAAATTTTTCGAAGAAATTCTTTCTTAAAAAGAAAACCAAGCCGGCCTCGTTATATTTCCCAAGGATGATTTTTGGCATTTTTTTTTATGTGTATCAGCTTCTTTGCCGCCAACCAAATAAAATAAGATTTGGAGTTTAATATAACCTGCCTATCGGCACTTATCCTCATTATGTATCGCTTGCTTGAGTTATGGCATCATTGCGGATGATCATAAACATATTCTCCAATTTTGAATATCCATCACGCTTCGTTTCAAAACACGGGTTCTATTCCTGCCAACTGAAAACTGAAAACTCCCAACTTTTTTTCTTTCCTCTGTGAGATTTTTTATCCCCATGCGAATAATTGGGTAAACATATCCACACAACCCGATCTATCCATTATGGGAAATTTACCATATTCATCGAAGCAAAGCTCAGATCTGGTCCACCAACCCAACTCACGCCATGTTTCGTAAGGATTCTTCCTCTTTTCTGCAAGTCATTGATGCCAACAAAGGCATCATCTACAAGGTCGCCAACTCCTACTGCCGTGACGAAGAAAACCGCAAAGACCTCATTCAGGAGATTGTATTGCAGCTTTGGCTTTCGTACCCAAAGTATGATCCGAGTTTCAAGCTGAGCACGTGGATGTACAGGATTGCGCTGAATGTGTCCATTTCTTTTTACAGAAAAGAAAACCGTAGAGGCAGGATCAGCCAACCATTTCCCGATGAGATCATTTCTTTCTCAACAGAAGAAAA
>JBBRFK010000040.1:0-21362 GCA_038224435.1 Cytophagales bacterium | reverse complement strand
ATCAGTTTAAAGTCTATTAATCTCCATCACGCAATGAAAAATATAAAAATATCCTACATAAGTCTGATAATCATCCTGTTATTCGCAGGTTCATGTATAGAAGAAACTCCAAATTATTACGAATTCGATAGCTATGAATTCGAGAATTTGGATGAAAATGGAGGTTCTTGGAAAACCTTTTTGGTCACCTCTCCTACCCAAATTAGTATTCCCAAGCCTGAGACAACAACTTCAGCAGCCTACGAGGCAGAACTGACGGAAGTGAAGCGACAGATGTCATCATTGACTCCTGCCCAAACGGAAGCCGTTCGATATTGGACCAACAATCCGGTTTTGAGATGGAATGAAATTGCTTTGGAATTGGCGGCAAAATACAACCTGATCCCCGGCCCAAATGCCGATGGAACTTATACCCTTCCAAATCCTGCCAATCCCGCTGGCCCACCTGCATTTCCATTTGCGCATCCACCATACACAAGCAGGATGTTGGCTTACCTGAGTGTTTCCCAATTTGATGCCTTGGTGGTCACTTGGCACCACAAATACGAGTATAACCGCCCTGCCCCTTATCAAGAGGATAAATCCATAAAACCAGCTTATATCCAAAGCCGGCTTCCATCCTATCCATCTGAAGGAGCCACAATAGCTACAGTTTCAAAGGAAATCTTGGTCCTGATGTTCCCGCTTGAGGCCATTTATCTGGAAAAGAAGTACCGGGAACATATTGCAAGTCTTGTCCATGCGGGTATCAATGTCCCTAGTGACATCGCCGCCGGTAACCTAATCGGAGAAGAAGTAATCAAATTGGCAAAGCTACGTGCATCAAGTGATGGCATGGCCAAAGCCCAAACCTCAAAGCCTGTTTCAGATTCCATCGCCAATGCAGCCTTCGATAGATTCGGGTGGAAATGGCAGAATATGGAAACTCCTCAAAGACCGGTTGGATTGACTCCTTTATTTGGCAAAGTGAAAATGTGGAATGTGCCCACAGTGGAAGAGGTCAGAGCCGGTCCTCCCCCTGCTCCCGGATCAGCTGAATTCGAGGCCGACGCCGCTGAGATAAGGAAGTTTGCATCCCATATGACCATCGCACAACGAAGGATTGCCAATCGGTGGGAAGACGGACTTGGTTCATATACGCCGCCCGGACATTGGAACAGGTTTGCAAAAGAAGCTATAGTGAAGGCAAAACTTAATCCCTTAAGATCTGCAAGGGTTTTTGTCTATTTGAATACAGCTGTGATGGATGCCGGGGTAGCTTGTTGGGATACAAAATATTACTACAATTACCCAAGACCTATAGAAACTATTCCTGGTTTTAAGACTATCATAGGCACACCCAACTTCCCAGCCTATACCTCAGGACACAGTACTTTCTCCGCAGCGGGGGCGGAAGTACTCGCTTATTTCTTTCCGGCTGATGCTGCACAATTCAGGGCATGGGCCGAAGAAGCAGCTGTCTCCCGATTGTATGGCGGTATACATTATCGGTTTGATGCTGAAGTAGGAATTATACAGGGCAAAAACGTAGGATCCTATGCAGTCAAAAGAGCAACAGTTGACGGTGCTCGGTAATTTAACTATAGGGTTTGATTGAGGTACAACCCCGGTCCTTCGTAAGGATGTCGGCCGGGGCTGTTATTTTAAACCACTTTTATAGGTTGTTCGATTTCTTTTTTGAGGCTCTTTGATGCCAATACTATTAAGGCTATTGAAAGGATAAATAACAAAGAAGCAATAATGGCAAGGACGTAGACATCATTTTGGAAATTATTCCAGGCAAACAAGCCCAATGAAGTCAAAGTCACTGTGAACATAAAAAACATAGGTATTGTCACAAATGTAGCATTGACTTTTTGCCTGATAAGCCATACTGCAATGGTCAAGAGGGCCAGAGCAGCGAGCAACTGATTGGCCGAACCAAAGATCGGCCAAAGCGTGGTAAAGCCCCCTGATGCCAACAACAAAATGGAAAGCACTACAACCACTGAAGTAGATATGTACCTGTTTTGGGAGATTTTTGCCCCAACAGGATGTTTTACATCTTCAAAATATTCCTGCAAAGTAAATCTTGCCAGCCTCGTGCAGGTATCCAATGTCGTCAAAGCAAAAGCAGAAACCGTGAGCGCAACAAATCCAACTGCAAACTGCTCAGAAATGCCAAGGGTAGAAATCATACTTCCCAACCCGGTGGAAAACAGACTGACCGGTCCCTCAGACCCCAACCGGGCCAAGTACTCCCCTCTACTCAAGACCACCACTGCCCCAACAGAAATAATCGCTAAGAAAGACTCAATCAACATTCCACCATAGCCGACCAATTTGGCGTCACTTACCTTATCCAATTGCTTGGAGGTGGTACCTGATGCCACCAATGAATGAAAACCTGAAATGGCACCACAGGCGATAGTCACAAACAAAACTGGAAAAAGATACCCTAAATTGTCCGCATTGATATGGATTTGGTTATCCATTTTGATTTCGGGGTTTGAGATAAATACACCTATCACAGCAGAAATCATCAATCCGTACAACAAGAAACTATTCAAATAATCCCTTGGCTGAAGCAACAATGTAACCGGAGTGACTGAAGCCAAAAAAGCATATCCCAATAACAAATAAATCCAAAGCTGGTAATCCAGGTCAAAAGGAAGCTGCATTCCCAAGTACACAAAATAATACATCAGGCAGACGCCAATCGAGGTATTGATGATAAATGCTGTTTTGTTACTTCCAAAAAACTTGTTGACATACCCAAATAAGATAGCAAGAATCATAAATAAAATCGAAGCAGAAGCAACGCCGGGATTACTCACAAAGGTCTTGGCGATGATATCGGAAAAAACCCCAATCACAAGAATCAATGTGGAAAAGCTGAAAATGACAAAAAGCTGCTTGCCTTTCTTTCCGATATTATTTTGGATGATCACTCCGATTGATTTCCCTTGGTTTCTCAGGGAAGCAGCCATACTACCAAGGTCATGTACCGCCCCAAAGAAAATCCCTCCAACCAATATCCAGATTACAGCCGGAATCCAGCCAAAAGTCACTGCGATGATTGGACCTACGATCGGACCTGCTCCTGCGATTGAGGCAAAATGATGCCCCAAAACTACCACAGGCTTGCTTGGCACATAATCAATCCCATCTTCATACAGATGAGAAGGCGCTTTCTTTTTGTCATCAAGCCCAAATTTCTTGTAGACAAATTTCCCATATGTGAAATAGGCTACAAAAAGGATCACGCCCGATAGGGTCAATAAAACTGGTAAGGTCATTTTTAATTGGGTTAATAAACCTTGAATTTCCCTTAATTCAATCAAATAACAAATTATATTTAGGGTTTTAAGATCATGGGTATAAAAAATTCTGATTTACCGTCTTTAAACAAAGTCCATCAACGGGATTGAAACAATGAAGTTCCATCCCAAATTTTATTTAATGGATAATAGCTTTAAATTTGTACTCCCCGAAACACAGCTTTTGGTCTAAAAGAAAATTTATTATGGCTTGGTTCAAAAGGACAGATAAAGGAATAAAAACCTCCACAGAGGAAAAAAAAGATACCCCAGACGGTTTGTGGTTTAAAACACCCCAAGGCAATATCATCCATACAAGAGAGCTTAAAAACAATTCATATGTTTGTCCTGACGATGACTTCCATGTCAAAATCGGATCCAAAGAATACTTTGAAATTCTTTTTGATGGGAACAAGTTTAAAGAACTTGACGCCGAAATGAAGTCGGGTGATCCGCTAAATTTTGTAGACACCAAACCTTATAAAAGCAGAATCACCTCTACCATCGAAAAAACAGAATTGAATGACGCAGTCAGGACAGCTGTCGGAAAGATGAACGACCTTGACTTGGTAATTGCCTGTATGGATTTCAATTTTATAGGAGGTTCGATGGGTTCGGTAGTCGGCGAAAAAATCGCAAGGGCCATCGACTATTCTCTAAAAAATAAAATCCCGTTTTTGATGATCTCCAAATCCGGAGGTGCAAGGATGATGGAAGCAGGATTTAGCCTGATGCAAATGGCAAAGACTTCCGCCAAATTAGCCTTATTGGAAAAAGCCGCAATACCTTATATTTCACTTTTGACGGATCCAACCACAGGAGGAGTAACCGCATCCTATGCCATGTTGGGAGATTTTAATATTGCGGAGCCGGAGGCCTTGATTGGTTTTGCAGGTCCAAGAGTGATCCGGGAGACTATTGGAAAAGATTTACCGAAAGGCTTTCAAAGTTCTGAATTTGTGTTGGAACACGGGTTTTTGGATTTTATCATCGACAGAAGGCAGTTGAAAAACAGATTGACAACGCTTCTAAACCTTCTGAGGAATTAGGAAGTTATCCATACAAATTGACGAAAAGTTATACCTCAAAAATCAGGTTCTTTTTGGTCGATTATATCGATTAATAAATATATTTGTGTTCCCAAATCGGGCTTAATACTGAAATTAAAAAGTAAAATAATCATTAAATGGGTTCAGTAATTATTACCTCTATAGTAGCATTTACGGTTATCATTTTGCTACTCGTTTTTATCCTGTTGTTTGCCCAGTCTAAGCTGGTTGCCTCCGGAGATGTCAGAATCATCGTGAACGGGGACGAAAGTAACCCGATTATAGCATCAGCCGGTTCCACCCTTTTGAGTACCCTTGGAGGCAAAAAAATCTTCTTACCATCTGCTTGTGGCGGTGGCGGTACCTGTGCGATGTGTAAATGTGTCATTGAAGAAGGAGGAGGAGAAGTGCTTCCAACGGAAGAAGGTCACCTCAGCCGTGCCGAAAAACAGGGCAATGTGAGACTTTCATGCCAAGTAAAGGTGAAGCAAGACATGAAAATCAGGATTCCTGAAGAAATATTCGGAATCAAAAAATGGGAATGTGAAGTTGTTTCAAATTATAACGTATCCACATTCATCAAAGAATTTACGGTGAAACTTCCTGAAGGTGAAACCCTTCATTTTGAATCAGGAGGATATATTCAGATTGATGTCCCGGTGATTACCGTTAATTTCAAGGAAATGGATATCAGTCCACATCCTGACTTGGGTCACCCTGCAGACGTATACAAGAGCGATTGGGACAAATTTGGTTTGTGGGATCTGGTGATGAAAAATGATGAAGAGCTCTTTAGAGCGTATTCCATGGCCAATCACCCTGCTGAAGGTAACATTGTGATGCTGACAATAAGAATTGCCACTCCACCTTGGGACAGGGCAAACAACAAGTGGATGGATGTCAATGCAGGTGTTTGTTCCTCTTATGTTTTCTCAAGAAAAGCAGGTGATAAGGTAACCATTTCAGGTCCTTATGGTGAATTCCACATCAACCCGACACAAAGAGAAATGATCTACATCGGTGGTGGTGCAGGTATGGCTCCATTAAGGTCGCATATTTTCCATCTATTCCACACAGAAAAAACTGACAGAAAAGTTTCTTATTGGTACGGGGGAAGGTCCAAAAAAGAATTATTCTACACCCCCCAATTCCGTGACATTGAAAAGGATTTTCCTAATTTTAACTTTTTCATTGGGCTTTCCGAACCACTTCCTGAAGATAATTGGAAAATCAAAAAGACGTTGAACGATTCAGAAGCGGATGGATATGTAGGGTTTATCCACAAGGTGCTTTACGATAATTATCTAAAAAACCATCCCGAACCGGATGAGATCGAATATTATCTCTGCGGTCCGCCATTGATGAACGCAGCCGTCTTAAAACTTTTGGACGACATGGGCATTCCAAAAGAAAATATCAGATTTGATGACTTTGGAGGATAATCCAACAATTAAGAGTCCCGCAATAGCGGGACTTTTTTATTTCACTCTGGATTTTTTAATTATTTTTGGATAGTCTTTAAACCAAGTCCATGAATATTCGACAATACTTTGATCCGATTCCGGAATTCATCACCTCCCAAAAATACAGCACAAATTCATTTTTCAATTTCATCCACTTTCACGGCGAAACATTCCCCGATTTGAAAGGCTTACAAATCGCCATTATTGGACTTAGCGAAAACCGGGGAATGGCAAAAGGCGAAAGTATTGAAAGAAGTGCTTCAGAGATCAGAGATAAACTTTTCCATCTCAAAAAAGGACATGGACTTTATAAAATCGCTGATCTGGGTGATTTGAAAAGGGGAAACACCCTTCAGGAATCCATCCAAATAATGGCTACAGTTGGAGAATTTCTGATCAAAAAACAGATTTTACCCTTATTTATCGGTGGGTCCCACGACTTGGATTTAGGGCAATATCTTTCCTACCAAAATCTCGAAAAACTCGTGTCCATGGTGACTGTCGATGCAAAAGTCGATATGGAAGAGGAAGGAATGCCTTTTGAAAATCATTCCCAGGAAATCATTTTACACCAACCGAATTTTTTATTCAATTACAGCCATGTGGGTTACCAGAGTTTTTTGGTAGACAAGGACCTCACCGGTGTGATGGAAAAACTATACTTTGACCATATCCGGTTGGGACATTTGAGAGGTAATTTCAAAGAATTAGAACCGATAATCAGAAATGCGGATTTATTAAGTTTTGATGTTTGTGCCATACAATCTTCAGATGCACCCGGTGCGGCAGATGCGCAGCCTTTTGGTCTTTCGGGAGAGGAAGCCTGCCAGATCAGCAAGTTTGCCGGAATGAATGAAAAACTTTCTTCATTTGGTATTTTTGGTTACCAACCTTACTTTGACGACAGCAGAAATAAAACCGCTGCTGTGATCTCAACCATGGTTTGGTATTTCGTTGAAGGCTTCTATGACAGAAAAGATACGCTGTCTTTCAAAGGAAATGACTATGTCAAATATACTGTATCTTTGGACCTGAAACCCTCCACCTTGACCTTTTACAAGAGCAAAAGAAGTGAAAAATGGTGGTTGGAAATCCCCCACCAAGATCAGGACAAATTTGACCGAAATACCATCATCCCATGTAGCTACCAAGATTACCAAATGGCGCAGTCAGGGGAAATACCCGAAAGGTGGATCAATGCCCAATTAAAGCTGCTTTGATGAAAACTTATACCAGGCAACAATTGGCCCTTCGAAACGGTCAGGATAAACCGGAAATATGGGTGGCTTACAAAGGCGAGATTTATGATGTTTCCGAGTCCAGACTTTGGAAAAATGGCATGCACTACGAGCATTGGGCCGGACAAGACCTTACCGACGAACTCGCTGATGCGCCGCATACGGCAGAGGTTTTTCTTAAATTTAAATCAGTGGGATTTTTAACAGAATGATATGATACTGATCGCGGATAGTGGTGCCAGCAAAACAGACTGGAGAATGATAAATGAAAAAGGTGAAATCAGCCAACACAGAGGGATTGGATTCAATCCCAACTACCAGACATCTGAAGAAATGTCGAATGAACTTCAGGACGACTATTTGTTAAATCTGAGAGAAAAAATCGATACCATCTATTACTATGGAGCAGGCTGCGTTTCGCAAAAGAACAGAATTCAGGTAACCCAAGCCCTGCGAAGTGTATTCAAAAAAGCAGACATCAACGTAGACCATGACCTCATGGCTGCGGCCAGGGCCACCTGTGGCAGCCAGCCTGGAATTGCCTGCATTTTGGGAACTGGGTCCAACAGCTGTGATTATGATGGTGAATACATCATCAACAAAAGACCCGCACCGGGGTATATTCTGGGCGATGAGGGAGGGGGAGCTTATATCGGCAGAAAATTTCTGCAGGATTTTATTCATGAAGAGATGCCGAAAAAACTAAAGGAAAAAGTCATCGAGAAATTTCAGCTGGAAAACCAGACGATCATTGAAAATGTATATCAAAGACCCTTTCCCGGGAGGTATATGGCTAGTTTTTGCAGATTTATCTCAGACCATATTGCTGACCCTTATTGCTACATGCTTTATTACAATTCCTTTCAGGATTTTTTCAAAAAAACTGTGATGAAATACGATGATTACAAAAATAAACCGGTGAGTTTCGTCGGCTCTATCGCCTTTTACAACAGTGACATTTTGAGAAATGCCGCTTATGATGCAGACATTCGGGTCAATCTTATTTTGGAAGGACCAATTGCAGGACTGACGCTATACCACAAAGAACTACTATGAATACTACCGAAAGCAGCTCGCCTTATGACAATCTGGAGCAGATGGACGTTATTTCATTGTTAAAAAAAATCAATGATGAAGATAAAAAAGTGGCAATTGCTGTAGAAAAACAAATCAAAGCAATAGAGGCCTTGGTGGAGGAGATTGTACCCCGAATGAAAAAAGGGGGAAGACTTTTTTATATCGGCGCCGGAACAAGTGGAAGGCTTGGAATCTTAGATGCATCTGAATGTCCACCCACCTATGGCGTTCCTCATGATTGGGTAGTCGGGATCATTGCAGGTGGGGATACTGCCATCAGAAAAGCAGTTGAAAATGCAGAGGATGATCCTGAACAGGCCTGGATTGACATCCAAAAGTTCGGATTTAACCAAGAAGATACCGTAGTCGGAATAGCAGCTTCGGGAACAACTCCCTACGTAATCGGCGGTGTGAAAGCAGCAAGATCGGCAGGATTGCTTACAGGATGCATCACCTGCAACGCTGATTCGCCGCTTTCCAAAGCCGTCCAATTTCCCATTCAGGTGGTAGCAGGTCCGGAATTTGTCACAGGAAGCACTCGGATGAAAGCAGGCACAGCCCAAAAGTTGGTACTGAATATGATCTCTACCACGACAATGATAAGATTGGGAAGGGTAAAAGGCAACAAAATGGTGGACATGCAACTTTCCAATAAGAAGCTTGTCAACAGAGGGATCCGGATGATCATGGAGTCAACAGGCATTGCTGATGATGAAGCCCAGGATTTGTTATTGAAATTTGGGTCAGTCCGTGCCGCAGTAGCCGCTTTCTTCCAAAAGAGCGGGACAGGGCTCTGATTTAAATGGAACTTTACTTATCTTTGCATCCCTTTTAAATTCAGCGACTTAGTACGCAATACAAAAGGTCAAATCTTAATACAGCAGAGATGCTGCAACACAATGAAAAAAGACAATAACAGAAGTTCAGGTTCAAGAAATGAAGGCAGCTCCCGGCCTTATAAAGGTGGGGGTAAATCCGAAGGAAAAAAGAGCTATTCTGACAAGAAGGATTTCGGAGGTTCCAAACCTACCGGAGAAAGAAAATTTGACAAAAAACCTGATTATTCTAAAGGAGAAGGCTCAGCCCGCCCTTACGCAGACAAAGGTAAATTCGAAGGAAAAAAGGACTACTCCGACAAAAAAGAATTCAAAGGATCAAAACCTTACGGAGAAAGAAAATTTGACAAAAAACCTTATTATTCTAAGGGTGAAGGCTCAGCCCGACCTTATGGAGACAAAGGAAGGTTTGAAGGAAAAAAGGATTATTCCGACAAAAAAGAATTTAGAGGTCCAAAACAGGACGGAGAAAGAAAATTTGACAAAAAACCTGATTATTCAAAAGGAGAAGGCTCAGCCCGTCCTTATGGAGACAAAGGAAGGTTCGAAGGAAAAAAAGATTATTCCGACAAAAAAGAATTCAGAGGTCCAAAACAGGACGGAGAAAGAAAATTTGACAAAAAACCTGATTATTCTAAAGGAGAAGGCTCAGCCCGTCCTTATGGAGACAAAGGAAGGTTTGAAGGGAAAAAGGACTATTCCGACAAGAAGCCTTTTTCGAAATCCTCAGATGAAAGGCCTGAAAGGCGTTTTGGAAGCAGAAGCGATTCCTCTTTGGACAACAAAAAATCTGGTGAATTTGATGAGTTTGAAGATTTCAACGAAACTTCAGAGAAAAAAGGCCCAAGAAAACCTAGAGTGGATGAAGAAAGGTCAATAAGAAGGGCAGAAAGCAGAAATGATTTTCCAAGAGTCCAAGAGCGCAAGACTTATTCGGATAAGGACGAGGAGGAATTTGAGGGAATCAGAGACCTGTCTGAAAAGAAAGGCCCGAGAAAATCATCCTACGAAGGTCAATTTCCAGAAAGAAAAAAAGAAAGCCCAGCTGAAGATCAATCAGCAAAATCTGATTATAAAAAATCGGATCGTTTTTCAAAGGATGACAAGCCAGCCTTCGGAAAAAGAACCGCAGAAGGAAGTTTTGGCAAAAAACCTGCTGCCGAGGAAGAATATAAGAGTGTGTACCGAGGCAGAGGCAAGGATGAAAAACCTATTTATGAAAAAATTCTAAAAGCCGATCTTCCCAAAGAAACAGGATTCCAAAAAAAGTTGAGAAAACCTTTTACTGATGATATCTCGGGACAGAGGCCCAACTATAATTTTGAAAAACTGGAAAAAAATCATGCGCCAAAAGAACCTACTGATTCTTTAAGACTGAATAAGTTTATAGCCAATTCAGGAATCTGTTCAAGAAGAGAGGCAGATGTATTGATCCAACATGGAGAAATACAGGTAAACGGAGAAGTGATCAAAGAATTGGGTCACAAGGTGATCAGGACAGACAAGGTAATCTACAAAGGCAAAAACATCATTCCGGAGAAGCCCGTCTACCTGCTTTTGAACAAACCAAAAGATTTTATCACAACTACTGAAGATCCTATGGATAGGAAAACAGTCATGCACCTTATCTCCAATGCCTGTGAAGAAAGAGTTTTCCCAGTAGGCAGATTGGATAGAAATACGACAGGCTTGTTGTTGTTTACCAATGACGGTGAACTCGCGGCAAAGCTTTCCCATCCTTCAAACAATGTCAAGAAAATCTATCAGGTGACTTTAAACAGGCCGCTAACAGCCAATGACGAAAAGGAAATCCTTGAAGGAATTACTTTGGAGGATGGTCCGGCTAAAGTTGATGACATGCAGGTCCTATCCAAAGACAGGACTATCCTCGGATTGGAAATCCACTTGGGAAGAAACAGGATAGTGAGAAGAATATTTGCTCACTTTGACTACGAAGTGGAGGCTTTGGACAGGGTAATCTTTGCCGGATTGGATAAAAAAGACCTTCCAAGAGGAAAATACAGGTTCCTTTCCGAAAAAGAGGTCATTCAGCTAAAATACTTTCTTTAATCAATAGTAAAAGGAAAAAAAATAAGGCCTTGGATCTCTCCAAGGCCTTTCTTTTTGATTGGTTTAGTCTTCAAGATTACTTCGCTGCCATTAATTGAGCAAAGCCATCGCTGCTTCTTACGTAGAATTCAACCTTTGCGGTAGGATTCACACGCTCGAACTTGTAAAGTTTTTGGAAGCCAATTGAACCATGGATTTTCTCTTCATGGACCAATCTGTCGTTTTCAAAAACCATCACTGACAAATCAGATGGAAGCAATGCGTTTACAAGCAACTTGTACTTGTTGTTTTCCACTTTTTCAAGTTTTGAATAAACCACAGGCACTTTTTCGTCCTCAGTGAGATCCATCACCAATTGGTCGAGCACCATGTTGTTTTCATATACCTCCACAGAGTATATACCTGCCTTCAATTTTGAAAAGTCATAGTTCTTCGAAAAAGCTTTTTCAGAAACAATTCTATCTTTTTGAACCAAGAATTTGTTCTCGTCGAAGATTTTGACTGTCAGCGGACCGGCATCTTTGACCGCAGACACAAGTTGGATTTTGTTCTCATCCACTTGTCTAAGGGATACCGTTGCTTTTTCAGGTTTCTCAGAACCTTTACTGTTTGCCATAGCGCTTACTGAAACGCCTGTTGCAAGAATCATTGTTGCAATGAATGCTTTCATGGTAATAAAATTTAGTTGGTTTAGGAAATTTTTTATGATGTTTACCTCGGGTTGGATTTCTCCATTTTTAAACAATTTGAGGTCGGTTACTCGGGGCGAGTTGAAGCCGTTTTGTATTTGACTTCGATACAAACATAGATACTTTGCTTATTCATTGCAAATATTTCAATAAATAATATTTTTATTACGATTTATGCAATGAAATAAAATATTTTTTAATGATTCAATAATTATATATTATTTTTTCGGAATCGATGTCATTTGAGATCGTTATGTTGCATTTTACAAAAAAACCAAATAATATTTTTTTGTATATACATGTAAAAATATTAAAGTTTATAAGCTACAATTATCCAAAAATTAAAAAAAGAGCATGGAGTCAACTCCATGCTCTTCCAAAATCCAATCAAAGTTGGGTAAGTTTATTGCTTATTTGATGCTTTTTCCGGCCTCCGCCAAAACCTTGGAATCAAAATTTCCAAGCAATTCCACCACCATCAGGTCTCCCTCTTTGTCATTAACAAGTACAACGACATCGCTGATCATCCTATCTCCTTTGGTGAAAATCAACACGCCGTTGCCTTTGTCATTCGCTTCCATCATCAGCTCATACTTTTCTCTTTGCAATGCCTTGTGGAGGATTTTGAATTCCGCCTGACTGATAGCGTTATTTTCGGGAAGCTTGAAAAGCTTGACCCTTTCCAATGATTTGATGATTCCTTCTACTTTGGCCTCATCCAATTTTACATTGAATCCTTCGGCAAAGTTCATGAAGTTGCCACCAATATCCATATGAAAAAAATCATCATTGGCTTTATACTTTTGATAAAGTGCATCCACACTTTTGCTTTGGGCATTTGCCATGTGTGCAAACATGGTCAGAGAGATAATCAACAGTAGTTTTTTCATTGGTTTATGGTTTAGATTATTTGTTTTTATTTCCCTTTTGGTATTCTTTCATTCCAGGCATATTGGTTTTTTCGGCGAGGATATTGAGGTCTTGGTAGGTAAAATTGCCCAGCATACTCAGCAGGGTGAAACTTTCTCCTGAACCGGATAGCATCAAAAACTCTTGGATCCGGCCGTTTTCCTCCCTTACCATGAACTTTACATTGGTGCCTTTGTCCGCCACATCCATCAGGTCCTCGTATTTGTTTTTGTTGAGCGTGTTCATGGCTTCTTGGTAGAGCGCTTTGCCATTTCCTGTTTCGGTAGAAAGTATCCGGATTCCCCTTACTTTAGAAATCAAAATACCCAAATCCGCCGCTTCTTGGTCTGAATCCTCGCTTGCTGACTTAAGAAACCCGCCTGCCATCTGCATCATTTTGGGACTGATGTAGACCCTTGAAAAATTTTCATCTTCCATGTATTTGGAAAAGAATTTGGAAATAGCATCGTCCTGTGCCTGTAACCCCGTCACCATCAGACTGAGTATTACAATTGCTGTTATTTTCTTTTTCATTTTTTTGTTTCATTAATATTAAACATTTCTTCAGTGGCATTTAAATGCTTGAATTCTTCCATGGCATTCAGGCTTTCAGTTCCTTTTTGCATATTGGTTTGTATCATATTGAATGCCTGCATTACTTGGAGAAAAGCCTCTTTTTCGGCCTTTTGCTCTTGATACCTATATATAGCGCCGCCAACTGTCAGAAAAACAACCAAAGCCGCTGCGATTTTGAACCACATATTTGAAGACCTCTTGGACTTTGCCTTTACCTCGAATACTTCCGGTGCGACTTGGGAGATTACTTTTATCCCGAGGAAAAATTTCTTTTCTGTTTCAAAACCTTCCACTTGCTCGAGTAGTATTTTGATTTCCTTTTCCTGATCAAGGGAAGTTTCCCCCTCCCAATATTTTGACAATAATCTCTCTAATCTATCTTCCATGTTTTTGATTCATCAAATATTCCCTCAATGTCTTTCTTGCTCTGTGAAGGTTGACTTTGACCTGATCCATGGTAATCTCAAGGTATTCCGAGATTTCTTCATACGTCAATCCTTCCACTTCCCGCAATTGGAATATTTCCCTTTGTTTTTCGGGAAGTGACTCCAGAAAAGCAAATACCAATTTGACTTCGGCTGTCTTGTCCTCAACTTCTTCATTTTCAAAGTGCAAATCCAAATCCCCGATGCTTTCAAATCTCTTGGATACCCTGAAATGCTGCAAGCTTTCATTTTTAAGACACCTTACCATCCATCCGGTAGGGTTTTCCATTTTTTGAAGTGCCTCTTTCCTGAGCCAAGCCTTTTCAAAAACCGCCTGCAATACGTCCTGAGCAATATCTCTGTCTTTGACCCAAAGAAATGCCATGCGGTACAGTTTGTTTTTAAGTGACCAGATGTGTGCTTCAAAAAAAGTCTTCATTCGGGTAGATGATGATCAGAAATTTGGAATGTTACAGCAAGTTGGAAAAAAATCTGAACTTTAGATTGAATTTAAATTAGGTTAAAAATAGTATGCATGCCTACTATTTATTATTTTGCAGTGCAAAGATTCAGCAAATGAAAACCAATCAAACCCTTAAAAACAACCAATTGCGCATAAAAAAAGCCCTGAAAAACAGGGCCTGTGGTGATAAGTGGACTCGAACCACCGACTCACGGATTTTCAGTCCGATGCTCTACCAACTGAGCTATATCACCGATTCCGTTAAAGTGATGCAAATGTAGGTATTTGAAACATTGATACAAACCATTTGGTTAAAATATTTAGACTAAACACACCCCAAATACGCTAATACAAACAATATGAGCATTTTACCACAAGTTATTTTTCTCCTTGTTTTTGCTGTAGCAGGTTATATTCTTTTCAAAAGAGTAAGCTACCTCAGAAGAAACATTTTCTTAGGAAAAAGAGAAACCAGAAATGACCATCCTGAACAAAGATGGAAAACGATGTTGCTCGTGGCTTTTGGCCAGCAAAAAATGTTCAAAAGATTCATACCTGCGATTTTGCACCTCATGATTTATGTGGCTTTTGTCATCATCAACCTTGAAGTGCTTGAATTTGTCATTGACGGGATATTTGGTACACACCGGATTTTTTCGCCGTTTTTGGGCTCAGCATATGGTGTAGCGATGAATATCTTTGAGTTTTTGGCCATCGCTGTATTGGTTTCTTGTGTGGCTTTTTTGATCCGGAGAAATGTCATGAAGGTAGAGCGCCTCACCAAACCGGAATTGAATGGTTGGCCGGCCTTGGATGCAAACCTGATATTGGTGATTGAAATCATCCTGATGTTTGCCATCTTGACTATGAATGCCACAGATCAGATTTTGGCTGCAAGAGGTGTTGCCCATTATCCCTTATTGAATGGCTTATTTTTCAGCAGCTTTCTGCAGCCTATTTTTCAAGGCATGAGTGATGGAACCTTGGTATTCATTGAGAGGTTTGTTTGGTGGTTCCATATAATAGGTATCTTGGCTTTCGCAATCTATGTGACCTATTCCAAGCATTTGCATATTTTCCTAGCCTTCCCAAATACCTGGTATTCCAATTTGAAACCAAAGGGGGAAATGATAAATATGCCTGAGGTGACCAATGAGGTCAATTTGATGTTGGGAATTGCCACAGAAACGAATCAGGAACCTCCGGCTGAAATCGGAAGGTTTGGTGCCAAAGACATCAATGACCTCACTTGGGTCAATGTGATGAATGCTTACAGCTGCACCGAGTGTGGCAGGTGCACCGCCGAATGTCCCGCCAGTATCACAGGCAAGAAACTTTCTCCAAGAAAAATCATGATGGATGTGAGGGACCGGGCAGAGGAAGTAGGCAAAAGCATGGATGCAGGAGGACTTGGATTGGCCGATGGGAAATCCCTTTTGGGAGATTATATCAGCAAAGAAGAAATCAATGCCTGCACTTCCTGCAATGCCTGTGTGGAAGCCTGTCCAATTAATATCGACCCCTTGTCCATCATCCTGCAGATGAGAAGGTATGTGTCGATGGAAGAATCCGCCGCTCCGGCACAGTGGAATGCAATGTTCCAAAATATGGAAACGGCCTTTTCCCCATGGAAATTCCCTCCATCAGACAGGTTCAATTGGGCAGAAAAAGTAAAGGATGAAGAAATGAAATAGAGGCAAGACATAAGAACCAAGATGACACGTTTTTCTCAGGTCTCAAATCTCATATCCCACATCTAACATCTGACTCTTAAAAAATGTCAACATATAAAGTACCAACCATGGCCGAAATGGCCGCATCCGGCCAAGCTCCAGAGATTCTTTTTTGGGTGGGCTGTGCGGGTTCATTTGACGAGCGCTACAAAGCAGTCACCCAGGCTTTTGTCAAAATATTAAATAAAGTAGGCGTGAGTTTCGCTGTACTCGGGCCAGAAGAAGCATGCACCGGTGACCCTGCAAGAAGGGCAGGAAATGAATTCCTGTTCCAAATGCAAGCCGTCTCCAATATACAGGTGATGAATGCCTACAAAGTCAAAAAAGTCGTGACAGCTTGTCCGCATTGCTTTAATACCATCAAGAACGAGTATCCTGCTCTTGGGGGAAACTATGAAGTCATCCACCATTCCCAATTTCTCCAACAACTGATCAGCGGCGGCAAAATCGTCCTTCAGGGCGGAGGGGAATTCAAAGGGAAGAAAATCACCTTTCATGATTCATGTTATTTGGGAAGGGCAAATGATGTATACGAAGCTCCCCGAGATGTCATCAGGGCATTGGATGTGGAGTTGGTTGAGATGAAGCGCTGCAAGACAAAAGGACTTTGCTGTGGTGCAGGTGGCGCACAAATGTTTAAAGAGCCGGAATCAGGCAAAAAAGACATCAATGTGGAGCGCGCTGAAGAAGCTTTGGCAACAGGGGCGACCACCATTGCAGTCGGCTGTCCATTCTGCCTGACCATGATGTCTGACGGTGTGAAAAACAAAGAAAAAGAAAATGAGGTAAAGGTCTATGACCTGGCAGAAATGCTGGCAAAAGACATGGGAATTTAATTTTCATGGTGATACGCCTTCCTAAACCCCAATTATAACAATTGGGGTTTATTTTTGGCGATTGTTGTGTTTTCGGTATCAAATTAACAACATTTACCGTTAGCTTAATGGAACAAAAAATACCTGCAAATGCTTTTCATTGAAGCCAAACCATTCTAAAAATGTACCTACCATTCGATCAAATGCCGATTCACTCCAGGATCTGGACTTACACATCAAACAGGAAGTTGGAAAAAAGGGAAATGGAGATCATAATCTCCAAGCTTTCTGCCTTTTGTGGGCAGTGGAATACCCATGGCGCATTGATGCCCACTTCCTTTGAAATCAAATTTGACCAGGTCATCCTATTGGCAGTGGATGAAAGCCAGTTGGGAGCAAGTGGCTGTTCGATTGATTCTTCAGTCAAGCTATTGCGGGACATCGAAAATGAATTTGAAATAGACCTCCTCAACCAAGGGAAGGTCTCTTTTTTCAAAAATGAAAATGACCTTGAAGTCAATCCTATCGTCGGAATAAAGTCTAAAGTCCATGAAGGCATCCTTCGGGCAGAAACCCTCGTATTGAATCCGACAGTGAAGACCAAGCATGATCTTGAAAAAAACTGGAAAATACAGGCAAAAGAAAGTTGGCTGGGCAAATTCTTTGAGAATTAATTTTATAAATCCCCTATATTTAAAACGTTAAGAAAACTATCCAAGATAACTATGAAGCGAATTGCTTTAATACTTGTTTTGATACCCATATTGCTAGGCGCATGCACTAGCATGTACCAAAAAGGCCAAAACCAGTTTCTGTCCGGCGAATACCAAGTGGCTATCAACACTTTTTCAAAAGTTCTGGAAAAGGAACCGGAAAACAAACAGGCAAATTTTTATATCGCAGAAAGCTATCGCCTTACCAACAGGGTAGAAGCATCACAGCCATATTATGAGAAAGTCGCTGTTGCTGAAGAATCCTTTGAGACTTCCCTCCGCTTGGGACAAAGTCTAAAAAGCCAAGGTGAATACGAAAAAGCTACCGAAGCTTATGAAAAAGCAAAAGGCCTGACGCTTGATGATAAAAACATCCAAATTGCCGATCTAGAACTTGCCAATCTCAAAAAAATCAGTGAAATCAAAAATTATTGGGAATTCATCCAAGTAGAAAATTACAAACTGCTCAATACGCCATTGGCAGAATATTCCCCGGTGGTAAACGACGGTCAATTATATTTTACCAGCAACAGACAAAGCAGCGGGATATATCTTGCCACAGGCACTCCTTTCCTCAAAATGTTTAGAACTAGGGCCGAAGGCATCAAAGTGGATGTTCAGAATGTACAGCAACTCCCAGAATTCCGTAATGAGGACAATTTGAACCAAGGTTCTATGGCTGTCAGTCCTGATGGAAATACCCTGATCTATGCAAGAGGTAACTCCACTTCAACCAAAGATCTTCCGGATGTTCAGTTGTTTGTTTCCTACTTCCGTGGCGGTGGCTATACACAGCCTATTTGGATGCCAGTTAATGAGGACGAGTTTTACACAAATACCACCCCTACTATCAGTCCCGATGGAAACGAGCTTTATTTTTCTTCCCTGAGGCCTGATGGCAAAGGCGGATTGGATCTATACAAAGCACTCAAGCTGGCAAATGGGGATTTTGGAAATGCCGTCAACATGGGCAACCAAATCAATACCCTAGGCAATGAAATGTTCCCCTATTTGGCATCTGACGGAAAGTTGTTTTTTGCTTCTGACGGGCATGCAGGTTTTGGCAAACTGGATTTATTCGTAGCCGAAAGGAACGAAAAAGGTTGGGAAGTAAAGAATCTCGGCTCGAACATCAATTCATTGGCTGATGATTTCAGTATCTTCTTTACCAAATATCCGATTGAGGGATTTCTTTCCTCCAACCGGGAAGGTGGTTTGGGTGATGATGACATTTATTATTTTGAGGACAAAACCCCAAAACCAAAAATCGTCAACGTATTCTTGAACGTAACTACAAAAGAGAAGAAAGACGATGGGACCGAAGCCATATTACCACAGACGAGGGTTGTATTGTATGACGGAGCAAATAAAAATGCGGGTGGGGATTTCTCCAACCAAAACGGAAGACTGAGATTTACCTTGACCCCCGAGGCAAATTTCTCCATCATCGCTTCCAAAAGCGGTTATTTCAGCAAGAGCATCACGTATACTACCATCGGTAAAACTCCAAAACCTGAGGACTTGATTCAGGAGGTGACAAACATTACCCTTGACACTACGGTCATATTGGATGCCTTGATTTTGGAAAGGTCAATCGTACTTGAGAACATTTATTATGACCTTAACAAGTCGGAAATCCGTCCTGATGCAGCTTTGGAATTGGATAAATTGGTCAAAATCCTGAAAGACAACCCAAGTATCCGAATCGAACTGAGCTCACATGCAGATGCACGTGCAACAGATGAATACAACGATGCCTTGACCCAAAGAAGGGCTGAATCAGCAGTAGCCTACCTTGTTTCCCAAGGAATTGATGTAAGTAGGTTGGTGGCAAAAGGTTACGGCAAGCGGCAATTGATCATTGCCAATGCCCAAACAGAGGAAGAACATCAGACCAACAGGAGGACCGAGTTTAAGGTAATCGGAATCATCGAATAGAAAGATTTCCCGATCATGAATTGATAAATTTTTAAAACAGAATCTGCCTTGTTGGCGGTTCTGTTTTTTTTTGCCTGATTTTTTCTTCATTGTCCATTTTCGATGAAAAGAAGCCTCCTATGATTGAAATAAAAAACGACAGCTTATGTCATTGATTCGTTTTTCCATTGGGATATGGGTAAATTTATTTTGTAATAAAAAGAGAAACATCAACCATAAACTATTGAAATCATGTGGATTGCATCAACAAATGGATTTATTTCAATTGTCCAACATTATGACCAACCTGATACCTTGGTGGTGAGGGCAAGGGTCGTGCAGGACCTCCAATCGATTTTTGACAACAAGAGGATATTGGAAACAAAAGAAGCAGATTACCGCTATCGGGTATTGGTCAAAAAGCAGGAAATGGCAGGCATCATTGTAAAAATGATCAAGGATATTGACTACCCACATTTTAAAAACCAAATCGCAATCCATCCCGGACAAAAAGACAAACTTCATGCGTACCATGAAATCTGGGAAGTAATGGCGGATTACGCATCACAAACAAAATAACAAGTATTCATCCATTGCTGACTTGCTTAAAATTCAATACCAAAAAACCAACATTGACTTTAAAACCCTCCTTCAATATGAAAATCATATTCGTGACAGGCGCCCCCGGAACAGGGAAAAGCCATTACATCCAAAACCATTACAGAGATACCCAGCGCAGTTACATATTTGACATGGCGCTACAGAGCAAAAAACTCTATGGAAACATGGATGCCATCAGTGATGGATCTAAGATTGCAGCTATTTACAATACCCTGAGTGAGGAAGCACTTTTTGCTTTACTTGATGGCTTGGATTTGATAGTGGAATATTGTGTGACCGGCTATGATGATGATCTGATCACCCTAGTCAAAGAGGCGAGGACCATTGGAATTCATACTGAATTAATTGCCATTAGCCTTGATTCGGAAATAGCCCAGCACCGTATTCAAACTGCGAGTCCTGACTATTATCCATCCTTAGATATCAAAGAAGCTACCATCGAGATTCTTCAAGGAGTCTTGGAATCATACGGAATGAACCAGGATTTTGAGGAAATCTGTGAAATCGAAAGCGAAGAAAGTGTTATCAGTTTTTTTAAGGCGGTCAGGGAAGGAAAAGAATGCTTTTTTTATAACACTGATCCAAAAGCCTATTTTGATTTTGAACCCGAATTTGAATTTGAAAAAATCGAAGGAGTGAATTACCTGAAGGAATTTGACAATTTCAATGAGGCATTTGACTCACTTTTGGAGACCAATAGTATTTTTGACCTTCATCCGCTCAAGGTCAATATCAAGTATAAAAACAAGTTGAAAGAATACTTCCTAAAGCAATATCAGGAAGGAAAATCGCTGACTGCTGACAGTAACTTGGGTAAATTTTTAAATTGAATATTGAAAAGCCTTGGTGGAAAGGATAGTTGTCCACCCCTTTAAAAAAGAAAAAAGGAGATTTCAACATCTCCTTTGTCTGTTCCATGAAATGTACGAAAACTACATTTTTTTTTATGATTGTACTCCTTCTTGCTACCAAATATAATAAGGCTTGAAGTTCAATTAAATCTGCTGTGGTCTGTCGTCTATGGACTATCGACGATTATCCGCATCAAAGGAGATTCAAAATAAACTTAGTGGCATCATTACGGATAATCATATTTAAAATTCCATCCGAATCACTTTTTTCAAAAATCCTTTTCATATTTTTTTTGTTCTTTTACTTGAGTAAAATTTCAATACAATATGCATAAAAAAGCCATCGTCATCGGATCAGGAATTGCAGGATTAGCGGCAAGCATCCGACTGAAAAACAAGGGATTTGAGGTCAGTGTCTTCGAAGCCAATAGCTACCCGGGAGGCAAGCTATCCGAAATGGTTATTGACGGATACCGTTTCGATGCAGGACCTTCGCTTTTCACACTTCCAGATCAGGTGGAGGAATTGTTTCGTATTTCAGGAAAGGACCCAAAAGCCCATTTTGACTATATCCGCCTTCCTGTGGCCTGCCATTATTTTTGGGATGACGGGACACAG
>JBBRFK010000039.1:0-21928 GCA_038224435.1 Cytophagales bacterium | reverse complement strand
TGAATTGATTAGAGGACTGGGCTGATGGTTGAAAGCCAGCTTTTTTCCATCAGGTGAAATTTTAAAGGCATTGACATTGAATTCACCCTCTGTGAGCCTTTTTGGTTTAGGCCTTGTGATGCAGCCGCTTGCGGTTTTTAGTGAATCTGCCGTTTCATAACATGGCATCTCTGATGGATTTGGCCTATTGGGATCAAATGCGATTTCCCAAACATGAGTCAAAGAATAATCCCGGTCATCCAAAGAAAAAGCGCCATATCTGTTTAGGATTTTCTTTTTGGAAGGGTCCTCTTTTTCTTTTTTGGAAAAAACCAACCTTTTTCCGTCAGGGTGCCATTGAAAGGCACTCACACCATCTTCTTCCTCGGTAATACCTACCGATTCCCCTCCATTTATGCGGATAGCATACACCTGGGCCTTATTTCCCTTATCCGCCAAAAAAGCCAGCCACTTGCCATCAGGTGAGAATGCAGGTGCAAAACTGCTGTTTTTTGGATTGTTGGTTACCTGAAAAGGCTCACTGCCACTCTTAATCAGCCATATTTCGGTATCAAACCTATTGTCATTCCAATCAGAAGACTGTTGGGTAAAGGCTACCAATTCTCCATTTGGGGAGATAACCACATTCCCCACACTTCTGAGGGAGATCACTTCTTCAAATGTTGGATTCTTTTTTTCTTTTTGGGCTAAGACTTGAAAGGTAAAGACAAGGGCAAATGCGGCCAAGAGGAAATATTTCATATAATTCTTGTGGTTAAGGGTTCGAATAGGACGAAAGAATTTCAATTTAACATTTGGAACCAGAATTTCATATCAAATTTTGATTGCCGATTTTCTAACATCCCAATAATTGTGGATTTATTTTTTGCCATATCGTTACCTTTTAAGACCTAAAATTAAATATAATGTATTTTTTTATCTATTTTGTTGAATAAATTTTAATGTAATGGATGTTTTATTAACTTTGATCCATCAAGAAAGACAAATGGTCTTCTTACACATTGTAGGGTGTTGAAACTGGCAGACAAGCCCTCCGGTCTCGGGGGTAGGGGTCACAGCATAAAGCAAACATGGAGCTCGTGTTTTGCCTAACTGCCCTGTGGAGGTTCGAATCCTTCTCCTACAGCATAGATCATAAAATCACATTGAGCGCAAAAGGCACTCTAAAAATTGAAAACTTTATATTGTAGGATGTTGAAACTGGCAGACAAGCCCTCCTTTCCCGGGGGTGGGGTCCCGATTTAATCGGGAACAGCATAAAGCAAACATGGAGCTCGTGTTTTGCCTAACTGATCCGTAGAGGTTCGAATCCTTTTCCTACAGCTGGTTATTTTGGGTTTATTGTTAATTGACTAAAGCTGTGAGCATGTATTCACAGCTTTTTTATTTTTATGCTTTTTCACTTTTTCCTTTCCATCTCATCGAGCATTACTCGAAAGCAACCTTTACTTTTAAAAATTGTGACCCAGATGGATTTTCTTTTTCCTAGGAGAATTAAGAAAACCCTTTCCCCTTACACTCAAATCACAAGTCTGTCGGCGTGACCTTGGAAGCAATGAATGCGGGACGGAAAGAGGCTAAGAATGTAATGGTAAAAACCGAAATGCTCGTCCAGAAGAAATCCGACCAAATCATTTTGACAGGGTAAGCATCCACAATCGACGACGAAATCCCCAAACTGACCAAGCCAAACCGATCTTGTAGCCAGCATATCAAAAATCCCAAAACCAAGCCGATGATGGCCCCGCTCAATCCTATGATGGCACCTTGTTTCAGATAAATTTTCCGGATAAGGTTTTCCTTTGCCCCCATAGCAAACAGGATGGCATTGTCTTTCTTCTTTTCAATCGCCAGCATGGACAATGAAAAAAAGATATTGAAGGAAGCGACCGCCAAGATGAAACTCAAGGTCAAAAACACAAAAAGCTTTTCGATTTTTATCGTCCTGAGGATTTGGGCATGCTGCTCATCGGTATCTTTGACGGTAAAAGCTTCACCCAAAAAGGAACCCAAACTTGCTTTCACTTTCTGAATGTTTTCACCCTCTTTCACTTTTACTTCCAAGGCAGTCCTCTTTTGGCCGTAGTTGAGCAGATTGCTTACAAATCCAATCGGGGCAATGATGTAGTTGTCGTCAAACTCTTTTTCAATACTAAAAAAGGCACCGGGCTTCAGGATTCCTTTGTTGTATAACTGACTGGGATCAATGGAACCGGCGCTTCTTGGAGCTTTGGGATAAAAAACCTGAAGCAAATCAAAATCATTGTCCAGATCAACAGAAAGAAAGAACCCAACTCCCCTGCCCATGATGGCCTTGGGTTGGTTTTCTGTTCCCAAGCTTAGATTTCCCCAAGTAAATCCCTTTTCAAACCGGCCTTGTTGCATGTAATTTTCAGAGACTCCCTTGATCCGCGCAAGGTGCTGGTAATCTCGGTATTTGAACAAGGCATTGTCCTCGATCACTTCAGTCAAAACTTCCACCCCTTCGATCCGGGAGATGGAATCGAGCCATTCTTTTTCTGCCAAAAAAGATTTGCCCAGCTTAGATTCAATCTTCAACTCCGCATCAAAAGAAGCATAAAGCCCTCTGACAAGTTCCTCCAACCCATTGAAAACGGACAAAACAATAACCAAAGCCATGGTCCCCACTGCTACCCCGATCATCGAAATCCGGGAAAGCACCGTGATAAAATTCCGTTTCTTTTTGCTGCGGAAATAACGGAAGGCTATGAAAAAGGAGAGGTTCAAGGATCGTGAAAAGTTAATTATTCTTCCTCATCGTCATCTGATGCCTCCGGTATATCCAATGCTCCGATTACTTTGTCCATATGCTGGGCATAAGTGGCAGAGTCATCGATAAAGAAAGCAAGTTCGGGTATAATCCTGACTGATTTTCCTATCCTACTTCCCAAATGCTTCCTGATTTCACTTTTTTTATCATTCAAAACTTCAAAAACAGCACGGTCTTTTTCCACCAAAAAACTCAGGTAAACCCGAGCCACGCTGAGGTCCGGACTGATAATTACCCTAGAAACCGTGATGAAGGCAGTTCCGATAATGTGTTTGCCTTCCCGTTGAAAAATTTCACCCAATTCCTTTTGGATAAGTTTATTGAATTTCTGTTGTCTTTTACTTTCCATATCTCTAATTATTGTGACAAATTTAGTGAATTAAATGTGGAACGCTTAATTTCGACCCGGCAGTTTGTCCAATCCTTAGAAATAGCTCCAGTTTGTTAAGTTTTTTTAGAATCAACGATCCGTTCAGGTTAATCGCCATTTTGGGGATTATGCTGCTGATGAGTATCATTTATATTTGGGTGGTGGATATCCCACTTCTCCAGCCCGAAATGATCTGGATGCTTTTGGGTGAAAGGATGGCGGACGGCAAGCACATGTATATCGATATCATTGATGATACCGGTCCTCTGTCGGCAGGTGTATTTTGGCTGGTGCATCAGGTTTTTGGCAAGTCTGTCTTGGCATACAAAGCCATTGCAGCTTTTATTGTCCTGTTTCAGGTTGTCTATGTCAATTACCTTTTTATAAGGTACAAATCCTTCGAGGGCAACACTTATATACCGGCATTTGTAATGGCGGTTTTATTCTACATCTCTTTCGATTTGGTGACATTGTCGCCGGCATTGATGGGAAGTACATTTATTGTCCTGGCATTGGGACAGTTGTTTTCCCAAACAGTGCTACAAAAAGAAGGCTCAGATGCGGTATTGTTGGTGGGTATTTTTGGGGGAATAGCTACTTGTTTTCATTTTCCTTTGGCGACATTTCTTCCGTTTTTATTGGTCTCTGGCATCATTGTCAGCGGGTTTTCTTTCCAACAGATCATCGTTTCCATAATTGCATACGCCATGCCATTGGTTTTTTGCGCTTTATACTATTTTTGGATGGATGGCTTTGAAGCTTTCTTCTATCAATTTATCATCGCACCGAGATTGATCGAAAGCTATGCCCATGTCTCTTACCGGGACTTGGCCCTGGTTTTTGCATTGCCAATGTTTTTTTCGGTGTTGGGATTCTTTGTCGGATTTATTGTCAAATCCCAAACAGTCAACCAACAGAAGCAGCTACAGCTCAATTTGATCTTTTCCATTTTTGCAGTTTCCTCCCTTTTGTTGACAAACAGAAGAACACCTTACCAATTTATAGTCATTTTACCTGCTTTGACCTACTTTATTTCCCTGCTTTTTGTGGCCTACAAAAAAGGAATTGCGATCCAAATCCTGACAGCACTTTTCATTTTTGGACTTCCCACCACCGGGATTGTCTGGACTTTGCTCCAGATCAATTCTGGAAAAATCAATAGCTACGCTGTCATCTTCGACGAAAAACATGAAATATCCAAACGCAGGCATATTCTAGTCCTTGGGGAAGATTTGGGATATTTCCAAGATGCTTCCCTGGCTACACCTTATCTCCATTTCCGGCTTTCCAAAAATGTCCTCCTTGACCAAAAAGACTTGGAAAATACTGTCGATGTGTATGAAAATTTTCTGAAAGAAAGACCTGAAATCATCATTGATGAGGAAGGGGTTTTTGCCCGGATTTTGGAAAGGATTCCCATCTTATCCCAGCAATATGAAAAAAGAGGGTCAAACTATTTTCTCAAAAAAAACAACTAGCAATTTATCTTGATATTTAAATAATTTTTATTTTTTTAATTCAATAATTATAGAAAGTCATGGTGTAGAAAATCGATTTTTTATTGTTAAATTTATAATCCTCTTCAAATTAAGGCTTTACCGGGAATACATTTTAATAGGATTGATGATCAAGGCTAGACCCAAACAAGCCTGACAAAAGCCAGAAAAAACAGAGGCCATTATTTAAATTCTATTTTTAACCCCTCTAAGCCATGCAACATCATTTTATCATTGGAGAAAATACCCTCCTATCAAAAGGACTGAATTTAGTCTTGGAAAATTTTGGGCAAACGGAAGTAGGAAATGTAAGTTTTGACGATTTCAGCAATCAAATACTCAAGTTTGCGAATAACACAGAATTTCTTTGGTTGGTTGTTTCTAATGAAAAAAATCCTCCTTTGAAAATATGTAGACAAATCAAAAAAGAACTTCCATCAACGAAAATCTTTGTTTTCTGTGAAAGTAAAGACCCAAGTGTTGTCAAGGATTTCCTAAAAACAGGAATTTCGGGTTATTTTTTACCTCATTGCAATGTCAAGAATATCAAAGAAGCAATTCACCAAAGCGAAAAGGGGAAAATCTATATAGATCCCAAACTGAGGTTATTCCTGGCTCAGAATATCCTCGATATTGGCAAATCCAATTCGAGTGTCCGGGCGTTGACCAAAAGGGAAACGGAAATCCTTGCTTTGATCGTGGAGGAATATACCACTCAGGAAATCGCCAATAAACTTTTCATCAGTTTTTGCACTGTCGAGACACACCGGCTCCACCTCATCCAAAAGATGGGCGTACGCAACACAGCAGGGCTTGTACGGGAGGCTGTTGCCCGCAATATCTACCAGACATCCATGAATTCCATGACTTTTTAAAATCCATGTTTTCGTGGATTTTATTGCGGGTTATTATAGTCAATTTTGATACTAGGTAATATCCAAAAGCACATTTGGGAGCACAAGCTGCTGTTTATTGGATTTTAACTTTTCCTCTCGCAACATGATAGACCAGGTTTTAAATACTGTCATTAATTTATTGAATGACCATATAGGCACTGCTGAACCCGATGTCATATTGGGAAATTTATCGATGCTGGATTCAGCGCAGGCAGGAAGTGAAACCAACATCACAGACAGGGTGGTGGTGTCAGTTGTCAACATTCAGCAGGAAAGTACCCTTCGTAACAATCCTGCCAACAGGCAAATTTTTGATACAGCAGGCATTCCAAGAGGAGTAGCCAGACACCCCGGGATTTTTCTCAATATCTATATACTCATCGGTGCCAACAAAGAACAATATAACATCGGTCTACAGCGGATATCGCAAGTGATTTCATTTTTTCAACGCAATCCGATATTCACACAAACAGAAATTCCTACACTCCCAAATTTCGGCCTTGACAAGATCCTGTTTGATTTACATTCCACAGGATTTGAGGAACTCAATCAGTTGTGGGGTATAATGGGTGGAAAATATATCCCATCTGTAATCTACAAAATGAGGCTAGCCTACATAGACAGCATTGAGGAAGGCATGGAAATTACTTTGGTAAAAAGTATTGAGGCACAATTCAACAACAAGTTCCTATAGCCATGGACAGGATTCTGACGAAATTCGAAAAGTTATTTTCCATCCTGTTTATACATGATGCATTTCCTTTCTCTCCATCTCTGGGAGGTATTTTGAGCCAAAACATTTCCATAGAACCCGATTCCATCACTAAGACAATGTTTAAGAAACATGATATTCATTTTCGGCTAAGGCAAGACATGTTGATTTGCTTTGTGAGAATTAGAACAGATGAAGATGCTCCCTATTTCCGGCTGCCGGCTAATTTCAGCGGCAGATTTTTTATCAATCTCACCAATCCTGTCAAAAACCAATCTGAAGTAGCGGACATACATGGCAAAGAGAACATGTATCGCTTCAGGATCAATGTCCGGGCTGCAGCCAATTCAATGTCACTGGCAGGAGCTACATTGGGACCTTTGGCTTCAAGAGAACCGGTTAGGGTTTTTAATCCTGGAAACCCTGGAAACTGGACCACAACGGCTGTCAATCTTTCCGGGCATTTTGGCGTCATTGATGTCGTTACCGAAGGATCAAGCACAAATAGATTATACACTGACATCAATAACCAATACCTATTCTTTACTTCCGCAAACGGCAATGAACATGAACACCTGTTCACAATTCATTTAAACAACTGAAATTAAAAAGCAACCAAAAAACACTTGTCCAATGTCACAGATCAATGAATCCGCAATCAAGACACCGGGAGTCTATATCAACGAAATCCCGCTCTTTCCGCCATCAGTAGCCCAGGTCGAAACTGCAGTCCCGGCATTTATCGGCTACACACAGATTGCCATCAACGAGATCGGAGAATCTTTAGAAAACATCCCAACGAAAATCTTTTCACTGAAAGAATATGAAAATTATTTTGGAAAAGCTGAAAATGAAGAAGGCATCCAGGTAACAGTAGGTGTTATCACAGAAAATGGAGTAAGAATCTCCATGACCGGAGATGCCACCATCACAGATCCCTCGGATTTTACGATGTACTACAACCTCAGGATGTATTTTACCAATGGAGGTGGACCCTGTTATATCATCTCCATCGGTGATACTTCCGGAGCTTCTGATCCAACTGATTATGATGCAGGTCTTTTGGCTTGTGAGGCAGAGGACGAACCCACCATCTTGGTTTTTCCTGATGCCGTGAATACTTTAAATCAATCTGATTATTACACCTTGATTTCATCCGCCATCGACCAATGCGCTAGCCTTCAGGACAGGTTTACAATTCTGGATGTCCATACGCCCGGAACCAACAATACCACCACCATCAATGGATTCAGAAGCGCGTTTACAAAAAATGACAGTCTCAATTATGGTGCAGTCTATTATCCTTTTTTGAGGACAACTTTTGATTTTGCCTATGATGAAGCCGACATCGATGTTGTCATTACGACAGATGCATTAGCAGCAGGTGCAGTAGCAATGTCCACATTGGTAAATACCGAAACTTCAATTTACAATTTTGCATTGGCGAAAATCAGGGAAAAATTGAGTCCTACCCTGCCACCTTCCTCCGCAATGGCAGGCGTATACGCCAAAGTCGATGGATCGAGGGGTGTATGGAAAGCTCCGGCAAATGTCTCCCTGAATGCTGTATATGACCTTTCCGCCAAAATCAGCGAAGCCGAACAGGGCGGAATGAACATTGACCCTACTTCTGGAAAATCCGTCAATGCCATCAGGCTATTTCAAGGAAAAGGATTTTTGGTTTGGGGAGCAAGGACCTTGGCAGGCAATGACAACGAATGGAGATATGTCAACGTCCGAAGGTTCTTTATCATGGTAGAAGAATCATCCAAAAAAGCTTCAATGCAATTTGTCTTCGAACCCAATGATGCCAACACTTGGGTCAAAATCCGGGCAATGCTTGAAAATTACCTTACCCTCCTCTGGAGACAAGGGGCATTAGCGGGCGCTAAACCCGACCATGCATTCTATGTCCGATGTGGATTGGGATTTACCATGACCGCACAGGACATCCTTGAAGGACGGCTTATCGTCGAGATCGGAATGGCCGCAGTCCGACCTGCTGAATTCATCATCCTTCGCTTCTCCCACAAGATGCAGGAATCGTAATGGCTATTTATATATTAATTCTAAAAACATTTAACCAAAACTATCATGGCTAATTATCCTCTTCCCAAGTTCCATTTCCAAGTAGACTGGGGCGGAACAAAAATCGGATTCAGCGAAGTGACCGGACTAGAAGTGACCATCGAACCCATTGAGTACAGGGACGGCGCAAGTCCCGAATATTCTAAAATCAAAATGCCCGGTATGCAAAGTTTCTCCAACATTACCTTGAAGCGAGGCATCTTCAAAAGTGACAACCAGTTTTACCAATGGTGGAATACCGTGGCCTTGAATACCATCGAAAGAAGGGATTTGATCATTTCCCTTTTGGATGAAAGCCATGCACCGGTAGTCGTGTGGCGGGTAAAAAATGCCTGGCCCATCAAAGTCCAATCCACCGACCTCAATGCTACCGGCAATGAAACGGCCATCGAGACCATGGAAATAGCACACGAAGGTCTCACTATGTTAAACGAGTAGCCATGTTCTCATATCCACCGGTAGGTTTTCATTTTTCGGTAGTCTTCCAACTGTTTCCCCAAACCCCAAATGATTTTAGGTTTCAGGAAGTGAGTGGCTTAGACATGGAAATGATGATGGAAACTGTCATAGAAGGCGGTCAAAACAGGTTTACATGGGAACTTCCCGTGAGGGCAAAATATACTGATTTGGTCCTGAAGAGGGGAATGTTCATTGGTTCGGGAATATTGATTTGGTGCAAAAATGCCTTTGAAAACTTTGTCTTTGAGCCTGTCAACATCATTATCAGCCTGCTCAATGAAAACCATATCCCTATCCAATCCTGGTATGTTGTCAATGCCATCCCAAAAAAATGGTCAGTCTCCAGCTTCAATGCAGAGCAAAGTTCGATTGTCATTGAGTCTATCACACTGAGTTACCAATATTTCAATATCATCAGTTTGGATTCTGCGCTCTCTATGGCAGGAAATATCAGTGCATCCGGCAGTATCGGAATTTAATCTTTCTCTTATGCCAATAGAAATCAAAGAACTCCATATTAAAGCTGCGGTAGGCAACAATGTAGGGAATCAAACTCCCCAGAATTCCAGCCCACCGAATATTGAGCAGTTGAGGCAAGAAATCGTAAAAGAAGTGACGGAAGAAGTGTTGAGGATAATTCAGCTAAAACTTGAAAGGTAATGATCGATCTTGGCCAAAAAGCCGAAAAATTATACGTACAGGCCTATAGCGATGCCGAATTCAAAAATCCTGTCCCTGATAATAAATTCAGTGCACTGGTCAATCCTGCTACTTATAATGTTTCTTACAAGTTTGAATTTGACTCCACGCAGGCACCGGGAACTTCCGGGGCAAACATGAAATTCAACAGGATTCTACCAGGAGATTTCCATTTTGATTTTCTTTTTGATGCCACAGGAGTTGTCAAGGATTTGTCTGTAATGAGCCTTGGCATTGCCAACCCCTTCGAAAAGCCTGCCAATGTCACTGAACAGATAGAATCCTTTAAACACAAAATCATTGATTACCAATCTGACAAACACCGTCCCTATTATCTGAAAATCCATTGGGGAGAGCTTCTGTTCAAAGGAGTTCTTAAGCAGATGGATATTGAATACAAGGTTTTTGCACCTGACGGCAAGCCGATCAGAGCCATTGCAAAATGCCAGTTCGCTGAGAGTATCGCCGATGTAGAAAGGGCCGCAGAAGAAAACCGCGAAAGTCCGGACATTACCCATGAGCGGATTTTTAAAGGATCAGATAGGATAGACCTGCTTACAGAAAAAATCTACGAAAATGACATCCACTATATCAATGTGGCTGGATTCAATAGACTGGACAGTTTCAGAAATGTCCCTAAAGGATCAAAAATCTACTTTCCTCCACTAGCAAAATAAACCCGGGTCCATGATTTCAACCGCAAAAAAAGAGCTTGTAACTTCCAAAATTCTTTTGGGAAGCGGCCCAGGAGCCTTTTCAGACCAAGAAGTATCGGGCCGTATCCAAATATTGGACATTACTGTCTATAAGGAACTGAACAAAATCCCCTTTGCGGTAATCAGGTTGGCGGATGGTTCCGCGGCAGATTCGGATTTTCCGATTGGCAATAGCGGTGAGTTTGCTTTGGGAAAAAGCATCGATATCCAACTTGGGTACAGTGCAGACGACCAATCTGTTTTTAGAGGAATCATCATCGCCAATTCCCACGTTGTCAATTCCAATCAGACCACGCTCAACCTTACCTGCAAACATGAAACGGTCAAAATGACTGTTTCAAAAAAAAACAGACATTTCAATGAACTGAAGGACAATGAAATTGTGGAGAATATTCTTCAGGAAAACGTCTTGTCGGACTTCGACATTCCCTCTTTTGGAAGTTCTCATGAGCAATTGCTCCAAGCCAATGTCAGCGATTGGGATTTCATACTCAGTAGAATCGACTCCAACGGAATGGCTTCCAGAGTGAAGGACACCACATTTTCAATTTTCAAACCCGATCCATCTCAGGATCCTATTTTGACTCTGACCTTTGGAGTGGACATCATAGCGATGAGGACCGAATCCGATATCCGATCTCAATCCACTTCGGTGAAAGCCGTTTCTTGGGATTATGCCAACCAGTCTCTCCTTGAAACAGAAGGGGCGGACCTGTCAGGGGCATCACCGGGAAATATCCAGCCTTCAGATCTGGCGGCTATCAATGGACAGGAATACGAAATCAAAACTCCTGTCATGCTTACAAATGAAGCTTTGCAATCCCTTGCTGATGCCAAGAAACACAAACAGGCACTCTCCAAAATCAAAGGAAAAGTGACCTTTATGGGAAGCTCTGAAGTGAATCCCGGAGATTGGATCGACCTGAAAGGCGTAGGGGAGCAATTTAGCGGAAAAGCTTTTGTCAGCGCTGTCCAGCATCATGTGCGAAATGGAAATTGGGAAACTGAAGCTACCTTGGGCTGGGAGGAAGATTTTTTTACAGAGAAATTCAATCCTTCTTATTCCAGTTCGGGAAGCGGTCAATTCTCCGGAATTCAGGGATTGCAGATCGGTATCGTAACAGATATTATGGATCCTATGGGTGAAGGCAGGGTCAAAGTCCGCCTGCCTATGGTCAATATGGATGACGAGGGAATTTATGCCCGGGTGGCAACGCTGGATGCAGGCAAAAGCAGAGGCACTTTTTTCAGACCTGAAATAGACGATGAGGTGATTTTGGGATTTATGAACAGCGACCCCTCTTTTCCTATCATACTTGGAATGGTCCATAGCAGTGCTAAGCCGACTCCAATTGAACCCGAAGATTCGAATGACAAAAAAGGCTATGTGTCAAGGTCCGAAATCAAAATCACCATCCATGACGGGGATAAAAGCATCGTCATAGAAACCCCAGGAGGAAGGAAATTTACCATGGATGACACCGCAGGAACAGTTCAGGTAGAAGATCCCTCCGGAAATGTAATGCTGATGGATGATAACGGTATTTCGATGGAATCCCCAAAAGAAATCACTCTCAAAGGAGGAACAAAAATAAGTCTGGCAGCGCCACAAATAGCCATGAAAGCAGATTCAAAAATCAGCCTTGAAGCATCCGCGGGATTGAGCCTAAAAAGCAATGCAACCGCTGACCTGGAAGGGGCTATGGTCAATATCAAAGGAAGTCTGGTCAAAATAAATTAGAGATATATGCCTTTCGCTGCACGGATAACCGATATGCATGTTTGCCCAAAAGTGGAACCAGGGCCTGTACCACATGTCGGTGGTCCCATATTGCCTGCCGGGGAGCCAACGGTCCTGATAGGAGGCCTTGCTGCTGCAAGAGTTGGGGATAAAGCTGTTTGCGTAGGACCACCGGATACCATTATAGCAGGTTCCGGTTCAGTTTTGATTGGGGGAAAAGCTGCAGCTAGGATGGGAGATTCCACAGCACATGGTGGCGTGATTGTCATTGGATGTCCCACAGTAATCATCGGAGGATAAAAATATGGAAAATTCACATCGCTCATTTCTTGGAACAGGTTGGTCTTTCCCTCCACAATTTGACAGCGAAGGAAGCAAAACCAAAATGCTCAGCGATGAGGCAGATATCCAAAGCAGCCTAGAAATTTTGCTTTCGACCAAAAGAGGGGAAAGGGTGATGCGCTCTGACTATGGCTGTGACCTCCACGAGCTGGTTTTTGAACCACTCACCACAACCTTCAAAACCTATATGATTGACCTGATCCGAACCTCGATCCTTTATCATGAACCAAGGATTGAAGTAGAAAAAATCGAGCTCAACGATACCGGTGAACTTGAAGGGAGGATTTTGATAACTATTTTCTACAAAATCAGGTCCACCAATTCGAGGTTCAACTTTGTATTTCCATTTTATAAAACTGAAGGCACTGAATTGAAATAAAGCGTTATGGCCTGCAACGACAAAAACCCATTGACCAGAGAAGGAGTGGACCGGTTGACAAGAAAACTGGAAGCACTCTCTCCCGCCTTTGCCAAGGTGGATGAAAGGTCTATGGATGATTTGATCCTTTTTGCAAAAAAATACGCTGCATATCTGAAGTACAAAGACCTTGACAACACAGATGCCGGTACCTGGGAACCTTTGATGAAAGTGGATATCTCTGTGGTTTTGGCAGTTTTGCTCTCCCTGGACATGCTTCAAATGTCGGATTATATCAAGCTCCTTTACAAAAGAGCAAAGCTTGGTGTTGCCACTTCTGATGATGCAGCGTCAAGCTTACAGTTCAAATTTCTTTTTGATGTACTCTTTTCCTTAGCCAAAACCATTGATGAGCAATGTGGATTTTTGAAAGAGGAAGCCGATTACCGGCAGACCATCAAGTCTGTGATCGAAACCAAACTCAATACGCCATTTTCCAAGCTTTTTAATTTCCGGACCGACAACCTTGCCTTGGTATCTGCCTCCAACCAAACAGATACTTCTTCTCCTATCATTACCATTGATTCGCACCAAGCGCTGACTTTAACTTACTTTCCCCTGACTGCTGAAAAATTAAAAATCACTATTCCAGAAATAGAAGTGAGCCAAAAAATCAGTCATGTCATTAACCATAATCTTTTTAACAGTCAGATTTCACTGCTATTAAGCGGTATTTCTTCAATCCTTCAAAAAGCCAAAGATCTTTTCACCAAATCCTTGAATCAATATTCCGGCCACGAACCTCACTATGGGCTGTTTTTGGCATTTTTAAACCTATTCAAAACTGCACAAAACAGTCTAAACGATTTTAGTGTCAGACACCTGGATTTTTATTACAAAGATGTCCTTAGAATTAAAAACCAAGGTCCCTTACCTGATCAGGTGCATCTTACTATCGGTCTTCAAAAACATATCCAACAACATCTATTGACAAAAGGAACTCTTTTCAAAGGGGGAAAAGACCAAAACGGAAAAGAAATGCACTACAGCTTGACTGAAGATGTGGTCTTCAACCAGGCAGAAGTCAAAGAAATCAAGGCTTTCCAGATCAACAACAAAAACCTTTTGGCATTCCCTGTGGTCAATAGTTCAGATGGAATCGGTGGAAAATTCGAAGGAGATGACAAAAGTTGGTTTGCCTTCGGTGATAGGAAAATAACCCCGACACAAGAAGCAGGATTTGCGATCGGTTCCAATTTGTTGTTTCTCAAAGAAGGAGAAAGAACCGTCACGATAACAGTATCTTTTTCTAAACCTCTCAAATCGAAAACTTCCTTTTCCAAATTTGCCATTTATAGAAATTCCAAAATCATTCCATTCCAAATCATGTTGACAGGGGAGAAAGATTGGGTTTCAAAGCGTGTCGATGCTTCTTTTTCAGATAACCTAAACGTATTACAGTTTGAATTTTCTCTCGGGGTGGAAGAGCCTCCGATACTTCCTTACCTCGAAAAAACCCACAAGAAGAATTTCCAGACAGGCTTGCCGCTATTGCTCGCCCACCTTGATCAAAGTGCCAGTAACATTTGGTATGCCGATTTGATGAATAATACCATCTCATCCATTAATCTTGAGGTCATAGTAACCGGTGTCAAAGACCTGGCACTCAGCAGCGATGGCGGATCAATAGATGCCGCCAAACCATTCAAACCCTTTGGGGATTTTCCTAAACTGAACGCGAGTTTTTACATAGGATCTATTGAAATATTCCAGAAAAAATTGACCCGTATCAAAGTCAACCTGCCTATATCGGTACCGATCCAAGGTGAATACCTGCACGGAAATGACTGGGAATCATATACTTTGGTCAATGAGGAAAATGGTTATCTGGTTCAAAAAAACACCGATGGCTATCTTCTAAAACAAACTTCCCTTGACTTCCGAAGCAATGAATTCCTTCAGGCAAAGTCCTATGAAGGATTTCTCAGAATCAGACTCAATACGTCCGTCTATTCCCTAGCATCCTATATGTCCGATGTCAACAAGGCTTTGGATAACATTGTGATCGATTCACAACAGGGTACTTTTAAATTTAAGGAGCCCTTGGTTAAAACTGATGCCAAGGCAACTTTAACCATTAATGTTGGAGACTTGGTTTCCAACAAGATTGACATGGTGAATTTTGAGAAAATAGCAGATATCTCCGGTCTTTCCAAAGTCTCGGGGAATTCTGTTCCCGTACCAAAAGAAGTCATTTCTGAGTCCTTCTCCATTGATTACACAGCATCCGAAAACATACCGGTCTCAGGTCTACCAAATACAAAACATACTTTTTTTAACCTGTCTCCTTTTGGGTATTACCAACCAATACACGGAGATGCGTCGCTAGTACCCCAGTTCAGCCAACAAGGGGAGCTATTGATAGGAATAGCTAAAGCTGAATCCCCTATAACTATTAATTTGCTTTTTCTTCTTGTTGATGGCAGTTCCAACCCACTCAAAAATCAGGAAACTGTCAGTTGGTCATTTTTAGTCCGAGAAAATAATTGGGTGGATTTTGAACCGAATAAGGTAATCGACGGGACTGTCCATTTCACCCGGACAGGAGTAGTAACCTTAAGTATTCCAAAAGATGCTGGGAACATCCATACTGCATTGACCTCAGGATTGATCTGGGTCAAGGCATCGGTCGCGACCAATACCGATGCAGTCTGCAAAATCATAGATATCAAAGCCCAAGGTGCCTTGGCCGAATTGGTACAATCCGAACCTGATGGAATCGAATTCCGGAATCTCTTTCCTTCAGGTACAGTCAGCAAGCTCAAACTTTCGGACAGTGCCATCAAATCCATTTCCCAACCTGCTGATTCTACAGGAGGAAGAGTGAGGGAAAGCGATTCCGATTATTACCAAAGAGTCAGCGAAAGGCTAAGACACAAGCAACGTGCCATCAGTATCTGGGATTATGAGCACTTGGTCCTACAGGAATTCCCCTCAATCTATCAGATCAAATGCCTGAACCATACCGGGTTTTATGAAAAAAACGGAGAAAATATTTTCTGCGAAAATTTTCCCGGCCATGTGACGGTCATCAGTATTCCTGATCTCATAAACAAAACCAATGTCAACCCGCTCCGCCCTTATACTTCTGTAGCCACGCTAACGGACATCGTCATTTTTCTTGAAAAATTGAAAAATCCGTTTGTACAACTCCATGTGGTCAATCCACAGTTTGAGGAAGTGCAGCTGGAGTTTGAAGTCAGGTTTCATGACAATATGGATGAAGTGTTTTATAGAAATCTCCTTGATATTGAAATCGAGCAGTTTCTCTGTCCTTGGGCTTGGGACAGTTCCCAAAAAATCACATTTGGAGGAAAGATCAACAAATCAACCCTCATCAATTTTATAGAAGAGAGACCCTATGTGGATTTTCTCAGCTGCTTCAAAATCCACCACATCATCAGGGATGAAGAGGGAAAAGTGGTCAAGAAAAACAATGATATGGAAGAGATCATCGCTTCCAGTTCCAGGTCAATATTGGTTTCCCATTTTGAAGAATCGAACGCAACTGCCCCCCGTCATATCATCCAAGTAATCCAAACCTGCGACTGCTGATGAAGACCTCTCTGACCATACCAAAAAATCCCGTTCTAGCCAATTCGATGGACTTTGAGCGGTTGCGCCAGGAAGGCTTGGGCTATATCGAAAAGCTGTCGAGCAATATCTGGACAGATTACAATAGCCATGATCCTGGGATTACAATATTGGAAGCCCTCTGCTATGCCATTACAGAGTTGGGATATCGGTCACATTTTGAGATCAAGGACCTAATGTCACAGGCGAGTGGACAGACTTTTTTTACAGCCCGGCAGATCCTGACTTCAGCACCGCTGACGATTCCTGATTACAGAAAACTTCTCGTCGACATCCAGGGAATCAACAATGCCTGGCTTTTTACAGGAGGTAAACAGGAAGTGCCGATTTTTCTCAACTGCGAAGAGGACAAACTGCAATATGAAAAAACGGACAAGGTGCTGATTTTAAAAGGGCTTTATTCTGTCTTGTTGGATTTGTCCATTGACCTTGAACTTGGTGATCTCAATACCGGAGATATAGAGTTGGAGAATATTGCATTCGCTCTATCTCCCATGATCGATATGGACGCCGGTGAGTTTCAGGTCAAATTTGAGCTTCCGAGCGTCAAGGAGGTCAGTAAAAAAATATTGACAGAAGATACTTCCAATTTTTCCATTGAAAAAAACCTATCCAAAAACTGGTTTTATCATTTCAAAATCGACTTGCCCGACGGGGAAATTATCGAGGTTCCCTTTAGAGTCAACATTCCAAAAAACCCATCCAAAGGAAAAATCCTGGACAGCCATGTAAGTTTGATGTTAAATGACGCTGCGTATGGGACCCGGATTTTGGAAAGCTACCTGGAAAAAATAGCCAAAGCTGATGGTATCCTCAGAAAGGCCATCAAGATCCTTCATGAAAACAGAAATTTATGCGAAGATTTCGTCAGCGTTGAGCCCATAGATTCTGAAGAAGTAGCTTTTTGTTTTGATGTGGATGTCACCCCGGATACAGACATTGAGCAGGTGCAGGCAGAGATTTATTATACCATTGAGAATTACCTCAATCCACCGGTTTCATTTTTTACTTTGAAGGAATTGATGGAAAATGGAATTCCTACAGAAGAAATTTTTGAAGGACCAAGATTGGCGCATGGCTTTATCGATACCGAAGAATTGGAAAATGCCCAATTGCGAACTGTCATTTACGCTTCCGATGTCATCAATTTATTGGTGGATATCAAAGGGGTAAGAGGTATCCGCAATTTCCTCATGACTAAATATGACAAAGAAGGGAAGCCAATCCCAAGTCAAAAAGGTATCTCTTGGTGCATGCCGATAGCATCCATGCACAAGCCTGTGATGAGTACAAGTTTTTCAAAAATTCTATTTTTTAAGGACGGATTTCCTTTTCTGTCCCAATACGAAGAAGTTAAGGATACCGTACAGTTGCTCCATGCCCAAAGATCCATCGGAAAATTGGTGCCGACATTTGCCGATCTCCCTGTACCCAAAGGAAACAGACGGGACACAATGAGTTATTGGCCGGTCCAGTATGACCTTCCGATGGTCTATGGCGTTGGAGAATTTGGACTTCCCACCCATGCCGACAACCTTCGAAAAGCCCAACAGCAGCAGCTCAAAGGTTATTTGATGTTCTTTGAGCAACTGTTGGCGGATTTTAATGCCCAGCTTTCCAATGCGCAGAGTCTCTTTTCAACAGATGAAATCAGACAAACTTATTTTGCCCAATACCTGGGTGGCATCCGTGAAATCGATGGAATACTCCATACTGATCTGGAAAAAGCGATAGCCAACGATCCAATCGATCCAGAGAGTCAGGCTTTGTGGCAAAAACTCTATGAAAACCAAAACCGGTTTTTTGAAAGAAGAAACAAATTTCTGGACCATCTTCTCGCAAGGTTTGCAGAGTCTTTCAACGACTATGCCTTACTCATGTACCGAATCAACCTGGAAAATATCAGTCTTGAAAAAATCGAATCCCAAGAGATCATCGATATCAAAATAAGAACTCTCCAAGCCTATCCAGAAATCAGCTATTCCCGGTCATTGGCATTCAATTATTTCCCGCAGGATGAAAATTTTGACCTCGATGAAACAAAGCTTTGGGATACAGATAATGTATCCGGACTGGAAAAAAGAATCAGCCACCTGACCGGTATCAGTGATTTTACAAGACGGTTTCTGTACTGTATCAAAAATGTGGAGATCATCTGCGAAGAAAAAGAAGTCGGAGAAACCGTTCATTGTATGCATTCTTTCTCCCTGACTTCTAGAAATGGAATCAAACTATTTTCAAAGCAATTTGAAGACAAAGCACAAGCCGAAGCGGTCTTGGATGAGGTGATGAACTTGGGTACAATTCCGGAAAATTACCATTACACCACCAAAAAAATCAAACTCAAAAAGCAGAATGTGATCATTTTGGAGAGTGAAAAAACCTTTGCAACTGAAGAAGAAGCCCTTGCCACCATACAGGAAATCATCGGGGAATTTACCCAAGATTGCAATGACCCGGAAGGCCTCCACCTGATCGAACACCTCCTTTTGAGACCAAAAAGCAAGAATTTCAAATTGATGGAAGTCTGTCTCCACGACTGCGCCTGTCTCTGCGAATTGGACATCTATTCCTTCAGGGCATCTGTGGTTTTGCCACATTGGCCAAAGCATTTCGACGATATGGCTTTTCGTCAGTACTTCGAAAAGAAAATCAGGGAGGAAGCACCTGCCCATCTCCAATTGAAAATCTGTTGGGTCAGTAATGAGAAGCTTCGAGAATTTGAATCATGCTATCAACCATGGATTAGGGAACTCGCCACATTCAGGGCTACAGGAAAGAACCATGCAACGTATCAGGAGGCCAATGACAGGATGCTGGCAATATTGGCAAAACTCAACTCTGTGTATCCAAAGGCCACGCTTCACGATTGTGAAGAAAGTGATGCCGACAAAAACCCAGTCATGCTGGGCAAAACAATTTTAGGAACTCAAAAATTATAATCATGCAGCCTTTACAATCATATCCCGTTTTTGAAGCTGACCAGGTATTGTCCAACGGACACCTGAACAACTTGTTGAACTACCTGGAGCAGCAGGAAAGGCTGACGCGCATCAAACTTATAGGCAGAGGTGTCGTGTGCGGGTTGGAAATCAACACTTCCAATACTGCCATCAGGATCAACAAAGGCTGCGGACTGACTTCGCAGGGCTACTTGGTGCAGTTATGCGATTCCAACTTTACCCATTTTGTCACTTACAACCCTCCGGTCCTTCCCAATGACCTTTACTTTTTGACCCAATGCGAAGATGAAAATAGAAACAATATCCCCTATTATGTAGCAAAGGATATCTTCGAACTCATTCCGGACAGTGACAAAGAAACCGAAGAAAAAAAACCACTGAATACGATCAATCTTGGGGATTATGTAGTTGTTCTATTTTTGGAAGCCGAGCAGATCAATCTCAAAAACTGTGACACCCAGGATTGCAATGACAAGGGCAGCAGGATGGATTTTATCCTCAGGGTACTGTTGGTGAAAAAGTCACTTTTCGATTCCGGCAAAACCATTTCTTTCAACTCAATTCTTTTGAAGCGGTTCAATGTCCCTGTTGCGGATATGAAAACAGGAGAGGATATTTTGAATGGATTTTTGGCGATTTCCGATGACAGCACCTTGGCGAAGCTTTCCGAAAACCTGATTCGAAGCTGGGATAAATTTGCGGTTCCGCTGGGACTTCCGTCCGAAAATCCATTGAAAAGCCTGAATCTGATCGACATCAAAAAGAAGATTTCCGGCAATACCGCTCAAAGGATTTTTGGGCAGTATTTCTATGATTTTGTGGACGACCTGCTCAAAGCTTATATAGAATTCAGGGCAAAGGCCAAAGAGGTTTTTGGTGAATGCTGTCCGGATGAAATGGATTTTCCCTTGCATTTGACTTTGGGTCTGGCAAATGAAAATACTCTTTTGGGCAAAAGAAACAGCCACAGACACTATTTCGAATCTTCACCGATCTTAAACGGTCAAGACAAAAATGCTGACGAAGCTATCTTTCTTTTGGAAAGATTGGTTGCAATGGTCAAAGGATTTATCGGAAACAAGCTCCAGAGCAGCGAAGCCATCGCCATCACACCAAACACGTTGGGATATGATTTTATCAGCTATAGGGCTATCCCATATTATTATGATTGGAAGATGGTCAATCCCCTTTGGTATTTCAACAGAAGCTACAGCGGCAACCAAAGATTCAATTTGGGTTACCGTGCAGCATTGCAATCAGATGCTCCGGAGCCCGTCAAAACCCCGCTATTGTATGATATCGAAAGGTATAACGCCTTCCGGATAGAAGGCCATATCGGCAAAAACTACAGGACCGCACTGACAGAAATCATACGCCAAAAACAGCGGTTTAACCTTCCTTTTGATGTTTTGGCACTCAATGCGATCGACCTTTCGACGATATTGAATGGAAAAGAAATCCGGTGCCAAGTGGAAGATCTGGAATCTGACTATCGGGTCATGATCACCGGTATCGTTTGTCAGCTGCAGCAGATCATGGCCTATGTCGGCAATCTCCGTCCAAAAAGATCCATTGAACCAAACCGGAATTTGGGGGATTTGACCCTGAAAAAGGACTTCTACATTTCCAAAAATATTGTGGATATGAAGAAAACCATCAAAGCCGATATTTCTAAAAATCAGGCTATCAGTATTTCCAATGCGGACATCATCAAAAACCTTGCTTTGAGGGATGTGGAACCGGGGGAAAAACTGGCAGATTTTGTAGCACTAGATATCAGTCGGTTTATAGTTGACCAGAAAGTTTTTTTCGAATACATCATCAAACAACCTGACCTTTTGCTGATCTTCTTACAACAATTGGCTGAAATAGTGAAATACCTGCTATCCTTCGATCTAGATAAATTCGATGAGGATGCCTACAACAAATTGTGGACACCATACTCCAAAACTGTAGCCAGCCTCATCAAGGAGGCCACCAATTCTAAAAATGAAGAGATCAAGAGTTATTTCTCAACAAGCAACAATGAGCTGCTTTTCAAATGCGCAAATGAAAAACTCTTTGCCCTGAAAGAAGAATACCTCAAAAGACTGGAACAATATCACGCTGCCATCAATTTCAATGAGTATTTCAAAAAACATCCAGGACTTGAACACAAGGCAGGAGTACCAAAAGGAGGAACTTTCATTCTGATATATAATGGAGAAACGGAAAGGGTTTTGAATTTGCCAGACCTTAGGATACCAAATCTAAACTTCAACTTTGATGTGGTGACACGGAATACTTTGGCAAATCTGACAGCAAAGGAATCTACTGTTAAATTAACTGATTCCCTTAAGGCAGCAGCAATTACACCTGTTTCTAAAAGTGAAAGTCTTGCAGGAATCAGCACTGCCAAAAGAACAGAGTTTGAATTTGCTTCCGACCTGATCAAAAAACTGAATCTCGGGAATGATGCCAAAAAGGTCTTAGATGCACTCAATATCCGTGACAGAGAAATCCGGGATAAGGCCACACCGATTACAAAGGGAACAGTGATTGCTGATTTTTATCTACCCTATCTCTGCTGCAGCGAATGCCCGCCGATTGCATATGTCATCCCTGAAGAAAAAGAACCTGAAAACAGAGGGCCTGTAGCCAATG
>JBBRFK010000038.1:0-21982 GCA_038224435.1 Cytophagales bacterium | reverse complement strand
GACCGCAGGCAGCAATTCAGTTCGGGATTTTTCAGGTGGATGAGTGCAGAAGGTCGTTTTGAGTTTTATGGAGAATACGGCACAAATGGCAACAGCATCAGAACGGCAGATTTTATCATTACTCCTGAGAGAAACAGGGCGTTTACGCTAGGATTTTCAACTTTGGTACCATTGAAAAAAGAGGATCAGTTTATCCAGATCAGTGGGGAGATGACCCAATCCGGTCAGACCATTAGAGAAAGTGTCAGAAACCTCGACACTTGGTACCTCCACGACCACGTCCGGCATGGATATACCCATCGGGGACAGGTACTGGGGATTGGCTATGGCCCTGCTGCCAATGTCAATTGGATAGAAGTGGGGTGGGTGAGAGACTTTAGCAGGATCGCATTCCATTTTGAGCGCATTGTGTATAACAATGATTTTTACAATTTCAGGTTTGAGGGTTCCAAAGACTGGAGGTCCAAGTACGTTGACCTTGTTCCTTCTCTCGTTACAGAGTGGAGGTTTGGTAATCTCCTTGCCCATGGCAACTTCCAATATGTCAACACCTGGAATTACAAATGGTACCTGGAAAATGACCCTAATTTTTACTTTGTCCCCGGACTTGACCGGGGAAATCTGGTACTGAACATCGGGCTTACTTATATCTTGAAATAAAAAAAGGCTTTTAATAAAGCCTCCTTTCAAATAGCGAACCGTTTAACTTTTATTTTTTCTTGAGGACAAAGTTGCCTCCTCCTTGCTTCAAAGTCATTTCATTTGATCCCGGATTGAACTCCAAAGTCAATCCGGCCGGAGTGAATATGAAGACATGTTCTTTTTTAAACTCCAAAGCGAATTTGGGTTGGCCGGTGGCCTGTCCCGACAGAGTGGTGTTTTCTTTGGAAATGGTAACTTCCAATGGAAAAGTAGCACTTCCATACACGCCAAGGTATTTGTCGAGATCTTCTGTTTTGAGGGTATTTGGGATAAATGTCGGGATCTCATAATCCCTGCCGAAGTAGGCGCTCAAGACGGCGATGGCGGCTTGGTTAGGGTCATAGCTAGAGCCATTGGATGCCATGGCGATTGCAAGCTTGTCTTCAGGAAAGTAGCTCAGCATGGACCTGAATTCATCGATTCCTCCGGTGTGACCAAAAGAAGATTTGTCGTAAAATGGAATGGTAAACATGCCCCTTCCAAAATTGTCCTTCATCTCTTTCATCAGCTCCAAGCTAGATTGGGAAATGATTTTTCCGGTAAAAAGGCCTTCAATAAACTTGGTGAGGTCTTCTGTGGTGGAGACCATGGCGCCGGCGCCCAAGGGGATGGACATGTCGGTCTCCATTTCCTTTTCCCAGTTGCCGACAAATCTGTAAGAATATGCTTCTCTGGTACTGATATCGGTTTTTTGTCCTACATAGGTGTCGGCCAATTTTAATGGTTCGGAGATGTATTTCTTCACAATATCGGAATAAGACTGCATGTAGACGTCTTCGAGAATCCAGGTCAGCAGGACATAATTAGAATTGCTATAATCGGCCTTGGAGTCAGGTTCAAAATCGCTGCCGCCTTCCCTGATGATGTCGTAAAGACCTTTTCGGGACTTGTTTTGGGTATTCCATTCGAGGTAATCCGGATTGGAAGTGAAGCTGTGGATACCGCTTCTGTGGTTCATCAGTTGGCTTATGGTGATATCTGAGGCATTTTCTATTTCGGGAAAGAATTTATCGATCTTTTGGTCAAGTTCGACTTTTCCCTCTTCCATCGCTTTCAGTATCAGGGCGGAAGTAAACATCTTTGTAATCGAGCCAATCCTGTATTTTGTCTCAGAAGTAGCCGGTATATTTCCCTCAATATCAGCGAAACCAAATGCCTTCTGATAGATGATTTTACCTTCATGGGAGAGGGTGACGCTTCCCATCATTTTTTGATTGTCGGCCAAAGTCTGAAAGTATAGGTCAAGTTTGTCTTTGTCAAAGGTTTGGGCAGTCAGGGCGTGGAATAAAAAGACTGCGAGGAATGTTGAAAATAATTTGGCCATGATGATTTTATCGGTATGATTCAAAATTGGTTTTAAAAAGCACTTTAATTTACGGCAAGAAATTCAATTAAACCCATAAACCCTCAACAGATTTTGGTTCGGGCCCGGGCTTGTTTAATTGTCAACCTGTTTCTTTCCTCTGCACTGCCACTGCTGTTGGAGATTTTGAAATTTTCTCCTCTGGCAAATTTATACCTCAAGGTGAACCTGACTCCCTGATTACTTCTGTACTGCTGGAATTTGGTATCTATGTTGTCAAACTGAACTGCGGCATTGATGATCTGACTTCTAAATATATCCGTTCCATTGACGGTAATGCTGAGTTTTTCTTTCAGCAGGTTCTTGGATATCCCGGCATCCACCCATCCAAATCCCTGTATCGAAGCCTGTCCATATTGGGAAGGGCCGATATACATTGCCATCAATTCTCCCTTGAATCCTGCCGGAAGGGTGAAGGTATGCTGTGTTCTGAGTGTGAGTGAGGTTTGGGATACGTCCAACATGACATCTCCGATCATGGATTCCCATCGGGCATTATTGACCTGAACCATGTTGGAGGTATTCCACCACTTTCGGATTTCGACAGGAATCATCGCCCTGAAATTCCAATTTTGAGATTTGTCAAGATTGGCAGTGTAGGTAGTGGTGGTTCTGGTTTCTTCATCCTGTGTGAATATTTGTTGGAACACATCGGTGGTCAAAGAATAGCCCATAGTGAACTGGTACTGTCCTTTGATGACATGGTTCATTTCCAAGTTGTTGGAATATTGGGGACTGAGGTAGGGATTTCCCTGCTCGGTAGTCAATGGATCAATGTAAAAGACGAAAGGATTCAGCAAGCGGTAGTTGGGTCGGCTGATCCTTCTGTTGGCGTTATAGATGATCTGATAGTCTTTGCTGACTTGCTGCTGTACAAAAAAACTCGGGAAAAGGTCGATGTAATTTTGCTTGTTCACTCTTTCCAAAGTAACGGAATTGCCGGTGATGTCTGAATATTCAGTTCTCAGGCCCACCTGATAGCTGACTTTGTCGGAGAATTTACTTTTGTAAGTAGCGTATGCCGCTAGGACATTTTCTTCATAGATGAAGTTGTTGGAATTGGGATCCTGCTCAAAAGGCTCCTCTTCGATGGCTTTGCTTAAGTCCAGGTTGTTATCAGATTTTACCCAGCTTCCCTTTAAGCCGGTTTCCAAAACTCTTCCTTTTCCGAGAGGTTTGGTAAAGTCCACTTTGGCAGTGAAGATACTATAATCCATTTCATTGGTAGTGAGGATATAATCCCTTGACGACAAAGGTTCATTGTTATTGATCCACCTGTCATTGGAAAGGAGGGAATTGGCATTGGATCTCATCTTGGTGTAATCCACATCTGAGGTAAATTTTGTCCCAAGGGTATCCAGCAAGGCTACATAATGGAAATTACCAAAAAGCCTTCTGTTTTGGCTTTCTCCGTCGTTGTTTGACCTTAGAAAGAAAAGGTCTTCAGTTCCGGGGTTGTTGATTTCGGTAAAGGACTTGCCGTCATTGTATCCGTTATACTCGGAGGCTTGGACAGTGATGCCGACACTGTGCTTGTCATTGATCTCATAATCTGATCCTCCATTGAAAAACAGACTTTTATTGATCGTGGTGATCTGGCTGTTCTGGTCAAAGTTGGATATGCCTTCTTCCAATTGGAAGTTACGGTTGATGCTGATTTCGTTTAAGAAGTTGAATTCATTGTAATTCAAATTGGCGTTGTTGGTCCATTTCCCTTTCTTCACGTTCAACGTAATTCCTGCAGTTGGTCCATATATTCCATTGTACATGCCACCGGTCTGGATATTGCCAAACATGCCATCCATGTTGTTTTTCTTCAATTTGATGTTGATCACCCCCGCAGTTCCTTCGGCATCAAATTTGGAAGTTGGGTTGTTGATGATTTCGATGCTTTTGATATTGTCAGCAGGCATGGACCGGAGGAAGTTTGCGAGGTCATTTGCCGACATGTAAGTCTGCCGGTCATTGACCATCACCGTCACACCTGGACGGCCATTGAGGTTGATGTTGTCATTTTCGTCCACATAGACGCCGGGTGATCTTCTGATTACATCCAATGCCGTATTGCCCTCGGCCATTACAGTCCCTTCGACATTGATGGTGGTTTTGTCGGCTTCGACGATAATATCCGGCCTGCTGGATCTTACTGTCACTTCAGAGAGATTTCCCGCCTCCTCTTGGATGACAATGTTTCCGAAATCTTTGTTTGAACCCACTTTGATTTCAAATTCCTCAGATTTGAAAGTTTCAAAACCAATAGAAGAAATCAACAGCTGTACCTTTCCGGATCTTGCTGTTTCGATCAAAAAATCTCCTGAATCACCTGTGACTGCACCGATAATCAAAGTTCCTGACACAGCTTCGACCAAAGCCACATTAACAAACGGAAGTGGCTCTCCTTTTTGGCCTTTTACCTGTCCGGTAATCAAAGCGACATCTTTCGCTGCGAGATTGCTCCATCCTAAAAAGAAGAAAAAAAGGACTGTAAAAATCTGGGTTGAAATTTTCATTATAAGTTGGTTTAGTTTTCTAATACTGTACCGGACTTATTGAAAAATGAATGCCAACAAGAAAAAAATTGTTTAAATAACAGAAAATCAATGTTTTAGTAATTCGTTGAAATATCATACCTGTACATAACCGTACATAAAGATCGTTCGGTAGGGGTACAAAAAAAGCCTTGGAGTATGATTTCCAAGGCTCAATTGTAAAGGGGGTTATGTCACTTACTTTGCAGCGGCATATCTTTTAGACACCTCATCCCAGTTGATCACATTCCAGAATGCGGCAACATAATCAGGTCTTCGGTTTTGATAATTCAAATAATAGGCGTGTTCCCAGACGTCCAATCCAAGAACTGGAGTACCTTTCACATCGGCAACATCCATCATAGGATTGTCTTGATTTGGAGTTGAACTAACTGCAAGTTCTCCATTCACAACGGAAAGCCAAGCCCATCCTGAACCAAAACGTGTTGCTGCAGCTTTTGCAAATTCTTCTTTGAATTTTTCAAAAGAGCCGAATTTTGCGTCAATGGCAGCACCGATTTCTCCTGTTGGATTTCCTCCACCGTTTGGTTTCATGATTGTCCAAAACAGACTGTGGTTATAATTCCCGCCGCCGTTGTTTCTTACGGCTGCATTGCTGCCGGCCACTTTCATCAATTCTTCAATGCTTTTGTTTTCCAGGTCTGTTCCTGCGATGGCATTGTTAAGGTTTGTCACGTAACCATTGTGGTGCTTGCCATGGTGGATTTCCATGGTTTTGGCGTCGATATGCGGCTCTAGCGCATTAAAATCATAAGGTAGTTTTGGAAGTTCAAAAGCCATTTTTGTAAAGGTTTATGGTTAAAACAAAATATTGAATTCTATTATAAAGTTCTATATTCCAACCAAATTGATTTTAAAAAGGTTCTATAATGACTTAAAATGAGTCAATCTCGTAGTTTTTTGAAGAATTTGTCCAAAAGTTCTTTGGACTCCATAGCCATCAATCCGCTTGTTGCCTTTGTTTTGGGATGGAGCAGGTTTTCGGTCAATCTCGTAAATCCTCTTTTGGGATCAGATGCGCCATAATGAATTTCCGCCAACTGTGCCCAAAAACAAGCACCGGCGCACATGGCGCAAGGCTCAAGGGTGACATACATCTTGCATTCAGTCAGGTATTTGGCCCCTAAGGCATTTGCAGCAGAGGTGATGGCGAGGATCTCAGCGTGGGCTGTTACATCTGTGAGTTTTTCGGTCTGGTTATAGGCTTTGGCTATGATTCTATTTCGGCAGACAATGACTGCCCCGACGGGTATTTCACCCTCATCAAAAGCCTGCTTGGCGAGCTTGATGGCTTCGTTCATAAAAAATGCATCTGTGTATAATTCCATTTCCAAGACGTATTAACAAAAATAAAAATGGCGTAGATTTATTTCAAAACCTACGCCATCTGATTCGAATGTAATTTATTTATCTATGTATATTCTCTTCTTTGGCAGTAAAACGAAAATTCAGTACGAATCATGTCATGTTGCTAAAAAACAGGTGAAATCGGAAATCTGGCATCCGACCATTTACCTAGGTAAAATCAGCCTACTAGCAGAATAGCGTAAAATCAGATATTTACCTAAAGTAATCCATTACTTCATTTCTCACGCCTTCGTTGATGATCAATGCCATTATCAAGGAGACTATCAATCCAATGAAGGCTTTTGTAAAATCCTTTCTCGTAAGATATAGTGCCTGCATTAAATTGATCCTTCTTTTTTCTAATTTTTTAGATTTGGCCAAGGCGATGGCTATTTCTCTACCCCCTAACAATCCGATGAAAACCCAAGTGGTACTCATTGGGATATTGTTAACCATTTTGAAATAGAATAAAATAATAGCATAGACAAGGTCTACCATGGTGGCTGCCCTCACATCTGTTACCCTTGTTTTTTCATTGACGACAGATTGGATCCTGTCACCTTTCATGTAAAACAAAAATCCCAATCCAACAAATATGAAGCCGGCGAATCCTATAAATTCCCAAATATCCAATTGTCTTGGAAGGAAGACCGCAATATTGGCGGCATCCTGCATGATCCAAACTGCCCAAAGGGTACCGGAAGTTATCCATTGTAGGACATCCCAATATTTTGCCGGTTTTCCTTTGAGGTATATTTCAACGAATTTTTCCAAAATAAACCAAACTGTGATCGCCAATACAAAGGCAAGAATATATCCGATAAAGGATTTTTGCATAACATCTACAATCGTTCCCGCCTTGTAGGTAAAGACATTCAGGAGAAGGAAAGTAGTAGATACAGGCATTCTCAGCCGCGTCATGACCAAGAGGACGATCGGAGCGGCAAGTTGGAGAAAGACAAAACTTTCAGGTGCTTTTTCCAATCCCGGCACCATCAGTCTTTGGTAACTTACGTCTCCATTGTAAGTAACCCAGCTGTATGATACAGTGCCCAAAAAAATCAAACCCATAAACAACCAAAGCCAATACCATTTCCTGTTCTGGTTGGAGGCAATGAACGTACCGATAGTCTGGATACTGTCATTGGCAATAGCGGAGTAGGCGGCCAAGACAAACCCAAACCACATGGCCCAATATGTATAAGGAGAAATGATGCCTGCGATAGAAACCAATATACAGATGGTGACTAAAAATGTTCTTTCTTTCTTAGTAAAATCAAAAAGTGAATAGGCTGCCTTTGAGAGTGCATCCTGGTTGATATTCTGATCTTTAAGCTTGGCCATTTTGGATATGGGTGAAATAATTTTTCCGCTGCAAATTTAAAAAAGATTATTTTGCGTCAATATTAACAAATTGTTAAGGAATGCGATTCTAGAATACCAAATCTAGGTTCCAAATTTTTAGGTAAGTGAAATTCCGGGAGGGTATTTATTACCATTTACACCAAAGAACAAAATGGGAAGTATAATTCGGTTTTTTTAATTGGTTCAATCACCATTTTCTAATGTTAACAAAATATTCACAGCAAAACCCGTCTTATTAATTTGCTTTACTATTATTTTGCACCTAAGTTAAAAGGAATTACCCCTATTAAAAGGGGTTTTAAATAAATGACCGAACTCAAAGAAGCAAGTCAGAAGTCCAACATGGGATTGATTATTTTTCAAATGCTGTTGGCGTTTGTTCTTTTCATGTTTTCCATTGATTTGCTGACCATGTCTATGGTCAAGTTGAACAACAACTTTGCAGAAGAGCTTTTTCAGGCTACCAATAATCCATTTGTAGGACTTTTTATCGGTTTGTTGATCACTGCACTCGTCCAAAGCAGTTCGATGGTGACTTCCATGATTGTGGCTGTCGTTGCCTCAGGCAATCTGACTTTAATGCAGGCAGTTCCCTTGGTGATGGGGGCAAATATCGGGACAACCCTCACTAGTACTTTGGTGGCTTTCTCCTTTATCATGAAAAAAGGGGAATTCAAAAGAGCACTCACAGCAGGTGTGGTACATGATATTTTCAATATTCTGACTGTCATGATACTATTTCCCTTGGAGATTTATTTTGGTTTTTTGAACAGATCAGCATCTTTTTTGACTAATACTTTTTTTGATTCCAATTCGGGTTTTGCACGTGAATACAGTTACAATTTTTTATTTACAAGGCCATTGACATCTTGGTTAGTGGATATCCTTAACAGCCCTGTGATCGGATTGATTCTTTCTATCATACTGGTTTTCCTTTCCATCAAGTTTCTCTCTGACACTGTTTTCAAGACATTTATTTCTACCAATTTTGAAAAAGTAAGCAGGCAGATGTTCAAATTCCCATATGTCTCCTTTCTCTATGGGATATTTTTCACTGCAGCTGTCCAATCGAGTACTGTAACGACCTCATTGATTGTGCCGGCAGTGGCAAACAGGAAGGTATCCTTATCCAAAGTTTTTCCATTTATCATCGGTGCCAACCTGGGTACGACCATTACTGCAGTCATCGCCGCCATTTATAGAACTGAGGCCGCTATCAGCATAGCCATTGTCCACATTCTGTTTAATTTAATCGGAGCCTTGGTGTTTTTACCTTTTCCGGCGATTAGAAATATTCCTGTAAAATTGGCAACCTTCCTTGGAGATCAGTCTGTCAAAAGGAAATTCGTGGGATTCGCCTATATCTTGCTGACCTTCTTTATCATTCCTTTCATTCTGATCTATTTCAATAAAGATGACAACAGATCTAGAAAAAATCAAAGTCCAAATGAAGCTCCCAAAACTGAAATCCAGGTGGATAAGCCAGTTTAGAAAAAAGTTTATTCTCTTGCTGATTTCACAATTTGCACACCCGAGCTTGTTCCAATCCTGTCTGCGCCTGCCTGCACAAGTCTGAGTGCCTGTTCCAAGGTTTTGATACCACCGCTTGCTTTGATGCCCACCGAACTTGGTAGGTTTTGGCGCATCAGTTTGATATGGCTTTCTTTGGCGCCTTCCGGAGCAAATCCCGTCGAGGTCTTCACAAAATCTACCCCTGCATCTGCACAGATTTCACATGCCTGAATAATTTCCCTGTCACTGAGGTAGGCAGTTTCCAAGATCACTTTTAATATTCTTTCGTGGTCATGGCAGACTTGGGAAAGCCTCGCAATTTCTATCTTTGGCCAGTTCATCCCTGCCTTGAAGGCTGTAAGTGACCATACCACATCGATCTCGTCCGCACCCATTTTGATCAGTTGTTCGGTTTCAAAGACTTTGGTCTCAGTAAGGTTGTAGCCCAACGGAAAACCTACTACGGAGACCAATTGGATGTCAGCATCTCCGATTTCTCTTTTTGCTTTTTTTACCCAAAATGGAGGAACACAAACACCTACAAAGCCATATTCTTTAGCCTCTTTTATAAGGCTTTCTATGTCTGAATCTACTGTTTGGGCTTTGAGGACTGTTTGTTCTATGTATTTTTCTATTTTGATCATGTTCGTTCGGTTAATCTTCCGGAGTATTTACGTAATCTCTCAAAAAAATAAATTCTATGGTCAGGTCTCCTTCTTTTGCGATGGTTGCCCGGTCCAAAACCCTCGATTCCTCTTTCAACAATTCCGGTATCAAATGTTGGATCAGTTGATCTCCAAAATCTTCTGACGCATTTCTTGGGAGTTCTGTAGGTAAATTGTCTATCGCCATGACAGAAATACTTGTCTGCTTTCCAAATGCCGGTAAAACTTCAAAAGACTCCCTGTCAATATCAAAGATGGGATTGAGGATGGTACTGTTTTTTACCGTAGTCGGTATCGATCCGTTGATATCACAGGTAATGTCCGCTATCACCGAGAGGCTGAATTCCTCTGAGCTGATATCTTCCATTTTGAATAACTTTGGCGCTCTAGGATCCCAATAGGATGCTGCCATCAGGATATCACTTACTTCAGCAAATTTTAAAAAATGGCTTTCATAGCTTTCCGGGGTGGAATAAAATTCTTCCCGATCATATCCCCCGTCGGTTTTTCTTCTGTAATAATCCTCGGTGGAAAGGATCGTAAAAACCGGTTCCTCAAAATATTGTAACAACAATTCCTTGTCTCCTACCTGCCTTATTCCTACTTGTTCCAAGATTTCGACCACCCCTTTTCCAACCCTTCCTGTTCCTGTCACCACTATTTTTATCGGGGGAAGTTGAACCTTGATCAACTCTTGGTCAAGCTCTTCCTTATCAAAGCAGTCCAAGGCCCTTTTTAGCTCAAAAAGTCCGGATTTTTTGCCGTATGCCCATAATCCATTATAGGCTCCAACTATTCCCGCCCAATGCCCAAATGCTACTGTCCTGTTGCCCTTGTCATCTTTTAAGACCTCATAGTCCATCAAGGTTATGTTTTTTTCCAAAACTGATTGAAGCAGGTTCCTGTTTTGGGCTTGCTCTTTGATCGTGTGGGAAAAGAAAATATAAGCTTTGTTGGGGATCAAAAGTGAAAAAGGTACCTCCTTGACTCCCATCAACAAATCGCAGAACGATACATCCCCTACCACTTCTATGCCCTCGTGAATATATTCATCGTCAGAAAAACACCTGAAAGGACTGGATTCCACAAAAAAGGAAAGTGAGTCTTTATAGAACTCTGATAAATAAGACAGTTGTTTTGGAGTAAAGGGAACCCTTCTGTCATGTGGAATTTTGCCTTCCTTGATTAAGCCTATCTTCATGTAATCAGGATTAAAGTGCCTCTTGGGTTTATTGATTTTGACATGTTGTTCACTGTTGCTTTGCTTGGATTATTATCCTGCTTGACTGCAGAAACTTTCTTTTTGTCAATAGAAAAGGGATATTCGTAAAAAAAGTCGATGACATGCCGTATTTGATTTTGATTATACTCTGGGTTTCGTTTTATTTTCTACACTCTTTACTAGCAAGCCTCAATATAAAAAGAAAAATCAAAGGATGGATGGGAAACTCCTACATATGGTACCGATTGCTGTATACGGTTTTTTCAACTGTATTTATTTTTGTGGTTTTGGTATTCAGCACCTCGTTTGATCAGATTTCCATTCTTAACAAAAATCCAACGACAACCTACCTCGGATACATGCTTGCAAGTTTTGGTACCATCATCATCGTAAGGTCTTTTAAGTCTTTCAGCAAAAAAAGGTTTGTTGGTCTTGAGCCATATGATGACTTGGAGCAACATGAAGAATTTATCGTTTCCGGTCTTCATGCTTATGTCCGGCATCCGATTTACTCGGGCACGATATTGATCTTTTTGGGATTTTTCTTTTTCGAGCCTACGCTCAGTTCGGTGATTCATTTGTTCATGTTGTTTATGTACCTGCCATTTGGAATCCATTACGAGGAAAAGAAACTGATAGCTATCCATGGGGTAAAATACATTCAATACAAAAAAACGGTTTCTTCGCTAATTCCTCTGAAAGGGAGGAAAACGGAATGAAATAAAAAAGCCACCCATTTAGGTGGCTTTAAGTGGGTATTATTGTTTGTTTTTTAACTTCCCTCTAAAGCATTTGCACCTGCGACGATTTCCAGGATCTCGTTGGTAATGGCGGCCTGACGATTCCTGTTATACATCAATTTTAAGTCCTTCAATAGCTCATTGGCATTTTCCGTAGCTTTATCCATGGAAGTCATCCTTGCTCCATGTTCAGAAGCATTGCTGTCCAATACTGCCTTGTAAAACTGGGTTTTCAATGCAGTGGGTACCAATTCCTGGATGACATATTCTTTGGAAGGCTCAAGGATATAATCTGCACTGACCTTCCTTTCAACAGGAGCGCCTTTGGATACAGCACCCATCGGAAGGAATTGCTCTACGGTAATGTCCTGTGTGGCTACGTTTCTAAAATGATTATATATCAAAACCACTTTATCGAAATCCTTGGAAACGAATCCATTCATTACAAATTCAGCGATTTTTTGGACATCGTCATACTTTACATCAGAAAAAATCTCGTAGAAATCAGTCTTTGTGGTATAATTCCTCCTTGTAAAAAATTCATAGGCCTTTTTCCCCAAAGGAAGGATGGTCACATTCTTTCCCATGTACTCGTGCTCTACCAGATTGACAGTAGCCTTTATGATATTTGAGTTGAAGGCACCGCACAATCCCTTGTCAGAAGTCATCGAAACAAGCAGCACATTTTGTATAGGTCTTTGCTCCGCATAGACGATATCGAGCTCTCCGCCCATAGCCGAAACGACATCATTCAAAATAGAAGTGAGTTTTTGGGAGTACGGGCGCATTTTGATAACCCTATCCTGCGCCCTCCTCAGCTTTGCAGCCGCTACCATTTTCATGGCTTTGGTGATTTGCTGGGTAGAAGATACCGATGTGATTCTTTGCTTTACTTCCTTAAGGTTGGCCATATTATTCTTTGGTCAGAAAAGAAATATTAAAATGAGGAGGAAGTAAATCACTCCCTCCTTATTTTTGTTCAATTAAAGTTTTGCGAATTTGGTACTTAAATCTTTGGCAGCACGCTCAAGGATTTTACCCGCGGCATCCATGTCGTTTTTCAATATCAATTCCAATGACTCAGGGTAGCTGCTCTTCAATAGGTTATAAAACTCCCTTTCGAATTGTCTTGCTTTTTCCGGTGGAATGGTATCCATGAACCCTTTGGTGGAAACATAAATGATTGCAACTTGAAGTTCTACAGGTACCGGAGCATATTGTGGCTGTTTCAGGATTTCCTGGTTTCTTCTTCCTCTTTCGATCGTTCTCTTTGTACTCGCATCCAGGTCAGATCCAAACTTGGAGAAAGCCTCCAATTCACGGAACTGGGCTTGGTCAAGCTTCAAAGTACCTGCTACTTTCTTCATCGATTTGATCTGGGCATTGCCTCCTACCCTTGATACTGAGATACCCACGTTGATTGCAGGTCTGATACCGGAGTTGAATAGGTTGGATTCCAAAAATATCTGTCCGTCTGTAATCGAAATCACGTTGGTAGGGATATAGGCAGAAACGTCCCCTGCTTGGGTTTCAATGATTGGAAGTGCAGTCAAAGAACCTCCACCTTTCACCAAATGCTTGATGGATTCGGGCAGGTCATTCATCTGTTTTGCAATCTTGTCAGAGTTATTGATTTTGGCAGCTCTTTCCAACAATCTGGAGTGAAGGTAAAATACGTCACCCGGATATGCTTCGCGTCCCGGAGGTCTTCTCAAAAGCAAGGAAACTTCTCTATATGCTACTGCCTGTTTTGATAAATCATCATAAATAATCAAGGCCGGACGTCCGGTATCTCTGAAAAATTCACCGATACATGCACCTGTAAATGGTGCAAAGAACTGCATTGGAGCAGGATCGGATGCTGATGCATTTACCACTACTGAATAGGGAAGCGCGCCGCCTTTTTCCAATGAAGCCACGATTCCTGCTACGGTGGAGGCTTTTTGGCCTATCGCTACATAGATGCAATATACTGGTTCGCCTTTTTCGTAATATTCTTTTTGGTTCAAAATCGTGTCAATGGCCACGGCGGTTTTACCTGTCTGACGGTCACCGATGATGAGTTCCCGCTGACCCCTTCCAATAGGAATCATGGAGTCGATTGCCTTGATACCAGTCTGGAGTGGCTCGTTTACAGGCTGACGGTAGATAACGCCTGGAGCTTTTCGCTCTAATGGCATTTCATATAATTCGCCTGCAAGCGGGCCTTTTCCGTCTATTGGATTACCAAGTGTATCTACTACCCTGCCAAGCATCCCGTCTCCGACTTTGACGGAAGCAATTTTTTTGGTTCTTGTAACATTGTCTCCTTCTTTGACAAGTTTCGAATCACCAAATAATACTGCACCGACATTGTCCTCCTCGAGGTTGAGAACCATTGCCTTAAGTCCGTTATCAAATTCCAATAATTCACCGGCCTGGGCTTTGGTTAGTCCATAAATACGGGCTACCCCATCACCTACTTGGAGGACGGTTCCCACTTCTTCAAGTTGAGCATCAGTTTTGACATTGGAGAGTTGTTCTCTCAATATCGCTGAAACTTCATCAGGTCTTATTTGTGCCATTATATCTTAGATTAGAATGATTTGCTTTGATTTTAATATAGTTTGACGAAATACCGTTGGGCAAGATTCATCTTCAATTCTCTCAATTTGCCACTGATGGAATCATCAAGTTGCTTGTCATTGACTTTAAGTACAAATCCACCAATGAGTGATTTATCAATTGTTTCGACAAGCTCCACTTTTTGAAGACCGGAGATTTCTTTTACTATGGCTTCAAATTCTTTTCTGAGTGCCGGTGTCAGAGGAATGGTCGTGGTAACTTCAGCTACCTGTATTCCTTTGTATTCGTTGTATTGACTCAAAAACTCCCTGGCTGTGGCAACCAAAGCCATTGACCTGTTTTTTCTTGTAATAAGATCAAAAAAGGACATCGTGATTTTATCAGCTGATTTTCCTAGCAATGCCTTTAGGATATTGAATTTCTTTTCGTAGTTGACAATTGGATTTGCCAATACTACAGCCAATTCTCTGTTTTCAGAAGTGATGGATAGAAAGGTTTTCATATCCCCGAACACAGCTTCAAGAGAATTTTTCTCTATAGAGAGTTCAAGGAGTGCTTTGGCATACCTGGTAGCTATTCTTATCTGTGACATATCAGTTTAACTTAATGTCTTTGATCAGATCTTCCATCAATTTTTGTTGGGAGGCATCGGAGGCTAGATTTGCCTTCAATACTTTTTCTGCAATTTCAAGAGAAAGTATTCCTACCTGTACCTTTATTTCTTCCAAAGCAGCGTCTTTTTCGACCTGTATGGCAGCTTTCGCGTTATGGATCATCTTGGCACCCTCTTCATTCGCTGCAGTTCTAGCTTCTTCAATCATGTGCTTTGAAGTTTCAGACGCTCTGTGAAGCATGGCATCTCTTTCCATTTTGGCCTCATGGATGATCTTCTCATTTTCAGCTTTTAGATTTGCCATTTCATTTCTGGCTATTTCTGCTGATTTGAGTGCATCGTCTATGCTTTTTTCCCTGTCATCCAATGCGGAAAGTATGGGCTTCCAAGCATATTTTGAAAGAAGAAAGAGTACAATCAAAAATCCAAGTGCAGACCAGAATATCAATCCCAATCCAGGTGTAATAAGTCCCATAATTTTTAATTTATATGAATATCAGAGCTTGTTCAATGAATAAAAAGAAGGGATTGACCTAGCGCCAATCCCTATTCTCTTTTGTTAGAGATTGTAATCTCCCAAAGCAATAAGTAGACAAACTACTACTGCAAACAGGGAAACCACCTCAATAAGAGCCGCGATGATCAACATGGCAGTCTGGATTTTTCCAGCTGCTTCAGGCTGACGGGCAATGCCCTCCATGGCTTGGCCACCGATTCTACCGATACCTAGACCTGCGCCAATCGCAACAATTCCAGCACCGATACCAGCACCCATCAGTGCAAATCCGGCAGTTAATAAGATTGAAGTTAACATACGTGTTTGATTTATAAATTGAACAAAGTAATTACTGATTAATGGTGGTCATGGTCTGCCACTGCCAGACCAATATACATGGCCGAAAACAGAGTGAATACATAAGCCTGAATGGTTGCTACCAAAATTTCTATAAAATTGATAAATACCAGCATGACGGTACTTGCCACGCCGACTGCTAGCGATTCGAATACAAAGATGAGGGCAATAAAACTGAGGATAACAATGTGACCGGCTGTAATGGCAACAAACAATCGGACCATCAAGGCGAAAGGCTTGGTAAATATACCGATGATTTCGACAGGAACGATGATCAACAAAAGCGGAAGCGGAACTCCCGGAGTGGCAAATATGTGCTTCCAATAAGCTTTATTCCCATTGACATTGGTAAGGATAAAAGTGAATATGGCTAAAGTAAATGTCAAGGCGATGTTTCCCGTGAAGTTGGCTGCCTCCGGAAAAAGCCCAAGGATATTACCCACCCATATAAAGAAAAACAAAGTCAATAGGTAGGGAGTAAACTTCCTGTATTTCTTATAACCGATATTGGGAAGGGCTATTTCATCCCTGACAAATACGACTATCGGTTCGATAAAAGAAGCTATTCCTTTAGGGGCTGTACCAGGGTTATTCTTGTAATACCTTGCTGAACTGAGCATCAGATAAAGCAAAACCGCAATGATAATGAACATCATCGCCACGCTTTTAGTGATCGAAAAATCGTAGAAAGACCTTCCCGGATCGGAGGCCGAAAGTTTATAGTTCTCATCAATATAATAGCCATTTACCCCATAATCCTTTCCGAATTTATGCGTCTCGTGATTTTGAAATTGTGAGGATAAAAAGAATTCCAAACCTTGGTCGGGAGAATAAATGATTACAGGCAAAGGAAGCGTAATATGGGTGTGGCCTACTGTGGCAAAGTGCCACTCGTAGTTATCCATTACGTGGGGAAGGATAAATGCTGTCGGGCTTTCACCGTCTCCGGCGGCCTTAACAGAATTTGAAAAACCTAGCCAAAATATTGACAATAAAATACTTAGGCAAAGAAATTTACGGGCCATCAAATGATTTTTTAGTACCTACTTTGAATTTGGGCGCAAATTAGCTAGAAGCGTGTATATATCAAACAATAAGTAAAAGAAATAAATGATAAAGAAATTGACCACAAACAGAATTAAATTTTCAACCCGAAGGAACAACATGACCGCAACAAATCCCGCACTGGCCAAAAACCGAATACCTATTGCTCCAAGTAAGATATTCACAGAATTTTCTTTGCTGATCTCTAAGAGATAATGTGAAAACATTCCGGTAAACCAGGTCAATAAAACGAAAAACGATAGAATCGTCCACAAACTTTCATGTACCCATTCGGGCTTAAGGTGTTCCTGTAGCAGGTAAAATATACCTCCTATCAGTAACGAAAAAAGAAACAGTTTGATGGTTAGAAGTTTAATGCCCCTCATGGTATCCGGTTGAGCGCGCAAAGCTAATTATTTTTACGGTTTCTAGCGGATTTGTCATCGTTTTTGAGGTTGACGTACAGGTTGTAAAATGAGATCAAAACCGAAATCAGGCAGAAAAGCAAAATCCAGACAGGGAATTTCATCTGACTTTTTTGCTGGATATACCAGCCTATCCAAGTGCCGCCGCCGATAATGACGAATAGCTGGAATGACAGGCCTATGTATTTGAGATAGGTAGGTGGATCAGATGGCCTGTAACTGTTTTTGGGGTTTTTCTCCTGCATCTGTGTTTTTTGATACAACCATCCCTTTGCCTACCATTTGGCATTTGCCATTGAACATCGCCCCGTTTTCTACGATCAGTTTATGGGTGGTGATGTTACCTGTGATGACCGCAGTCTTAGTGAGGTACAAGGTGCCGGAACAAAATACTTCCCCGTCTATTTTTCCGGAGATTTCCGCTTCAGGCGCTGTGACGTTGCCTTTGATCAAGGCTGAGTCTCCGACCACGATTTTGGTTTTTGATTCCACCAACCCTTCGAGTTGGCCTTCAATCCGGATATTTCCAGCCGCGGAGATATCCCCGGTGATTTTTGTTTCTCTGGAAATCACATTGGTAGAACTGACCATGTCTGCTACCGATTTTTTTTCTTCTGTCTTGTTGTTGAACATAGCTAATCAAAAGTGATGAATTCTTGGGGATTAAGAGGTGTGCCTTTGTACCATAATTCGAAATGAAGGTGCTGCCCGGTGGTGAGTTCTCCGGTGTTGCCTATGATGGAAATGATCTCGCCGGCACGGACGAGGTCTCCTACTTTCTTCAATATTACCGAATTATGTTTATAAATTGAAATCAATTCATTTGAATGTTGTACGCTGATGATGTATCCGGTATCCAAGGTCCAAGAAGCCAAAATAACCGTCCCATCTGCAATGGCCTTGACAGGTTCATTTTCTTTGGCCACGATATCCACGCCGTAGTGGTCTTCTTGTGGCGCAAAAACGGACGTCAATACACCCTTGATTGGGGTAAAAAAGAATATCTCAGCAAATGATCCGGTCGAAATGCCAACCGGATTGGAAATTTCCAAAGGCGCACTCCCAAATTCACCGAGGATGCTCAATGTGGCCTCACTGGGTTCGAAAACAGTCTTGACGGGTGAATCGGGTTTTGAAATGGCTTGGGCCTTTTCTGCCAATTTCTTTAGATCAAGATCTTCGTTTCCAGAGATGATTCCTTGGATATTTGCCAGATAGGCATCTTTCTGACTGACGGCTATGGACAAAGAATCCACGATATCAGACAGCATCAAAATTTTGGCGGTATTTTCTGTTTCCATATAGACCGGATCAAACCACTGCCTCAAAATCGTCCTTGTCAATACCAGGGAAATGAAAAATATGACCGAAAGGGAAAGAACCCCAAGGATTATTGCCCTCGCAAAAGATACATTGAAAGATCCCATAACAGAAAAATCCTGCTTTTTTCTGATCACAATGAGGTATTTCTCCGTCAACCAGTTCCTTAATTTTATCCTGTTACTCAAACTTGCGTGATTTGGATTGTAGCTGTAAAAATATAATATTATTCGTAAGCGTTTATTAATTTACATCATTTCAAGTAATTTGAGCGTTCTAAGCCTTTGGCCCACTCATGTATAGAATCTTAATCCTTCTTTTCATTCTTTGTTCTTTGGCACTTGTGTCGTGTTCCTCGGAGAAGAATACTTTTACGAACAGGCTTTTCCATAATACAACAGCAAAATACAACGCTTATTATTATGCCGACGCAAAAATCCAGGAATTGGAAACCGGCATAGCCAAGAACCACAGGGAAGATTTCAGTCAGGTACTCCCCGTTTTTTACACCATCGACAGTGCTTTTATAGATTCCAATGAAGAACTGTTGGGCGAGGTCAGGTCTTTTGCCTCCAAGGCAGTGGATTGGCACAGGATTTCCAAATGGGTCGGACCAAGTTATTTCCTGATCGGGATGGCGGATTATTATGAAGCCAATTTCGATGATGCAAGCAATACTTTTAAATACCTCAATGTCAATGGCAAGAAAAAGGATATCCGCCACAAAAGTCTTATCCAATTGATGAGGTTATTTACCGACCTCGAAAACTTTGATGATGCGGCCTATGTGATTGATTTCTTGTCCAAAGAGTCAGGAATCAGTTCTGAAAACAAATTCCAGCTCTACAAAACCCTCGCTTATTATTATCATAAAAGAGGGGAACTGAACGGAAAAATAGGTGCTTTGGACAAATCCCTCGGCTACACCAAAGACAAAAAAGAAAAATCCAGGATCAATTTCATCCTTGCGCAGCTATACCAAAGGGAAGGCATCGATGCTTTGGCCTACGATTACTACATGAGAGCCACGAAAGGTAACCCACCTTATGAGAGGTCCTTTTTTGCACAGCTTTATGCGCAGCAGGTAGCCGAACTCAATCAGACCAAAGACATTGAAAAAGTCCGAAATTACTTCGATGGGCTGTATAAAGACAGCAAAAACAAAGACTTGAAAGATGTCATCCTGTTCGAAAAGGCAATCTTTGAACTGAAGCAAGGCGAAATAGAGTCGGCAGAGGAATTACTGATAAGGGCAAAAAAAGAGGAAAGCCAAAACCCGATCCAAAAAGGCTATATCTTCGAAAAACTCGCCACGATCAACTTTGACCTCAAAAATGATTTCAGGGCAGCCAAGTTTTATCTCGACAGTGCATTGGTTAATTTCAGACCGACCGACCCGCTCTTTCAGGATATTACGGAAAGGAAAGAAATTCTCGACAAGTATGTTTTTCATTATGACATAGTCACCAAGAATGACAGCCTCCTTCTATTGACCGAATTGAGCAAAGAGGCGCAGGAACTGATTGCTGAGAATTTCATCAAACAGGAGGAAGAGCGTTTGCTGAGCGAAGCAGCGGCCAAAGAGGACAAAAAACCTACCGGGATTTTTGACAACCTCCTTGCATTTGGAGGACGGGGTGGAAGCGGAGAGTCCTTTTATTTTGACAATTCTTTGGCTGTTCAGCAGGGTTCTATTGACTTCAACAGAAATTGGGGCAACAGACCGTTGCAGGATAATTGGAGAAGGACAAGCCAAAATTTCCAGACTTCCTCCACAAGACCAATCCTCGACTTAACAAAAAGTCCTGATTCGGATTCGACCTCCACTGAAGAAAACCCAATATTGTCGCAGATTCCGACCAAAGAGGAACTGCTTTCCAAAATCCCAAGCAATCCCGATCAGATCAAGGAAATGAAACTGGAGTTGGAGCGATCTTATTTTGAGCTGGGAAAGATTTTGTTTTTCGACCTGAAAAACCCCCCGATCAGTATTGAAAACCTCGAAAGCCTGATCACCAAATATCCGAATACCATCAAAAAGCCGGAGGCTTACTATATACTTTACCTTGCCAACAAAGAAACCGGGGGAAACACCGGTATTTTTGCACAGCGGCTCAACAGGGAATTTCCGGATTCTCCCTTTACCATGTCGGTCAATAATCCCGACCAAGCTTCCGGCAATGTGGCTTTTCTGGAATCTTCCCGTCGTTACAAGCAGGCCTATGAACTGTACCATAACAATCAATTTGCCGAAGCAAAGTCATCGGTAAGGTCCACCCTTGAGGCACATCCACTCACAGCCAATACCGACAGGCTGCTGCTCTTGGATATCATGATCACAGGCAAGACAGAGGATATATCAAGGTATCAGGAAAGACTGGAAAACTACATACAGACCACCGAGGACGAAGGGCTGGCAGAAATGGCAAGAAATATGCTTGGTGCTTTCAAGGTGGATGAAGAAAAAGCTGAAACCGAAATTTCGGAAGAAGCTGAAACCGAAGTGCAGGAGGAAGTCGCTGCGGAAGAAGCTGCCAATCCGGAAGAGGAAGCTGAAAAAGAATCACCCTACAAAAATAATCCTGACCAAACCCATATATTTGTGATTGTCCTTGGGGCAGACAAGTCGGGTGAATCCAAAAACCTCCTCGCGGACCTTGAGGGTTTCCACAATGAGAATTTCAAAGGATCAAGGCTTCGCACCGGCAACATGAACTTAAGCAGAGAAAATACCATTTTCATTGTCAGCCCGTTTATCTCAGCACTAAAAGGAATAGAGTACCGGGGAAAATTCATGAGCGGATTTACCAATGAATCATTGACTGACGAAGACAAAAACAATTGTTTTCTGATTTCGATAGAGAATTTCCAAGAATTGAACAAAAGGAAAAATCTGGATGAATACAGAAATTTCTACAACAAATCATATTATTGAACAACAGCAGATTCAAATTCCTATTGATAGATGACCCAAAAAATAATTAGATATATCTGGATGGTTTTTGCAGCGGGACTTTTGGGTTTCGTTTTGTTTGTCTGGGCAGTAAGCGGAAATTTCCTCGGACTTTTCGGTGAATTGCCTGATTTCAAAGAACTGGAAAATCCCCAAAGTGAACTTGCCTCAGAATTATATTCCTCAGATGGGGTTTTGCTGGGTAACTATTTCAGAGAAAATAGAAGTCCCGTGGTCTATAATGACCTCTCGCCCAATTTGGTCAATGCATTGATCGCTACGGAAGACATCCGCTTCAATGACCATTCAGGCATTGATTTTCTAAGTATGGGAAGGGTGTTGTTCAAGTCCATCATCTTACAACAGGGTGCAGGTGGAGGCAGTACGCTGAGTCAGCAGACCGCCAAAAACCTCTTCAAAACCAGGAACCTTGAATCACAGGGGATTTTGAGCCGGGTGCCGGGATTGCGGATGCTCATCATCAAAACCAAAGAGTGGATCGTCGCTGCCAAGCTGGAAAAATCTTACACCAAAGAAGAAATCCTGACTTTGTACCTGAATACCTCAGAATTTGGAAGCAATGCCTATGGCATCAAAACCGCAGCAAAAACATTTTTCAACAAAGAACCCATAGACCTCAATGTCCAGGAATCCGCCACTTTGGTAGGCTTGTTCAAAGCTCCTTCCTACTACAGTCCTGTCTTCAATGGGGATAATTCTTTGAGAAGAAGAAATACCGTGTTG
>JBBRFK010000037.1:0-22263 GCA_038224435.1 Cytophagales bacterium | reverse complement strand
TGAATCTGTATCAATAAAAACAGGTGTGGCACCCACTAATTTTACCGCTTCTGCGGTCGAAACCCAAGTCAAAGCCGGCACAATGACCTCATCTCCATCTCCAATTCCCAAAGCCCGAAGGGCGATTTCCAAAGCGTCAGTTCCATTGGAACAAGGAATGATGGCCGCATCTGTTTCCAGATATTTTCCAAGGTTTTTACCAAGCAAAATCACTTCCTCCCCATTGGAAAAAATCCCTTTGGAAAGCATGTCGGAAAACTTCCGCTCCAAAGCAGTTTTTAACTCCTGATCCATCAAGGCCAGGTCAAGAAATGGAATTGGTACAGTCATCTAAAAGATTGGAAAGTTGAAGGGTGAGGTTTTTTCTCGAATATTTTTCAATGGAATCAGAAGGACTGTATTCGGTTCTGGGTTCAAAACTTAGGAGATAATTTTTGATTCCTTGATGATCAGTGTGTGAAAATACATGACCGGAACCGGAATCGTTCAAAATTTTGGCACTGTCACCTTTAGGATCTCCCAAGGCAATGATGGGCCTTCCTGTGGCTATATATTCAAACAGTTTTCCCGGAATATTACCCTGGGCATTTTTGGTATCGGTCAATATCAGTAAAAGCAAATTTGCTTTTTGGTAAAAAGAGAACACTGCCTCATGTGGTACATATCCTTCCAGCCTTATATGTTCCTGAAGCCAGGAATCTGATTCTATCATATTTTTGACATTCTCAGAAACTTTGCCGACAAAGCGCAGAGTGACTTTTTCAGAATTTTTCCCAAAAACCTCTTTGAAAGCATTCAAAAAAGGGATTGGATTTCGGATGGCGTCGATGACCCCGGTATATAGGATCTCAATTTCATCTGCAGCGGGATTTAATGACTCCCAATTTTCGGGCAAATCAGGAGTATCAAAACCATTTGTAACCAAGTTTATTTTTCTTCCCGAAAGTGTTTCAAAATCCTTTTGAAAGGTAGGACTGATGGTGATGATGGCATCTGACTCTTGAAGCACATCTTTTTCCAGCGATTCATGCTGACGACGAACCCAATCCATCATAGGAAGTGTATCCAAAAACTCCCATTTAGACCACGGATCCCGGAAATCCGCCAACCAGGTGATCCCGGTTTTCCTTTTGAGCTGCAATCCAATTAAATGCAAACTGTGAGGAGGCCCAGTGGTGATTATGGCATCAAACTGACCTTTTTCTATCAAACCAGTCAAGAATTCAACGGAAGGCTTCACCCAAAATCGCCTTGGATCGGGTATCAAGGCATTGGCCCTGAGCCAGATTCCGGCTATATCTGTCAAAGACTTTTTCTTCTTTTCAAGGACTTTGGCAGTATCCGGGAGCTTTTCTTTTTTTATTTTCCTGAAAAGCCCGTATGGTTCCCAGATCGGAAATTTTAAGACCTCCGTCGCGGGATTGATTTCCTTGAACAGACTCTCATCTTTCAATTCAAAATCAGGGTTTTCAGGCGTGAAAATCACCGGTTCCCAACCAAAATCCGGTAAATATTTTGCAAACTTTAACCATCGCTGTACTCCCGACCCCGCAGAAGGCGGCCAATAGTATGTGATGATCAGTACCCGTTTGGACATTCTATTTATTTTCAGTGAGCAGTGAGCAGTGAGCAGTTTTCAGAAGTCAATGGGTGGTTTTCAGTTTACCGTTTTTTGATCTTCCAACTTACAATTTCCTTTTTGCTTTTTAGACCTTTCCTTTTTGTCTCTTACCACAAATGATGGATATCGGCTTTGAAGTACCTGTCATAGATATTCCTGACAGCTTCCATATCTTTGGATGAAATCTCAGGCAAGCCGGCTGCTTCCACGTTGGAAAGAACCTGATCGATTTTTGATGCGCCGGGAATTACGGTACTCACCTCAGGAAACATCAGCACCCATCTGATTGCCCATGCAGCCAAAGATTCATTTCCCGAAAAAATGTCCTTTAATTCTTCCACTGCCTGAAGACCTTTGTCGTAATCTACACCTGAAAAAGTTTCTCCTTTGTCAAAAGCTTCTCCATGTCTGTTGAAAAGCCGGTGATCTTCTTTCGAAAAAACGGTTTTTGAGGACAGTTTTCCTGTCAAAAGCCCACTCGCCAGTGGAATCCGGGCAATAATTCCGAAGTTGTCTATTTTAGGATATGGAAAAAGCGTTTCTGTAGGTTTATGCCGGAACATGTTAAATATGACCTGAATGGAAGAAACTATGTCATATTTCATGGCGGCAAATGCCTCATCTACAGTTTCTACACTGAAACCCAAGGCATTTATTTTTCCTTCTTCTTTCAGTTTTTCAAAAAGTTCAAATATTTCATCCCTTTCGTAAACAGGCGAAGGCGGGCAGTGAAGTTGGACAAGGTCAATACCATCCAATCCCGTATTCTGCAAAGAAGCTTCCACAAATGCCCGTAGTATTTTGGGAGTGTACCCTTCATTGACATGAGGCTGTATTTGTCTCCCGCATTTGGTCGCAACATAAATTCTCTCGGGACTTTCCCTTACGGCTTTGCCTACAGCAGCTTCGCTCAATCCTCCATCATACACATCAGCAGTGTCTATGAAGTTGATTCCGCTGTCAATCGCTGTATGAATTATTTTATTTGCCAATTTATCATCAAAGGGTTTTCCCCAACCTCCGCCGACCTGCCATGTACCCAATGCAATTTCCGAAACGGACCAACCGGTTTTTCCAAGTTTCCTGTAATTCATTTCATTTTGTTTATTTTGGATTTAAATTTCAGCAAGCAATTTAAATTTTTATATTTAAACCTTTAAATTACCCGTATGAAATCCAGAAGAAAATTTCTCCAAACATTAACCGTTGCCGGCGTGGCCACAACACTACCTATTTCACTTATGGCACAACAAGCAGAAAAACAAAAAATGATTCATCAGGTATTTTTCTGGTTGAAAGAAGGTGTCGATGTGAAAGATTTTATGAAAGAAGCCTCGGTCCTTGGCAAATGCAAAACCGTAGACAAATCATACATGGGTGTTCCCGCACCGACCGAGGCGAGGTCAGTAGTAGACCATAGTTTTCAGGTGTCCTGCACTTTGTTTTTCAATAGCATTCAGGATCAGAATATTTATCAAACTGATCCTGACCATTTGAAATTTATTGAGAGAAATTCAAACAAGTGGTCAGACGTAAAAGTTTATGACATTGCGGTTTAAACCATTTTGGTACTAAATTACGTATATCCAAAAAATCACCTTATCAAAGTATATGTCTAAAGTAAAATTATCCATTTTGGGAATGATGATCACCACAGTCATTCTGCTTATTTCTTGTAATCCTAAGGAGGAAGAAGTTCCGGTCATCGTAGAAGAGACTGTCAAAAAAGCAATTTTCGACAGTATGAAAGAATGGTATTATTGGGAAGCGGAATTACCGCAGACTTTGGATGTTTCAAAGTTCGCTTCAAACCAAGCTGTATTGGATGAGCTGAAGTTCAAGCCTTTGGATAGGTGGTCATACCTGACGACCAAAGCGGAGTTTGATGCGGCATTTACCGGTCAGGCCACGGGAGCCCACGGATTTAGTTTTGCTTTTGACCAAGATGAAAAATTATTTGTTGCTTTTGTATACAATGAAGCACCGGCAGGAAAAGATGGCTGGAAAAGAGGTTGGCAGATCGTCGAAATAAACAATAAACCAATTTCTGATTACAAAACCAGTACAGGAGGTTATTCTTTCAATTTGGGAGCTAACCAAATCGGAGTAACAAACACTTTCAAATTTAGATTGCCTGACGGCACTGAAACTACCCGCACGATCCAAAAAGGAGCATTTCAAACCAATTCTGTTTTATACAAAAATGTATATGAGGTTGGCGCAAAAAAAGTGGGACATTGGGTTTACCAAAGCTTCAGGGCAACAGCAGGACTCAGTCCGACAAGAAGTCAGGAGGTTGAAGATTTATTCAATTACTTTATTGCCGAAGGGATCAACGAGCTGATCATAGATTTGAGGTATAATGGAGGAGGATCTGTAGCAGTCACTGAGCAGATTTTGAATTATATCGCTCCGCCAAGTGTCAATGGCAGGGTAATGTATACCAATAAACATAACGGGAATAAATTTGAAAATAACAGATCGGTCAATTTCTCTAAAAAGGGAAACCTTACTCTTGGTAGGATCATCTTCATTACTTCCAGGGGATCAGCTTCAGCATCTGAATTATTGGTCAATTGTCTCGATCCTTACATGGATATGGTCTTGATCGGTGACAACACTTATGGCAAGCCTGTTGGATCGTTTCCACTATCAAGCTTCAATAGAAACTTGAGTGGCAATAATGTTGAATTGGTTCCTATCACCTTTGCTATAGCCAATTCTGAAGGAAGGGCTGAATATTTCGATGGTTTCCCGGTTAATTTTACTGTTGGTGACGATCCTGCAAGAAATTGGGATGACAAAGAAGAAAAGAGACTGAAAGCTGCCTTGGAATTTATCGAAAGCGGTGCTGTGAGTGCAAGGATGAAAAACACTTCATTCAAGCCTAAGTGGGAAATGATAGATGCTTTCGAAGGATTGAATAAAGAATTTCCTATGTATTGATACCCACTTACCTTAAATTATTCACATCAAAAAAGGCAAAAGCGGCATCTGAGCCGCTTTTGCCTTTTTTTTCCTTTTTTTAAAATCCCGAAATCTGTCAATCTCCTTCCTAAACTCAGGATTTTTTAGGTTTTCTGGTTTTTTGTAGAAAGAAAAACAGAAGTTTCCTTAATCAAAGTATTGTGGCCTGAGTTTAATTCATGCAGGAAAACATGGGGGATTTTGGAACTGAACCGGCTGAGGTTTTCCGAAGTGACCATTTTATCGAATTCCCCTGTGAACAAAGAAATCGGTGTGTGGTGCATTCTTATCATTTTGATGATTTGACCCAAATCAGGCTGAAGCGGTTTGAAAACATTCCAGGTAAAATATACCTGAGCTCTCTTGGTCCTCGTGTTCATCTGTGATTTTACAAATTTGATCAAGCTGCTTTGGAGCAATCCCAGGCGGTGGAAAAAATCCATTGTCCTGAAAAACCGCTCAGGGTGAAAAACGACATGCCTGAACAGTCGGTTTAGGAAACCTGGAAAGGTGGCCATGTTGTACCAAAATCCCGTTTTGATCCCATCAGGCGCCATCAACAACAGAGATTTGACAAAATTTGGAAACAACTCATATGTGATGAGGCAAAATTTTCCACCCATGCTGTAACCTACAAGATGGAATTTTTCGAATTTTTCCTTTTCCATCAGTTGAACCATGATTTCTCTCCAGATCTCCTTGGTCAATTTTTGATTTACAGACTTCCAGCTACTCTGTCCATGGTAAAAAATATCGAACACCAAATAACAATCAGATTCTTTCCTCAGGGGTAAAAAGGGATCATATGCTTTCATATTTTGCCCGAACCCATGAAAAAGTAAGTGGACATTTTGGCCGTTTCCATTTTTTTTGTACGCCAAATGGCCAAAAGTAGTCTCCAAAAATTCCATTTTTTGAATTAAAATAAAATATAAACAAAGGTAACTTTTGTAAATTAATAATTTTAAGGTTAAATCAATAAAAGAATATTATTCTTTAAAAAGCTAGAAAATGATTTTTATTATTTTTTTCCTCTCCAAATAATTCTTGTTTTCAAAATATTATTTTAAAAAAAACTTTAGAAACTTTGAACATTCAGATAGTTTCCTGAGTTTTGTCATCTGATTATGGAAAATTTGGATACAAGAAATAAGATAATTGAAACGGCCGCGGAACAGTTCATGCGTTTTGGTGTCAGGTCAGTGACGATGGACGATATAGCCCGTCAGGCAGGAATTTCAAAAAAGACCATTTACCAAGAATTTACTGATAAAAACCAACTTGTCTTTGACACGTTTGCAAGCTCTTTGGAACATGATAAATGCATGATGCAGACATTTCCAAAATTGAAGGATGGGACCATTGAGCATCTAGTGGGGCTTTCCACTTATATGAGAAAGCGTTTTGCAGACATCAATCCCTTGGTTCTCAATGAACTGCAACGTTATTTTCCCCAGTGTTGGCAATTATTCGAAGATTTCAAGCACAGCCATATTTTTAAGGAAGTGGTGGCAGTTTTGGAAAGAGGAAAAGAGGAGGGTTTTTTCAGGCCAGAGATCAACAATGAAATCATAGCCTTACTGAGATTGGAACAAATGATGATCACTTTTGATCCGATCAAATTTCCCCCGTCAAAATACAACATGGTCGATTTACAGATAGAAATTTTTGAACACTTCCTCTACGGGATTTTTACAGAAAAAGGAAGAGAAGCATACTTAAAACAGAAAAACGAAAACCAATGAAAACCACAGCCAAAAAGCTTATGGGAATAGGGATATTCCTTTTTGCGATGTTGATGGAAGGACATGCCCAATCGGAAAAGGTCCTGCAGTTGACACTTGAGGAAAGTTTGAGGTACGCAATGGAAAACAACGTGGATGCAAAAAACGCCCAGTTGGAGACCATGATTGCCAAAGCCCAGATAGTAGAACGTAGATCTGCAGGATTACCGCAAGTAACCGCAAGCTACGATGTAACTTATAATGCAGCGATTCCGATCGTATTCGTTCCCAACGAAGGAGCATTTCAGCAGCCGGATGTTGATTCAGATGTACTTCCCTTGAGATTGGGTGTGAATTATAGTTCGGCATTGGTAATTCAACTCAACCAGATGATTTTTGATGGATCTTATTTTGTAGGCCTAAAGGCTGCCAGGACGTTCAAGATGTTGTCTGATTTTGATAGAGAAAAGAGTGATATCGATGTCAAAGAAACAATCAAGAAAGCTTATTTCTCTGTGTTGGTAAATGAGCAGAGAAGTCTTTTGATCGGTGCAAATCTCGGCAGGCTCGATACCCTATTAAAAGAAACCCAGGCATTATTCGAGGCAGGTTTTTCTGAAAAAATTGATGTTTCCAGAATCAAAGTTCAGCGGAACAACTTGATAACAGAAATGGACAGAGTCAAAGCTGCCCGCGATATCAGCATTCAGCTCTTGAAGCTTCAAATGGGCCTGCCAATGGAGTACGACATCGTCTTGAGTGAAAGCCTCGTGGATCTGAACAGTCCTGAGGAAATCAATGAATTGTTTGCCTTCCAAGGGACGAGAAGGGTGGAGATGGATCAGATTAATACTAGTATTGATCTGGTGGATTTGGACATCAAATTCACCACGACCCAATATATTCCAAACCTTGATTTCTTTGGTACCTACCAGAGAAATGGTGCAGCGCAGACCGCAGGTTTGATTTGGGAGAACGGCAGATGGGTTACAGGAGCATTTCTTGGATTGAGACTGAGCATTCCGATTTTTGACGGGTTGTTGAAAAGCTCGCAGATCCAGCAAAAAAGAGCACAGCTGAGCCAACTGGAAAATCAAAAATTGTTTTTGGAAAGTAATATTGAGGTAGAAAAATTCCAGTCAAGGACCAATCTTGAAAATAACCTGCAGGCATTGAAGGTGCAGCAGGAAAACAGAGAGCTGGCTTTGGAGATATTCCGGATGGCAAAGATCAAATATGATGAAGGAGTTGGATCAAATCTCGAAGTGGTAGAGGCAGATTCCGCATTGAAGGATGCTGAAACAAACTACTTTTCAGCTCTTTATGATGCTTTAATAGCCAAAGTGGATCTTGAAAAATCATTGGGATTATTATAATTTATCAATAGAAAAAACATACAGAAAAATATGAAAACAAATTTCCCATTTTTAATCGTCACCATTTTGATTTTGGCGGTGTCATGTGGTCCCAAAGATGATTTGAGCATCAAAAAAGAGGACTTGGCCAAAATGAAATCAGAAGCTGCAACGCTGAGGAATTCCATAGAATCTTTGGAAAAAGAAATTGCGGTATTGGATCCGGAGTTTGCCAAAGAGAACAGAAAATCAGTATTGATCACCACAATCAAGGTTGAAAAAAAACATTTTGAGCATTTCGTCGATGTCACAGGTTCGGTAATGTCAAAGAAAAATGTCAGCATCTCAGGAGAAGTTCTGGGAAGGATTCAGGAAATCACGGCAGTAGAAGGTATGAGGGTAAGCAAGGGTCAGATTTTGGCAAAAATAGATGGCGAATCCATCGTTAGAAATATCGATGAGGTGGAAAAACAACTTGAGCTTGCCATGATCTTGTTCGAAAAGCAAGAGCGTCTTTGGAAGCAACAAATAGGCACAGAGATCCAGTTTTTGGAATCTAAAAACAGAAAGGAATCCTTGGAAACCAATCTTGCAACTCTGAAAACCCAACAATCAAAAACTGTGGTAAGAGCGCCATTCAACGGAACGGTGGAGAACGTTCAGGTGAGATTGGGTGAATTTGTGCAGCCAGGTATGCCTATGATTCAGTTTATCGGTGACAGTGACCTATTTATTGAGGCTGACATATCTGAGAAATATGTGGGATTGATCCAGAAAGGGGATTCTGTCGAAGTCAGTTTCCCTTCAATCAATGAAAAACTGAAATCTAAAATTTCTTCGGTAGGGGCGATCATCAATCCAAACAACAGGACATTTAAAGTTGAAATCGGTATTCCTTCTTTGGAGTTTTTAAAGCCAAATATGATTTCAGTCATCAAGATCAAGGATTATGAAAGTAAAACTGCGGTGACCGTACCCAATTACCTCATTCTTCAGGACAACAAGGGTGATTATGTCTTTACTGTGGATAAAAGTCTGAGTAAGAAACGATATATCAAAAGAGGTAAAACCTATGAACAGGTTACCGAAGTATTGGAAGGATTGAATGGTTCAGAGGTCCTTATCGACAAAGGTTTTAGAGAAGTAGGTGATAATTTTAGTGTAAACATTGCCAAGTAATTTTGATATGGCAGAGAAAGAAGAAAAGAAAAAAGGAATAATCCGGGAGTTTGGAATCAGTTCCTTCTCCGTGGACAACCAGATATCAGTCCTCATCCTGGTGATCATCATCACGGTATTGGGTTTTGGAGCTTATAGAACGATGCCAAAGGAGAGTTTTCCTGAAATCATCATTCCTACAGTTTATGTGGGTACAGCCTATCCCGGCAACTCCCCTGTTGACATGGAAAACCTGATCAGCAGGCCGATAGAAAAAGAGCTCAAATCGCTCAATAACGTCAAAAATATAACGTCAACCTCCGTTCAGGATTTTTCCTCCATCGTGGTCGCATTCAACCCAGGAGTGGAAATAGCGAAAGCCATACAGGATGTGAAAGACGCAGTTGATAAATCAAAGAGCGATCTTCCCACTGACCTTGACCAGGATCCTGATGTTCTGGAAATAAACACTTCAGATTTCCCAATCATGAATGTCAATATTTCGGGCAATTACTCAGAGGAAGAACTGAAGAAATATGGTGAATTCCTTGAGGATGAGATTGAAAAACTGGCAGAAATTTCCAAAGCGGAATTGAGAGGAACGATCGAAAGGGAAATACGTGTCGATGCGGATATCTACAAGATGGAAGCTTTGGGCGTATCTTTCAGTGATATTTCGGATGCCATTTCCCAAGAAAACGTAACAATCTCCGGAGGAAATATTCTTGCAGGAGATTTCAGGAGGTCATTGAGGGTGACAGGGGAATTTAAATCACCGGATGATTTGAATGACATCATCATCAAGACCGAAGAAAACAAAATCGTGTACCTCCGGGATGTCGCTACTGTTAAGGATACTTACAAAGAAAGGACGAGTTATGCCCGCAGCAATAAACTTCCGGTAGTAACTGTCAACGTAATCAAGAGGAGTGGCGAAAACCTTTTGGATGCTGCGGACAAAATCAAGGAAATTATACAGGAAGCCAAAGCGGAGAGATTTCCCCAAGATCTCGAAATCAGCATTACCAACGACCAATCCAAAACCACAAGGGCCCAAGTGGCCGATCTGGAAAACAGTATCATCTTTGGGGTAATATTGGTGGTATTGGTCTTGATGTTTTTTCTTGGTTTCAGAAATGCTCTTTTCGTGGGTATTGCGATTCCATTGTCCATGTTCATTTCATTCCTGATTTTGAATTCATTGGGAATATCCTTGAACTTGATGGTTTTGTTTGCTTTGATCCTCGCTTTGGGCATGTTGGTGGATAACGGCATCGTGGTCGTGGAGAATATCTATCGACTGATGGGAGAAGGATTGTCACCGGCAAGGGCTGCAAAAGAAGGTGTGGGAGAAGTGGCTTGGCCGATCATTACCTCGACCGCAACCACGCTTGCGGCTTTCCTGCCATTGGCTTTTTGGGATGATCTGATCGGGGAATTCATGAAGTACCTTCCGATCACGCTTATTATTGTGTTGTCGTCATCTCTCTTTGTTGCTTTGGTAGTCAATCCTGCTTTGGCATCGGTTTATATGAAAGTTGAAAACCTCGATGTCATCAAGTCAAAGAAAAAACCATTGGTTGTCGCATTGATTCTTACAGTAATGGCCATCATAGGGTACGTGGCTGGATGGATCGCATTTGCAAATGTTCTGATGCTTGCTGCGCTATTGACAATCTTCAATGTTTTTGTACTCCGTGGAGCTATTCGATGGTTCCAAAATGTGGTGCTTGTCAAGTTGGAAAATGCTTATGAAAGCACCCTTTCATTTGCTTTGAGAGGTAAAAACCCATACTTTTTCTTTTTTGGGACATTTCTTCTTTTAATATTTTCTATTGTATTACTTGGTATCAGGGCACCAAAAGTGCTTTTCTTTCCGGATAACCAGCCGGCATTGGTCAATATCTTTATCGAAAATCCCATTGGAACCGATACTGAAGCGACCAATTCCTTTATGGTGGAACAGATGGAAGGAGATCTTTTGAATCTGCTTGAACCTTACGGAAAAATCATCGAATCGGTCATTACCCAAGTCGGTGAAGGCACGGGAGACCAAACCATGGGTCCAAGTATTGCAACCACACCCCATAAAGCAAAAATCACAATCAGTTTTGTGGAGTACCAATTTAGACAGGGTGTCAATACCAATAAAATCATGGAGGAAATCCGTGAGATGGTGGAAATTTATCCCGGAGTTTTGATCACAGTAAACAAACAAACCAATGGACCTCCTGTTGGAAAACCGGTGAATATTGAGGTGAGTGGTGAGGATTTTGAACAATTGATCGCTTTTTCAGGCAAATTCAGAGAAGACCTAGCTTCGGCCAATGTTGCCGGTATTGAGGCATTGAAGTCAGACCTTGAGCTTGGCAGTCCTGAAGTAGTCCTTGATATTGACAGAGAAAATGCGAGAAGATTCGGACTTTCGACCGCGACCATTGCCAATGAACTTAGGACGGCCTTGTTTGGACTTGAAGTTTCCAAATACAAAGAAGGAGAAGAGGACTATCCGATTCAGTTAAGGCTGAGTGATGAATACAGGTACGATATTTCTACTTTGATCAATAAGAAAATCAGCTTTAGAGACAAATTTGGAAATAAAAAGGAAGTTCCGATTTCGGCAGTTGCTGAATTACAGTACGGATCGACCTACGGTTCTGTCAAAAGAAAAGACCTGAACAAGGTAATTACCATTTTCTCAAACGTAACCGACGGATACAATCCAACTGAGATCAACAACCAATTGAAAGAGGTTGTGGCCCAATATGAAATACCTGATGGCGTTTCCGTGAAGTTTACAGGGGAGCAGGAAGAGCAGGCAAAATCTACAGCATTCTTAATGAATGCCTTGCTTATCGCCATTTCGGTGATATTCCTGATCATTGTTGCCCAGTTCAATTCAGTCACGACTCCATTGATCATCATGGCTTCGGTAGTGTTGAGTACCATCGGTGTATTCTTGGGGTTGGTGATTTTCAATATGGATTTTGTGGTGATCATGACCGGTATTGGGATTATTTCTTTGGCAGGAGTTGTAGTGAACAATGCGATCGTGCTGATTGATTATACCAATCTTGTGAGAGAAAGAAAGAGAGAAGAATTAGGTACGCCGGATGGAGAATTTCTGCCTTTAAATGAATTGCTGGGCAGTATCATTTTTGCCGGAAAAACAAGGCTCAGGCCAGTATTGCTTACCGCCATTACGACGGTACTTGGGTTGATTCCTTTGGCAATTGGTATGAATATTAATTTTGGGACTTTGTTTAGTTCTTTTGACCCACAGTTCTATGTTGGCGGAGACAATGCGGCATTTTGGGGACCGATGGCTTGGACTGTAATATTTGGTCTAACCTTTGCGACCTTCCTGACGTTAGTAGTGGTACCTGTCATGTATTTATTGGCAGATAAATTAAACATGTTGATTCGTAGATTGAAATAGCATGATTAAATAAAGGTTGGTGGTTTTTAAATGTTAAAACCCTCGGAATCATATTCCGGGGGTTTTTATGTTTTATGGAAAAAGTTTTGGCTGTCAACTGCTGAAATTCCTTACTTTTGCAGGCATTAAATATATTTTTATATGTCGGAATTACAGTGGTTCGTGCTTTATACTACCTCAAGGTCTGAGAAAAAAGTAGCCAAAAGATTGGATGAAACGGGAATTGAAGTCTTTCTCCCCATGATTGAAGAATTGAGACAATGGAGTGACCGTAAGAAAAAAGTACAAAAAGCCCTTTTCAATGGTTATGTTTTTGTCAAAACCAACCGAGCAAAATTATGGGAATCCCTTCAGGTTCCGGGAGCGGTGAAATTTGTTAATTTTTCGGGAGAACATGCTACTGTCAGAGAAGAAGAAATCGCAACCATCAGAAGAATCCTGGATACCGGAGTAGCCGTAGTGACGGACGGATCAGACATTGAAGCAGGCGAGCAAGTGGAAATTTTGGGAGGGCCGCTTCAAAATATGAAAGGAGAATGCATCAACAAGGGCAACAAAGATTACTTCATCATCAGGATTCCCGGGATCAACCAAAATTTATTGGTAAATATTGAAAGGAAATACCTGAAAGTGATCGGAACATAACCTCAGGTTTGGGTACCATTTAACTGATTTCACCATCTTCTGCAAGAGCCTTGGCGATTTCAGTTTCTGTTGATTTCAATTTCTTTTTGCAATTTTTGACAAGAGCTGCTGCTTCTTTTACCAATTCAGATAATTCGTCCATTCCTTTTTCACCGCTTTCGAGGATCGATACGATTTCTTCGATTCTGCTGATGGATTCGTCATAACTCATAGGTTTATTTTCCATTGTCTTTGATTTCATTGATTGTACTGGAAAGTATAGTGACTTTTGAAAATGTAATTAAAACCTGTCCTTTCTTTGGGACGGTTTTATGGACAGGGATTCCGTCGATTTCTGACCTCGTGTATCCTTTTTCAAAAAAAGAATTGGGGTCTGACCTGCTCAGGTCCTTTTCTAATAACTCAAGTTTCCTATTTTCTTTTTCAAGATAGACTTTCCAGGATTTGGTTAAGTTTTGGTTTAAGTTGGTGAGGGATAAGTTGCTGATTCTGATTTGGTTTTGATAGGAGAATTGAATTCTGTTCTGAAGAAAAACCAGCTTCTCACCATTTTTTCCCAACTTGAATCTGACAAGATTTTTCAATCTGTTTTCCAAATCCACCATTTTCCTTTCTTCCGTTAAAAGCATCTGCCCTGCAAACCTCCCAAGGTTTTTTGTCCAAAGATTGAGCCTGTCTTCAAAATCCCTGAAACCCGAAAGGATAAATTCAGCTACAGCAGTTGGGGTTTTCATTTTGGTGTGGGAAACCAAATCAGCAATGGTTTCATCCCTTTCGTGCCCGATACCTGTGAGAACCGGCACCGGAGCTTTGGCGATCGCCAATGCCAATCCATAATCGTCAAAGCAATCCAAGTCTAGTTGTGCCCCTCCGCCCCGGATCAAAACGATGACGTCAAATAGTTCTCTTTCCTGATCCAATTCTATTTTTCGAAAAGCACCGATCATGGTAGCAGCAGCATCTGTTCCTTGCAAAGTAGCTTGGTAAAGCTTATGTGTGACTTTGTATCCAAATCGATTATGGTCAATCTGATTGACAAAATCCCCATATCCCGCTGCAGAGGCAGAACTGATGACGGCGATTTTTTGAGGCACAGTAGGAAGGTCAAACCGTTTGTTCAACGCCATCATGCCCTCTCGGGCCAATTTGTCCATTATTTCCTGTCTGATTCGTGCCCTTTCTCCCAAAGAAAAATTAGGATCAATGTCTTTGATATTGAGACTGAATCCATAGACTTCGTGAAAAGTCACGGAAACCTGTGCAAGGATTTTCATACCCGCACGGAGAGTTTGGCCGGTGATGGCCTGAAACCTTCCTGCAATCGTCCTGTAGGAATATGCCCAGATATTTGCCCGCATTTTGGCAGCAATCTGACTGCCCTGTTTTTCGACGAGGTCTAGGTAGGCATGGCCTTGTCCGGCTTGCTTGAGTTCACCGATTTCCGCCACCACCCAATAGGAAGATTCAAGATGAATATCGAGGGTTTCCCGGATAAGTTGGTTAAGCGCTAAAAGTGAGATGGCTTGCTGCATGTCGGAAATTAATCAAAAAGTAGGGTAGGGGCAAAACAAAAAAAAGATTGCCCCTGATTTTACTTGATCAGATTTTTAAGAATCCGCTCTTTCAGGCTTTCAGTGGCCTTGACCAAAGGAAGCCTTACCGTATCTCCGCAGATTCCTAGGTGGCTCATCAGAAATTTCAGACCAACAGGATTGCCTTCTTCATACATCATGGGATTGATGTCCAGCAACTTGAAAGCAGCCTCTTTGGCTTCTTTTAGATTTCCATGGCTGATGGTTTTGAAAATTGCAGGATAGGCATTGGCCAAAACAGAAATCACTCCCTGTCCTCCAATGACCCGCATCGAAGGGGTCAAGATATCGTCACCTGAAATCAATAAAAAATCCTTTGGCATCCTTGCGGCTATCCTCATGCATTGGGAAAGGTCTCCGCTAGCTTCCTTCATTCCGATGATATTGGGATGTGATGACAGCTGGACAGTGGTCTGAAATGCCACATTGGACATGGTCCTCCCCGGAACATTGTACAAAATAACCGGTACAGGACTTGCGTCCGCTATAGCTGTATAATGGGCAATGATTCCTGCTTGGGTAGGTTTGTTGTAGTAAGGGCTGACAGATAAGATGGCATCAATTCCGGTGAAATCCATCTCTCCGATTTCTTCCAAAACCCCCGCTGTGTTGTTTCCCCCAATGCCATATACTACAGGAATTCTGCCGCTATTGTATTCCAAAGCAGCTTTCAATACCTGTTTCTTTTCGGATTTGGATAGGGTGGCGCTTTCGCCTGTGGTCCCACATACTACCAAATAATCCACACCACCGTCTATGACGTGGTTGATTACGTTTTGCAATCCTGCAAAATCTACAGAGCCATCTTCCGAAAAGGGAGTAATTAAGGCCACTCCGGTGCCGTGTAATTTCAACATTTTTCTTTTATTTTTTTAAAATAAGCCATCAGCTTATCCAAGTTAGGTTTGAGTATTTCACCTTCTTTTTCAATCATGAAATCCAACAATGGTTTGTTCTCTTTGGAATGAAAGCCCATTTTAAACTGACATTTATTGGCGAGGAGCAAATAACGTAAATATGGGTTAAGGTGTAAAGTCGGCACCAAAATAAAATCAAGTTTTTCGTCCATAAACTCGTTGAAGTAATCCGAAGGTAAGCCCCAAACAGTAAAATGTGCCGGTGTAATCGCCTCAACATCGTTGGCTTCCTCAGAAAAGTATCCTCCGATGATACGGATATTGAAGCCCCAAATACCCCTGAGCGTTTCCTTGGCTTCCAAAAAGGTTTCTTTGTCCGGTGCCAATATCGCTATGCGCTTGGGATTGACCGGAAACAGAACCTCAGATATTAGTTGGGATTTGATGGCTTTTTCCAATTGCCAGACGATCATTTTATCTTTGATCCATTTCATAGTGTTGCTGTTGTGTCCATCATTTTCAGAAAACCTTCTTCGGAAATAAGCTTGACGCCTAGCTTTTCGGCTTTTTCTTTTTTGCTCGGACCCATTTCTTCGCCTTCTATTATAAAGTCTAGACCTTTAGAAACGGCCTTCAGGTATTGGCCTCCGTTGGCTTCAATGTAATCGATGATTTCGTCTCTCTTGAAATGGTTGAGCCTTCCTGAAGCCAAAATTTTCATCCCTTCCAATTTACTGCTTTGCAGTACTTTTGTAGATTCTTCAACCTCAAACCGCAACCCGTTGGATTTCAGTCTTCGAATCAATTCACGGTTTTCTTCTTCTCCGAAATAATCCCGGATACTGACCACAAGGGTTTCTCCCACTCCATTGATTTCCAAAAGCTGTTCTTGATTGGCTACCTGCAAAGCAGCAATATTTTTGAAATGTCTTGCTAGGATTTGGGCCGTATTTTCTCCGATATTTCTTATTCCGAGTGCAAAAAGTACTTTTTCAAAAGGTTGTTTTTTGGAGGACTCTACGCCTTCGATCATATTGCTGATGACACCTTCCTGAAATGTATTGGCTTTGAGTTTTTTGATTCTTTCGTCCTGTTCAGAATGAAGGTCAGGCTTCATTTTCAATAAAATTCCATGGACTGTATTTTCATGGTACGCAGCTTTTGAGATTTCCTCCAGATTGTATTTATTGCCCATCAAAAGACTCAGCACCAATGCCACGGGAACATAGTCTTCCAATATCGGAAAAGCGGAAGTCATCAGGAGGTTTTCCAGCAATTGGATGGTGCCGACATTCTGTGCGGTTTTCTTTTTGCTGTTTCTTATAAATGCCTGAAAATTCTGCAAAACATGCAGCAGCGGTTTTTCAATTTGACTATCGCAAAAGCCTTGGATCGAAGTAAGGGAAATCCCTTCAGTCAAAGCAAAAAATGCCTTTGGTAGAGAAATATATAAAAGTCCATCATCGGTTTTTTGGTATTGTTCCTGACTCATTTCCAGGCCAAGGAGATTTTCCTGAACCGGCTTCAGCTCATACATATCAGCAGGATTTCGGATAAATCCCTGATCTATCAAGGTTCTGATCCGTTCTGTTCCCAATGAATCAATATCCATCGCCCTTTTGTGTACAAAATGCTCGATTCTGCCAAGAATCTGGGGAGCGCAGCCTTTGTTATTTGGACAAAAATGCTTGGCCTCGCTTTCTTTCCTTTCGAGCAATGTACCACATTCGGGACAGTGATCTATATAAACAACGGGTTTTGAACCTGGGATTCTTTTATCCAAAACTACTTCGGTTATTTTGGGGATGATTTCTCCTCCCTTTTCGACCTGTACCATATCTCCTTCATGAAGTCCGAGGCGGAGGATTTCATTGGCATTGTGAAGAGAAGCTCTTTTGACAGTGGTGCCGGCCAAGTGGACCGGTGAAAGGTTGGCAACCGGCGTGATGGCCCCTGTTCGGCCAACCTGATAAGAAATTGATAGCAATCTTGTAGCTGCGCTTTCTGCTTGGTATTTATAAGCTATCGCCCATCGGGGAATTTTGGCTGTAAACCCTAATTCTTCCCTTTGGTCGTAATCATTGATTTTCAAAACAACGCCGTCAGTATCCAATGGCAGCGAAAAGCGCTTTTCTTTCCAAGATTCGATAAAGGTAAGTACACCTTGGATATTTTGGTATTTGAAATGGGTAGGAGAAACATTGAACCCCCATTTTTCGATCAATGCGATGGCCTCGTCATGTTTGTTGACACCGATGTCGTCGCCCAAAAGTTGGTAAAAATAACAGTTGAGTCTTCTTTTGGCTACTACAGCACTGTCCTGCATTTTGATGGTTCCCGAGGCTGCATTTCGGGGATTGGCGAGTAATGCTTCTCCGAGAATTTCCCTTTCAGTATTGATTTTTTCAAACTCCTTTTTTGGTAAAAAAACCTCTCCACGCACTTCAAATCGGGCAGGGATATTATCTCCTTGAATCCTCAAAGGTATATTTCTAATGGTTTTGATATTTTCTGTGACGACATCACCGCGGGTGCCATCACCGCGGGTCACAGCCCTGATGAGCCTTCCATTTTCATATACCAAACTGATGGCTACCCCGTCAAATTTCAGTTCGCAGAAGTACTCATAATTACGGTGCCCCAGTCCTTTGGCAACCCTTTCGTCAAAATCCAACAAGTCTTCTTCAGAGTAGGTATTTCCCAAAGAAAGCATGCGATAGCCATGTTCGGCAGTTTCGAATTCTTTGGTAATGGTGCCTCCGACCCTTTGACTTGGGCTGTCGGATTCCAGAAATTGGGGGAATTCTTTTTCCAATTTGACCAATTCTTCCAATAACCTGTCAAACTCAAAATCAGTGATTTCCGTCCTGTCCTCCTGGTAATAAAGGATGTTGTGGTAATTGATTTGCTTGGTGAGTTCAGCAATCCGAGCTTTGGCCTCAGTTGGGTTCATGACGGTTTTGGGATGAAAATTACATGGTAAGATTCCAAAATTAACTTTTGTAAGAAGAAACACCAAGGATTCTTTTTAGGGAATTGAGATTTTGCCTTGTAGGCAAAAATCTTTGGGAATGCCTATATTTGCCTCTCTTAACCTATCGATGAGCAAAAATTCAGATATTGAAACCAAAATCCTTGAAGTAGCTTACCAGTACTTTATAAAGCAGGGCTATAAGAACACCACCATGGATGAAATAGCCCATGGACTGGGTATGAGCAAGAAGACGCTATACAAATATTTCCCGGGTAAATTAGAACTTCTGGGCGCAACTTTTGATATACTAAAAACAAAGCTCTCAATTAAAGTCAGTGCACTTTTGGATAACAAATTGATTTCCTACACTGTCAAATTAAAGTCTCTTCTGAGTACAGTGGCTTCAGATGTTTCCACGATCAACCCAAAGATATTGGATGAACTCCGGGACCATGCCCCTGCCATTTGGGCTGATCTTTTGAAATACATCAGGGAATCAGGATACCTGAGATTCCAAAAACTGATTCAGGAAGGCATAGAAAAAGGGTATGTACAACCAACTGTAAATGTTTCTTTCATTGTATTCATTTATACTTCTGCGATCCAAAATCTGATAGACCACAAATTTTTAAGCCAGTTTCCGGAGGAAATGCGGGCTAGCTTTAACCTCAGCCCTGCGGAAATCTACGATCAGGCTATACAGCTTATCTATACAGGGATTCTTACCGAGGATGCCAGAAAAGAGCTGGCCTTAATTTGAAATCAATTTCCCATTCCCCCTTTCCATTCTAATTTCTACCTTTGCGGCTTATGAAACGAAGCGAATTCAAAAGATATACAGTCACGGCTGCATTGCCATATGCCAACGGTCCATTGCATATCGGTCACTTGGCAGGATGCTATATACCGTCTGACATTTATGTCAGGTACCTGCGCTCCCAAGGTCGGGATGTGGCTTTTGTCGGAGGTTCGGATGAGCATGGTGTAGCCATCACGATCAAAGCCCGAAAAGAAGGAATCAGCCCTCAGGAGGTAGTGGACAGGTATCATGAGCTGATGAAAAAAAGCTTTCAGGAATTTGGGATAAGTTTTGACCATTATTCTAGGACCTCTGCCAAAATCCATCACGAGACTGCCTCCGGTTTTTTCCGCGACCTCTATGAAAAAGGGGAATTTTTGGAACAAACCACCGAACAGTATTTTGATGAAGAAGCAGGACAGTTTTTGGCTGACAGGTACATAGAAGGCACCTGTCCGAAATGTGGCAACGAGCATGCCTACGGAGACCAATGCGAAAGATGTGGCTCTTCTCTCAGTCCAACAGAACTGATCAATCCCAAATCCAAGCTTTCAGGCAATACGCCGATATTGAAAGAAACCAAACATTGGTTTTTGGACCTGGCCAAATACACAGGATTTCTCAAAAACTGGATTTTGGTAGAACATGCCCATGACTGGAAAAACAATGTCCTCGGACAATGCCGTTCATGGCTGGAAGCTGGCGACGGTTTGCAGGCAAGGTCTATGACGAGGGATATGGATTGGGGTATTCCCGTCCCGGTGGAAGGGGCAGAAGGAAAAGTACTCTATGTGTGGTTTGATGCGCCGATTGGCTACATCTCCAGTACCAAAGAATGGGCTGCCGAAAAAGGAATTGATTGGGAACCATACTGGAAGTCGGATGACACCAAATTGGTGCACTTCATCGGAAAGGACAATATCGTTTTCCATTGTATTGTTTTCCCCGCAATTCTCAAAACCCATGGAGGATATGTACTTCCGGACAATGTGCCGGCCAATGAATTCCTCAATTTGGAGGGTGATAAAATTTCCACTTCCAGAAACTGGGCTGTTTGGCTCCATGAATATTTGGTGGAATTTCCGGATAAGCAGGATGTGTTGCGTTATGTTTTGACTGCAAATGCTCCCGAAACCAAAGACAACGATTTCACCTGGAAGGATTTCCAATCCCGAAACAACTCCGAACTGGTTGCCATTTACGGCAATTTTGTCAATAGGGCGGTGGTTTTGACGCATAAGTTTTTTGAGGGAAATGTGCCCGGTCTTGGGACTTTGAATGACTTGGACAAAGATGCTTTAGAGGCATTGAAATCCTTTCCTGAAAAAATCGCCGCATCGATCGAAAGGTACCGTTTCAGAGAAGCACTTTCGTTTGTCATGGATTTTGCCCGAGCAGGAAATAAATACCTTGCAGAAACCGAGCCTTGGAAAACCATCAAAGATGACAGGGAGAGAACAGCAACTATCCTAAATATTGCACTCAACTTTGCGGCTAATCTTGCGATAGTAGCGGAACCGTTTTTGCCTTTCACTTCAGCCAAGATTTTCGGAATGTTTGGCCTAAAGGGATTGAAATGGTCAGATGCCGGCAGTCATGAATTGCTGGAAACAGGACAGCAGATCAATGAAGCAGCTTTATTGTTTGACAAAATCGAGGATTCCACCGTGGAAGCACAAATTCAAAAGCTTTTGGATACCAAAAAACAAAATGAAATCGCAAATGCCGTTGCAGAACCTATGAAAGATATCATCAGCTATGATGATTTTGCAAAGCTGGATATGAGGGTGGTGAAAGTCCTTACCGCCGAACCGATGCCAAAATCCAAAAAACTGCTCAGATTGACAGTGGACACTGGATTGGGCGTAAAAACAGTTTTGAGTGGTGTGGCAGAACATTTCAAGCCCGAAGACCTTATCGGAAAGCAAGTGACGATGCTGATCAATCTGGCGCCTAGGAAGATGATGGGCATAGATTCTGAAGGGATGATCCTGATGGCAGAGGACAGAGACGGCAGTCTTCGACTCCTTCAGCCCAATACGCCAACATCTGAAGGATCGACGATTTCTTGATTATGATTATGATAAAAAAAAGGCCTTGGATTGGGAATCAATTTTAAGGCCTTTTTTATTTTGAATAATTATCAAGGATCAGATACTATTTTTGTCAAATAGACGAATCGGAATCCAAATTTTTGTTTGTTTTTCAAAAACCGCTATATTCAGGGAATATCATTTTTATAGCCAATAAATCAAGCCTATGGAGACCAGTCAATACCAAGTTGGAGGTAATTTTGATGAAATGTTTGTCAAGGAGGGTCAGGTAAGGCCCCATTATGAAGAATTTCTCAAATTATTGGGAAAAACCACTTCAAAAAGAATGTCTCATCTGCAATATTCTGCCAATAAAACCCAGGTTGCCATGGGAATGACATTTAACGTCTACCATGACAACCAAGGTCTGGAAAAAATCCTTCACCTTGATATCATTCCAAGGATCATAGCCCAAGAAGAATGGAAGAAAATCGAGGCGGGGTTAAAGCAGCGGATTCATACCCTTAATTTATTTCTTCAAGACATTTACAATGATAGAAAAGTCCTCAAAGACAAGATTGTACCTGAAGATCTGATCCTTGGCAGCAAAGATTACCTCAAGCCCTGCGAAGGGTTGACACCGCCAAAAGGAATTTGGTGCCATATCACGGGAACTGACCTGGTTCGAAACAGTGACGGCAATTATTACATTTTGGAAGATAACCTCCGCTGTCCATCGCGAGTGTCCCACACCCACCAAAGCCGCGAAATCATCAAGCGGGCTTACCCTGATCTTTTCAATAAACTTGGCGTGATGCCGGTTTCTGATTATCCGGTAAAGCTTTTGAAAATGCTTCAATACATTTCCAACAAGGACAAGCCTGTTGTCGGTGTGTTGACTCCGGGGATCTACAATTCTGCTTATTTTGAGCATTCTTACCTCGCTTTGCAAATGGGAGTGGAGCTTGTTTCCGGCGTGGATCTGATCACCAAAGGAAATAAAGTGTATATGCAGACCACCAAGGGCTTAGAGCAGATTGATGTATTGTATAGAAGAATTGATGATACATTTTTGGATCCGCTGACTTTCAACCCACAT
>JBBRFK010000036.1:0-22294 GCA_038224435.1 Cytophagales bacterium | reverse complement strand
CTCCAAAAATAACGGTTTTGTAAGCGGGAAATCCACGCCCGATGGTTCGGGGATTGCGACCTTGATCAATGTCTCCGGCGTCAGGATGATCAATAATTTAGCGCAGAAAAACAACAGACCTGCGCTATACATCGAAAGCTGTGGTGACATCCATGCGGAAAACAACATTGCAGACAATCAGGTAGAGCTTGTCTTGGGGTTGAAACATCTGAATATGGTAGGCAACGAAATTGGGAATATCAACCTATTGGCAAACGTCAAAGCCCAGAAAATTTCCCTCCAAAAAAACAAGTTAAATAATATCTCCCTACCAAACGGTGTCGGGGTGGATTCATTATTGGTGTTGAACAATGAGATCACCAATGGAATGATGAATTTCAATATGGCAGGGAATGTGAGTTTTGGAGGAAATAAAATTACCGGCCAATCAGAAAACGCTGTCTTTCTGATAGTCAAAGGCAACAGTGTTTCTTTGGAAAACAATGAAATAATTAGTCTGAAATCAAGTGCGGTTCAGGTTCAAAAAACTGCACAGAATGTCTCCATTACCAACAATACCATTCAGTCTGTCAACAGCTGTATAGTAGATAACGGTGCTGAAAAACTTCGAATTTCTGATAATAAGCTTGTATCTCTGGAAGGTGGGACATCGCGGTTCACTTTGGAAAGCAACAATCCCGATAACCTTTTTCTTTCGGGGAATGAACATCTGGGAGTAGGAACTTCCAAAACATTGCTTTTCAGAGGAAAAGGGACAGCCTTTGTGGATGGAGAAGTTTTCACCCAGGGTGTTGCAGAGTATGGAGATATTCAGGTATCAAAAAAAGGATATTGATGGAGCCCACGGTGAAAGTAAACCTTTATATCCCCACCTTGAACGCCGGTACTTTGTGGCAGGACGTACTCGAAGGGATAAATTTACAGACTGTGACTTTCCAAAAAATGGTCATCATAGATTCAGGTTCTACAGATGAAACTTTATCAAACCCAAACATCCGTGGATTTGAAATTCTCAAAATTGACAAAAATGATTTTGACCACGGCGGCACACGTCAGATGGCAGTAGAAACTTTTCCTGAGGCGGATATTTATGTTTTCTTAACCCAGGATGCGATTCTTGCCCATCCGGAAGCCATTGAGAATCTCATCAAGCATTTTGAATCCAATCCTGAATTGGGTATGGTCTATGGCAGACAGCTGCCGCATGTCGGTGCCAAAGAACTGGAAGCACACGCTCGTCTTTTCAATTATCCGGCTCAAACCCAGATCAGGAGTTTGAAAGATGCAGGAAAATATGGCATCAAGACTATTTCCTGTTCCAATTCCTTTGCTGCATACAGGAGGACGGCTTTTGAGGAGGCCGGTGGATTTCCTTCGGGATCCATATTGGGTGAGGACGTGATCATCGCAGGTCAGATGCTGCTCAAAGGGTGGACGAAAGCTTATGTTGCAGATGCCCAGGTAAACCATTCCCATAACTACACCCTCAAAGAAGAATTCAAACGCTATTTCGATATCGGTGTGTTTCATGCTGACAACAAGTGGATTTTTGACCACTTCGGCAGGGCTGAAAGTGAAGGAATGAAGTACCTAAAATCAGAAATCACCTATTTGGCCAAACATAACCCCCTTATGCTCCCAAAATCAGGCTTGTCCTTATTGGCAAAATGGCTCGGCTATAATGCAGGCCTGCTTCATGACCGCTTGCCTCTTGGAGTCAACAAATCTTTTTCCATGCACAGGAGGTTTTGGAATTTCCCAAATTGAACAAATTTCCCTTTTCTTATACCCGCATCATTTCCCCAGATTGGGGATAAAATCCCCATTTTTATAACTTTTTTTTAAATAGATGCCTTTTTTTGGGCTTTCAGACAGATTATCCCCGTGGCACGCATATTGACTATTAGGTGATATAGAATTTTAGATAGACATAGCCATGAATAGCAATAATCAACAACAAGAAATCATATTTAACAAGGGCTACGAGGAGAGCACTTTCATCCCGAGCCTTCTGTCGTTTACTGACATGATCTTTTTGAGAGGTCAGTCACAAACTCAAAACCTGCAGGAAGAAATCGATGCCACTGCCAAGTTTATCAAAAGGGGATTCGACATCGCTTTTTCTTTTGCGGTCTTGGTGATGGGATTACCTGTTTATCTGACTTTGATGATGATCACTAAAATCACTTCCAAAGGTCCTGTTTTTTACAAACAAGAAAGAATCGGTGAAAACGGTGTACCATTCAACATCTTAAAATTCAGAAGTATGTATGTCGATGCAGAGAAACTAGGGGTGCAAACCACCACTGAGAATGACCCTAGGATTACCAAGTGGGGTAACTTCATGAGAAAAACACATTTGGATGAGATTCCACAGTTTTGGAATGTAATAGTAGGGGATATGTCTATCGTAGGTCCGAGACCTGAGAGACAGTATTTTATCAATCAGATTGTGAGAAAAGCACCGGCTTTTAGAAAGCTTCAGGCCATCAAACCGGGAATCACTTCAATCGGTCAGATAAACTATGGCTATGCGGAAACAGTGGACGAAATGTGCGAAAGGATGACGATAGACTTACAGTATCTTGAAGAAGTGAACATCCTGACAGACATCAACATTATTTTTGATACAGTGAAAACGATGGTACAAGGAAAAGGAAAATAATTACTTTTCTGCTCTTGCCAACCACTATTAAAAAACCCCTTTGATGGGGTTTTTCTTTTTTTGGAGTGTAGCTCGCCGAGAATTTTTGTTTGACATTGAAGAGTAAATTTTTAAAATTCTAACCTTACCTATCAAAAGAATCGGATTGTCATCAAAATAACTTGCAGGGATATCATCTGAAATGGTAGCTTTTTGTTCTTCTGTGAGTTGGTTGAGTACTTCACTATTCAGGTTAAAGATGAATCTATCGTCTTTCGTTTTTCCAATCAGCGTTATGGGAATTGTAATGCCTGCAATATTGAGATTATCGAAAGTCTTGGAATTGTTGTTGGTTTGATTGATGATGGTTTTTAGGAATTTGCCATTTCCAAAGGAACCTACGAAGTATTGGAGGGTAGAAGTTTCAGTTTCTTCGAGGATGAATGAATGTACTTTAGGATTGTCATTATTGTAGATAAAATCAAACAATAAATTCGGATCATTATTTAATGCCTTTATTTCTTCCTTTGAAATTGTAAAATTCCCAAAGTCCAAATCCAGTGAAAACCGTTTTTTCAAATTATGGTCAAAACTTAATATTTTGGATTCAAAAGGGAAAATGGTGGAAAAATGATTCACTACTTTAGTCAATCCCCTATCGCTCCCAAAATCAAAACCATGATATATTGAATTTCAATTAATGTAGTTATTCCGATGGTTTTTTGACTTTTAGTAAAACCAGCACAGTTTTATCCTGATCTAGCAGATGCGAATTTTTAGAAATGAAATCATGGATTGAAGCTTTTGGGAATTCTTTTTTGGTTTTGTCAAACTTGCTATGGTAATCATTTAGAAAATCATTGGAGTTAATTTTAAAAACAAGATGTTCACCCGTACTTGTCCATGGGATATTCCTGATTTTCATTCCATCAATATCATTTTTTATTTTATTCGATTGGCTGATGACTTTAAAATCATCACCTAAAAAAGACATATTGAAATTCATTTCCTCCTCTTTCAAAAAAAGCAAAATATTGGCCCTCAAAAGGGAAAAAACTAGTTACCATCTCTGTCAAGCCTTCCTCCTTTACAATTGAGTAGTCAAGGGTTCCATTCATTAATTTAATTCTTTTGTCTAAATCAATTCCTGAATCCTTCAAATCAAATTCAATACTATTTTTAAATTTTCCTAAAGTATCAAAAAGGGCTATTTCATAAGAAAAGGGGATGTTAAATAATATTTCATTCTTGAACTTGTTCCTTATAAAACTGTTACCAATAGCCATTTTTATTCCAGCCATCCCATGTCTGATTTTTACTTTTTTTTCAATAATTTCTTCTTTAGATTTTCCTAAAAAGTTAAAGCCTTCGTTTGAAAGATCATTGTTCATAAAATGGGTTGTAAATTCATTCGAGAAATAAAAGTTTGATGATTGGAGTTCCTCTTTTAATTCAAACTTAAAGTTTCCATTAAAATCGAAAGCGATAATTTTTTTAAGCCTATTGTCTTTGATAAGGATATGATCATCAAAAATCTGGAAATCGTTAATTTGTATGAATTCCTGAGGACCTGTTCCTGTTGATTTGATCACCTTCAAAACTTTTCCATAGGAAGAGAAAACAAAAAGATTTTCCAAAACCCTGTCATTTACAAAAATTAAGTTCTCATAAAAAATGACAGTGTAAGGTTGAACGATCGGAAAGGAGTCCTGATAATCGAGGAGAATATATTCTATATCCTCAAATTTTTCAGAGAGTAATGACTCTTTTGATTCCTTTAAATTTAAAGCTATTCTATCGGGTTTATTTTGGGTTTTTTGACCGCAAGAAATTAGAATTGTAAAAAATAAAAATATTATTAAATTTCTCATTGAGTTTTGGATTTTTTGAAAAAGCCAAGGCAAATGATAAATCTGCCTCGGTCTTAGTTAATTATTGAATTGGACCACCACCGCCTCAACAAGAAGTTTGTTCACTTATACTGCACGAGGCAGCATCATTCCATCTGCACCTTTTTTGGTATCCGTTACTATCTCATCTTTCATACATCATTTCATAACCCATTGTTTGACTACTCACTCCGTTGATATTAGTGAGGGCCATTACTGAAGCTGCCACAAAAAAAACAATCAAAATTTTTCTCATTTTTTTAAATTTAAGTAAAACCTATGCTTTCAACTGCCAACCTTAGGAAGTTTTGAATTAAAAAATTACCGACAAAACTAATTCTTGATCTACCTTAAAAGAAAAAATGATGAAACAATGGGATAGGTGCATAAAGATTAGTAAAAATAAATAAAGCGTTGAGATTCAGGTAAAAATATTACTAGTTCCATAATTGTAAAAAGAAAAAACCCTTGAAAACCGGGATTTTCAAGGGCTTGGGGCAAAACCTTTGAGGTCTTTTCCAGTCCTCGAAGGTTTGTAAATTCTTTGATTTTTTATTAGAAAGTACGTTTCCTAAAATAAAAAACCCTTGAGTCCGCCGCGGCGGACTCAAGGGTTTGGGGCAAAACCTCAAGGGTTTCTCGGATTAAATCATCTCTACGCTTCGCTTCACAAATGCAGTCAGGTCTTTGCCTGTCAGCATGCCTTGGGCCAATAGCGCCAAGTCGAAGGTTTGCTTGGCAAGTTTGGTTTGGTCTTCTTCGCTTTCTGTCCTCAGGATTTTGTCGATGACAGGATGATTGCCGTTGATGGCTACTTTGTAGTTGTCAGGAAATGATCCGTAGAAGCTCATGCCGCCTCCCATCTTAGCCATGTCCTTCATCCTGCGCATAAACTCATCCATGGTCACTGTGACGGGGAGTTCTTCAGGACTTAGTCCTACCACATCCACGCTGTAGGTCTGACTGGAGATCGCTTTTTCGAAGATTTCCTTCACCATCTTGGATTGGTCTTCGGTGAGTAGGTTGGCGTAGGAATCGTCCTTTTCGATCAGTTTCTCCGCCACATCGGCATCGACACGCTTCAGTTGGGTTTTTTCCTCTTTGCCTTCAAGATGCTGGATAAAATGGCTGTCAATAGGCGAATCCATCACGAGGACATCATAATCCTTTTTGTTGGCAGATTGGATAAAAGCATCCTGCTTGCTGACATCTGTCGCATAGAGGTAAACTGTCTGATCGTTTTTGTCAGTCTGTATCGCTTTGACCTTTTCTTTGTATTCAGGAAGGGTGTAATATTCACCCTTTGTATTTTTTAACAAAACGAAGTCTTTTCCTTTTTCTGCAAATTTGTCCTCGCTGATCATGCCATATTTGACAAAAAGGCCGATGTCATTCCACTTTTCCTCATAGACTTTGCGGTCTTTCTTGAAAAGCTCGCCAAGTTTGTCCGCTACTTTTTTGGTGATGTAGCTGTTGATTTTCTTCACACTGCTGTCCGCCTGCAAGAAGCTTCGGGACACGTTGAGTGGAATATCCGGCGAATCGATCACCCCGTGCAGCAACATCAAAAACTCCGGGACAATGTCCTTCACCTCGTCGGTGATGAATACCTGACGGCTAAAGAGTTTGATTTTGTTTTTCTGCATTTCGAAGTCGTTTTTGACTTTGGGAAAATACAGGACTCCGGTCAGGTTGAATGGATAATCCACATTCAGGTGGATCCAAAACAATGGGTCATCACCCATCGGATAGAGTTCTTTGTAGAATTTGAGGTAATCCTCGTCTTTGAGCTCATTTGGAGACTTCGTCCAGATCGGGGAAGTGGTGTTGATGATGTTGTCAACTTCTACAGACTTCCATTTTTTCTTACCTTCTTCATCTACGCCGTCCTCTTCAGAATTGGTTTTGGTGCCGAATTTGATCGGAACTGGAAGGAATTTGCAGTATTTGTCAAGGATGCCCTGCAGCTTCCACTTGTCCAAAAACTCTTCAGAATCGGGATTGATAAACAGCGTGACTTCTGTGCCACGCTCGGTCCTGTCTCCGGCACTGATTTCAAATTCGGTGCTGCCGTCGCAAGTCCAACGGGCCGGTGCTGCACCTTCCTGATAAGAAAGGGTGTTGATTTCAACCTTGTCAGCGACCATAAATGCGGAGTAGAAACCCAAACCAAACTTGCCGATGATTTCATTGGCGTCTTTGGCATCTTTGAATTTCTCCACAAACTCGGCTGCTCCGGAGAAAGCGATCTGATTGATGTACTTTTTGATTTCCTCGGCAGTCATGCCAAGACCATGGTCGGAGATGATGATTGTTTTTTTGTCTTTGTCAAAAGCCACTTCGACACTGATGTCACCGAGTTCCCCTGCGTATTGACCCAGAGTTGCGAGTCTTTTGATTTTCTGGGTGGCATCTACCGCATTGGAGACCAATTCACGGAGGAAGATTTCATTGTCAGAATATAAAAACTTCTTGATGATCGGGAAGATATTCTCGGTATGTATCGAGATCGTACCTTTTTCCTGCATAGCTATTTTCGTTTTAGTGAATACATATTGGATACAATGCCCTTATCAAGGCTTGTTCCAATTAGCCAAAAATGTCATTTTGGCAGAAAAGCAAAATTATTTGGTTTTACTTTGCATATTGCCTTTTGGTACAAAGCATCAAATTGGAATCGAGGAAAGTAAACTTTTTTACTCGGTAATGTTACAATTACAATCAATCTCGCAAGAATGAAAATAGTGATCATCAGTCAATGCACCCCGAGGGAAAAAATCGCCGTTCACGAAATTGTCAAAAACTTTGACAATGTGACTGTTGTCCATTCCGAACGAAGCAAGAGCATCAAAGCACAACAGCCAACAGTAGGCCTAGACGGGAAAAAAACAAAATCGGTCTCCTTCATCAATCAAAACGGTCTGCGGTTCTTCAGGAAGTTTCACAAAGAGGCCATCCGCCGAAAAACCACACATTTCAACCTTGAAGCACAGTATTTTACCAAAGTCTATATTCCTTTCAATGAAATCACTACTCCCCATGGCATTGAATTCATAGCAGCGCTTCAGCCGGATATTTTAATAACCTGTAATGCCCCGCTTTTGAAAGGTGAAATCCTCGAGATTCCAAAAATTGCTGCCATCAACCTGCATTATGGTATGCCACCGCATTACCGTGGCAACGATACCTTGTTTTGGGCTTATTCCAAAGAAGACTTTGAAAACCTTGGAGGCTGTATCCACCATACCACAACAGGAGTCGACCGGGGAAATATATTGGCAGAGGTATTTCCTTCCTTGGATGCCAATGACAGCTTGGTCAATGTGGACATCAAGACATCAGAACTGCTTGCCAATGCAGCCGTCAAAATCCTGAAAGAAATGGAAATTTCTGATGAAATACCGGTAGGTAAGGAGCAGACAGAACTTGGTAGGAATTATAAGCTAACAGAAAAAAAATTAATACATCGTCTAAAATATCTTGCCAGACTGAATCTTGGCTTATTCAGGCCAAAACCCCGCCAAGAGAAAACGGTTTTTTTCTAAAAGTAATATCTGAATATATTACCGATTTATTTTTTGGCATAAATCTGTAATGTTGGAAAAGAAATAGAATCCCCAAACTTTTTACCTTTGTCTAATGCTCAAAGAAATCGCTGTCTTGATCCAAAAAGAAATCACCCTCGAATGGAGGCAGAAATATGCGTTAAACGGGATTCTCTTGTATGTCGTATCGGCAGTGTTTATCACATATCTCAGTGTAGGAGCAAAGCAAGGCAATATCGGGGTTCCGACCTGGAATGCTTTGTATTGGATCATCATCCTGTTTTCAGCAGTCAATGCCGTTGCCAAAAGTTTTGTTCAGGAACATCAGGGCAGGCAACTCTATTACTACATGATTGCTTCACCCGAATCCATCATTATTTCCAAAATGATTTATAATACCCTTTTGACATTGGTTTTGGCGCTTTTGGGATATTTGGTTTTCAGTGTCATATTGGGAAATCCTGTTCAGGATCAGGGCATGTTTATTCTGAATCTTGTTTTGGGAGCAATCGGTTTTTCGGCCTGTCTTACTATGGTATCCGGGATTGCTTCCAAGGCAAGCAACAATGCCACTTTGATGGCGATTCTAAGTTTTCCGGTCATCATCCCGATTTTATTGATGGCCATTAGGGTTTCCAAAAATGCCATCGATGGCTTGGATTGGTCAGTGAGTTTGGACAAGATAATCACCCTCATGGCAATCAATGCGATTGTGGCCGTGACAGCTTACATCTTATTTCCTTATTTGTGGAGGAGTTAGGTTTAATGTGCACGCAGAAGCCGCAAAGAAACCCACTAGCCGGAAGGCTATCAGCCGTCAGACTTTAATAGCCAATGGATTCGAAAATTGAATTTTTTTCATAACCTTCATTATTTTATAGAATTCGCTAAGCGAATCCCCGTCTAAGTGTGAAACCTATTTTTGCCATTGTCGGAATCTTGTCAGTCTCTCCACTGACAATCAATCCACAACAAGACTTTGTCGGAGAAAATTTTAATATTTTTCAGATTAGCCCTTTCGTTTTTCCCTTTGATTGGTGGTATAAAATCATTTTATGGTCATTCATCAACATATGTTTCAAAAAACACAGGAATGAGGAACTTATGCCTTATTTTTGCGACTGAAAAACCAAACCCAAACAATGAAATCATATTGGTGGAAAATCCTGACTGTTGCCTTGTTGGCATTCACTCTGACAGCAGGACTTCTTCTTGACGTACCGCGGTTACCCATTCTAAATGAAACGATACGCGCACTTCATTTCCATGTCACGATGTGGTTTGGGATGATATTGATGCTCATGGTAGCAGTGGTCTACAGCATCAAATTTCTTCGCAGCAATGACCTCAGGCATGACGATGTTGCAATTGAATTCACCAATGCAGCGATTTTGTTCGGAGTTTTGGGAATAGTCACCGGCATGCTTTGGGCCAAATTTACATGGGGAGATTATTGGAGCGGGGATCCCAAGCAGAATGCTTCGGCGATCGGGCTGTTAATGTACTTTGCTTACCTTATATTAAGAAACTCCCTCACCGATGTCCATCAAAGGGCAAGAATCGGAGCCGTTTATAACATTTTTGCATTTGCTGCCTTTATCCCTTTGATATTTGTGTTGCCAAGACTGACAGACAGCCTTCATCCCGGCAATGGTGGCAATCCCGGGTTCAACGCCTATGACCTGGACAGCAAATTGAGAATGGTTTTCTATCCTGCGATTATCGCATGGACGCTGTTGGGAACATGGATCAGTACCGTCAGGGTAAGGCTGAAAAGAATTGAAAGAAAACTGGAAGATAAATTGATTAATCAAGTATCATGAAAAAATGGTTAATAACAGTGCTCATGGCCTTTAGTCTGAATGCTTTTGGACAAGAGAAAATAGAGATTTCTGAAAACGATTATCAAAACTCTACCGTTGAAATGGCAGATGTGATGCGGTCAGAGGGTAAAATCTATGTTTTAGTTGGCATCATTGGGATCGTTTTTGCAGGATTATTGGTTTATATCATCAATACGGACCGCAAAGTCACAAGGATAGAAAAGGCTTTGAAAAATGATTGAGAAAAATAGAATAAAACCCTACCCGGCAAAAAGAGTTGAGATATGGGTGTGAATATATATAAAGGTATAAAAAATGAAAAAGGGACATATTATTGGTTTGGGAATCATAGCCGTTGCGATCATCATCATCATGTCAATGATAGGAGATGCAAGTACTTACGAAAGTTTTTCTAATGCCAAAGCAATGAAAATCAGCGGAGATGACAAAGCAATCCATGTGGTAGGCCAACTGAAAAAAAGCCAATCCGGAAACGTAGATGGGATTCAAGTCAATGAAGACAAGACGTCTTTTTACTTTTTGATGGTAGACAAGGAAGGCACCGAGCAAAAGGTCTTTTACAATGAGCCGGTGCCACCGGATTTTTCAAGGGCTGAACAAGTGGTGGTCATCGGAGCTTACAAAGACCAAGACCTGTTTGTAGCAGACAAAATCCTGATGAAATGCCCTTCAAAATACCAGGAGACGGAGCTCAAAACTGCCGGAATATAAATTAGTTTTCCCTTTGATTCCATTTAACATGATCAATACCTTTATAGGTAATTTAGGCCACTTTGCATTGATTCTTGCTTTCGTCAGTGCATTGGTTGCAGCTTACTCTTACTATCAATATACGATTGCGCAGGAATTGGACAAGGCCAATTGGAGGCGTTTCAGCAGGGTCACATTTTATATACATTCCGTCGCCGCTATTACGGTGGCCTTTTCACTTTTTGAGATTATCTATAACCATCGCTTCGAGTATTTCTACGCCTATTCCCATTCCTCCAAGGCGCTTCCGGTGCATTACATGATCTCCAGTTTCTGGGAAGGTCAGGAAGGTGCATTTATCCTTTGGATTGTATGGAATGTTGTTTTGGGATTGATTCTGATCCATACCAACAAATTCTGGGAAGGTCCTGTCATGATCGTTTTTGCCTTGGTGCAGGCATTCTTGGTGTCGATGATTTTGGGAGTTGTGATCGGAGACCTGAAGATAGGGAGTTCGCCTTTCATTCTATTGAGGGATGCTGTCTCAGCCCCCATTTTCCAGATCAACCCTGACTTTGTGCCTGAAGATGGCACAGGGCTGAATCCTTTGCTGCAAAATATTTGGATGGTCATCCATCCACCGACATTATTTCTAGGATATGCTTCAACGCTGGTTCCTTTTGCCTTTTTGATGGGTGGACTTGCCACCAAACGATACTCTGAATGGGTCCGTCCCGCTTTGCCTTGGGCGCAGTTTTCTGCCATGATCCTCGGAATGGGGATCATCATGGGCGCTTATTGGGCATATGTGACTTTGAATTTTGGGGGATATTGGAATTGGGATCCTGTAGAGAATGCCGTCTATGTCCCATGGCTCATCATGGTCGCAGCCATCCATACGATGATAACTTTCAAGAAAAGCAGTACTGCTTTGAAGTCTTCCATTGTGCTGGTAATTGCTTCTTTCATTTTAGTATTGTATGCTACCTTTTTGGTCAGAAGTGGGGTTTTGGGCGATTCTTCTGTACACTCCTTTACTGACTTGGGATTGTCAGGACAGCTTTTGATTTACATGTTGTTTTTCCTTTTTGTAGCTGTCTTTTTGGCTGCCAAAAGATGGAAATATATCCCGACTTCTGAGAAGGAAGCCTCCGTTTATTCCCGTGAATTCTGGATTTTCATTGGCGCTACGACTTTGGCTTTGATGGCCTTTCAGGTAATCCTTCCTACTTCCATTCCCGTTTGGAATGCATTGGTGGAAAGTTTTGGTGGAATCTCCAACATGGCGCCTCCCGCGGATCAGGTTGGGTTTTATACCAAATTCCAGCTTTGGTTTGCCGTGGCTGTCGCTTTGCTGACTGCGGTCGGTCAATTTTTCTGGTGGGATAAAATGGATCCAAAAGCCCTTAGAGAGGCGTTGGTGATGCCATATATCATTTCAGTAATTATTTCGGCGCTGATCATAGTATTCGGGAAAGTCTATGACATCCCATACATCATTGTAGTTTTGGCAGGGGTGTTCACCATCGTGGCCAATTCCACTATTTTGATCAAATTGCTAAAAAAATCCACTTTCAAACTGGCTGGAGGTTCTTTGGCACATATCGGTCTCGGGATGGTCCTTATTGGGATCATGTTTTCATCCGGATATTCCGAGATCATTTCTTACAACCTTTCAGGACTCACCTACAGCAACTCTTGGGAAGAAGAGATGAACAAAGAACATGTCTTGCTCTGGATCAACAAACCAACCCAAATCAAGGATTACACAGCTGTGTACCGTGGTAGGCAGAAAAAAGTGGTAGGAGTTCCGGGATTTGTCAATGTCAAACAACTCAAATCCACAGGTGGGATCAATGATGCCGTTGCTTTGGAAGATATCGTAGCTAGAGGTAGGACCTATTTTTCCAAAGGTGATAAAGTCAAAATCGTTTTGGAAGAAAACGATTATTTTCAGGTTGATTACTTCAAAGATTCGGTCTATCAGTTTTCATTGAATCCTATGTCGCAATTCAATAGTTCTATGGGCTTGATTTCTTCGCCGGATTCGAAAAGGTTTGTAAACAAGGATTTATATACTTACGTATCTGCGATCAATGACTACGAAGAACCAGAGTGGAGGGAAGATGAATTTTATGAGGTAGCACCTGGAGAAACATTCTTTATCTCTGATTTTGTGACCACTTTTGAAGGAGGGGAAGTTTTGAAGCAGCTTGACGGTGTTGACCTAAGAGAAGGAGATGTTGCGGTAAAAGCCAAATTGGTCGTAATGGATTATGATGTAGAAAAAAGGTTGGAGCCGATCTTCATCATCCGAGACAATCAGGTGGGGAAGATTGCCGCCATTGACAATGAACTTGGTGTCAAGGTTGAATTGGAGAACATCAAGCCGGAAACAAATACGTTTTCTTTCAAAGTAAACAGGTATCAAAAAGACTACGTGGTATTGAAGGCGATACTGATGCCGCAGATCAACATCCTGTGGGCAGGAACCATCTTAATGTTGATTGGTTTTTGTGTAGCGATATACAGAAGGTATGATGAGTTTAAGAAAATGAGGGACAAAGGTCTGGAAGCTTAAAATTACTGCTTCGTCTAATAAATTTTGAAAAGCCCTAAGGATATGCGCCTTAGGGCTTTTTCTTGTTTTCACATTCAACACAAAAAGGCATATCTTTCAATTATGAAATTTAAGATTGCAGTACTTGGAACAGGTAACGTTGCCTGGCACTTGGCTCCGGCCTTGGAGGAGGCAGGACATACCATCACGGAGATTTACGGAAGGAATTTGACTGAAGCAGAAAAACTGACAGGGAAGTTGTATACCGCCGAAGCAAAGAGCGACCTGGATTTTTCAGATTCTGAGGCCGAGGTATTTATCCTAGCTGTCAGCGATCAGGCCATTTCGGAACTTGCTGATGAAATTATTTTGCCGGAGGAAAGTATCCTTGTCCATACTTCCGGGGCAGTGCCACTTGATATTTTGGGCTACAGTTCAGCTACCTACACCGGGATTTTTTATCCATTGCAGACATTCAGCAAAGAAAGAAAAATTGATTTTGGAGATGTTCCTTTTTTGTTGGAATCTGAGGACCAATCAGCCCTTCAAAAATTAAAAAAACTTGCCAAATCAGTGTCTCCCAACCAATACGTCATCAAATCCAAGGACAGGATGGCATTGCATGTTGCGGCGGTTTTTGCAAGTAACTTTTCCAACCACATGTTGCGGCTTTCCGAAGAAATTATGGCCCGGCAAGGTTTGGATTTTGAAATGGTCAAGCCTCTGATTATAGAAACCATCAGCAAAAGTCTTGAACTTGGCGCTAAGCGGGCACAGACAGGGCCGGCCAAAAGGGTGGATTTAAATACATTGGATGCCCATTATCAATTTTTGAACTACAACGAACAAATAGCAGAAATATATAAGCTCATTTCCCAGGACATTATTGATTCCTATTAAAAAATACCCCCTTTAGGGTATTTTTTAAAGGTTGCTTATCCCCTATATTTGTCCTGGGTGATTAAGCAACTTTTTGAGCTTTATTGTTTTGATCAATGATTTTAGTTTAGGACTTTTTGGTATATCTGGTGGCTGCCTGTCAAAGGGCAGCCACACATTTTTAATGATCCCAAGTCCCAAATTTTCCTTGCTGATAATCGCTGTAAGCTTCCATGATTTCCTGTTGGGTGTTCATGACAAATGGTCCCTGTGCCACCATCGGTTCGTTATAGGGTTTTGCGTGGCCCAAAATTACTAAGGTATCTTCAGTGGCTTCGACTGACAAGGTATTTCCATCGTTGTTGAATTCAACAAGATTTTTAAATGGAATTTTCTCTCCCAAAATTTTGACTTCGCCCCGGACGATGTAGAAAAAGATATTTTCTCCATCAAGAATGTTTTTGTTGAATTTTCCGCCTTTTTCCATCGTGATGGTACTCAGGAAAATTGGAGTCAAGGTTTCAAAAGAGCCCATATTCCCGTCCCAATTACCCGCAATCATCTGAACGCTGACTTTACCTTTATCTAATTTGAAATGGTTGATCTCTTCTTTCTGAAGGCCAGTGTACCTTGGTTCAGTCATTTTCAGCTTTGCAGGAAGGTTGAGCCAAAGCTGCAGGATTTCCAGATCGCCGCCTTCTTTTTTGAATTTTGATGAAGATACTTCCGAATGGATCAATCCTCGGCCTGCTGTCATCCATTGGATACCCCCTGCCTCAATTACCGATTCATGACCTCCCGAATCTTGATGCATGATGTCCCCTTCCAAGATGAAAGTGACCGTTTCCATTCCTCTGTGGGGATGTGGACCAAAGGGAAGTCCCCGGTTATGTTTGGGATAAGTCTGAAAACCATGGTGGTTCAAAAAGATAAACGGATCAATCTGCCTGAGCTTTGGAGAGGGGAGTGGATTGTATGTAATGAGGTCGGCAATGGGATGGTAACTGGCGGGATGTATTTCTTTGATGGTCATGACTTCAAAATGGGTAAAACAGGAAAATTGTTCCCAAGGGCAAAAAAATAAAGCCTGAATTTCTTCAGGCTTTGTGTTTTATTTTAGCCAAGCTAGAGATATTTCATCCGGGGTTTTCATCCTGTCTGCCAACCGCATATATCGGTCTGATAGATTTGCCAGGTAATCTTGGGCTTTGGAAGCGACATCATTCAGTCCCGTCAGGTTCTGTATGTCCCAAAGTTTGACAAGGTGTTCGATGATACGGGCATAATCCCATCCGGTGTAAACCCCGATTTTTTGGGTAATAGCTGAGAACTGATCAAAAAGGTTGGGGTTGCTACTGCCTTTTCCCATAAGAACTGCCGGCATCACAATGGACTTACGCATCATTGTTTCAAAAGCCAAAACTGCCCCGTTGGGATCAATCTCAAAAATCTGGCTCATGAAGCTTTTGTAAGCCTTTTCGTGTCGGGCTTCATCACCAGCGATGGTCTTGCAGATCCTTGAAAGTATATCATCTCCAGCCTTATCCGCCAATTTACCGGTATTGACGTGGGATATTTTGGTTGCCCTTTCTTGAAAAGAAGTATAAATCATTGCCTGATAAGGATCCTTTTCTGATTTTGGATCAAAGCCGTTGTATATCAATCTGTGGATGGTTTGTTCCACTTTCTTCATATCAGCACGGGCAGAGAGGTATAAGTATTTGTTGAGCAGGTCACCGTGGCGGTTTTCTTCAGCTGTCCATGCTTTTGACCATCTTACCCAACCAGAGTTACTTAGCAAGTTACCCTCTACGTTGATACCTTCCAACATGTTGAAATAGGTCTGATAACTTGGAAGTGCTTCCTCAGTTATCATATTGCCGATAAGGGAAGTTATGATGGTATCCGGAATTCCGGCTGCTCTTTCTTGGAGTTTTCTGACCTCGTCAAAAGCATCTGCATTGGCCATGTCGGGCAAGAAATCAGCAGGTTGCCAGCACTCATCAGGATCCACCAAAACAGTATCTACGGCATTCCCTACAAAGCCATCCAACTGGGAGATGACTTCCATATTTTTTTCTAATTCGTAATTTATATTTTCTGAAGTATTCATGATTTTGTTTTCAAAGACCCTCAAACCTTGGGTCGTATCTGATTGGTAATAAGACTTTAAGACAATTAATTGGGAGACGTAAGTCAGGTAAAGGTAAGGACAATTCCCTGAAATGATACACTGAAAACCGGTTTTCTATTCTTGGTTTCCAAGACTCAGTAGTCCAGTTTATAAGCTACTACTTTATTTTTAAAGAAAGTAGGGACAATAACAAGATTTTCACCTGGGATAAAATCAATATCAGCAGTATTGGACTCTGCTGTCTTGGTGTCCAAAAGCAATGTTTCGACTCCGTCTTTGATAATGTAAATTTCTCCTTGCCATCTGCTTGCGAGGAACACATTTTCATCCAAAATTACCAATCCATCGCCGCCTGTGACATTGGCATTCAGTATTTCAAATGATCCGTCGCCGTTATACTTTTTCAAGCCTGCGCCATCAAGTCCAAACACTGTACCATCTGCAGCTATTCTAATGCCGTTGATATTTGTCTGATTTTCGGCAAAAACGCTGAATTTTCCGTTTTCGAAAATATGTATTTTGCCTGTATTCATGTCTGTAAAGTACACTTTGTCCTTGTAGGTATCCAAATCATTGAGAAATTTGGCACCTTCTATTTTATACGTGTTGGTGATCTTGGAGGAGGCGATGTCTATTTCTACCAGTTCATCGATATCGGTCACATAGAGTTTTCCGTTGCTGATGCCCATGCCTTTTGGAGCATCTAGACCCGAAACCCATTCCTTTTCTATGATTTTGCCTGTTTTGGATAGTTTGGAAATGAATCCTTTTCCATCTTTTCCGACTGGATCTCCTTCAATATTGGCTATATATACCACTCCTGATCCGGCATCGTACAAGGCCGATTCATTGGTGGTTAATTCTTCAGTAGTCTCCCATACTTTGGTTAGTGTAGGCTTTGACTTCGATTCCTCCACAGTTATGGATTCTTCTGTTTCCACTTTTGTTTGTGTGCCCCCACAACTCCATGCCAATGCCGGAAGTATGAAGGCCAAGCTGATGTTTCTGTTGATTTTCATAATTGGTTATTTTTTTAAAGTCCAGGTTTTTTGATTGAAATTTAGCGGGGCTGTGGCTTCAAGACGTTTGGCGATTTTGTCAAGGTACATGGTATTGTACCGGAGTCGGGTAATGTAGTTTGGCTGTGTGGGGTCACCATTCCAGCAATGTTCAGCACGGTCACCATATTTAACCTCTCCCCCATAATAAGGTTCAGAAGTTTTTTCCAAGAATTCTTCGGTAAGGTAAACAGCATTGTTCAGGTAATAATTATCCATATCTCCGCAATAGATATGGATTTTGCCTTCGAGGTCTTCACCAAGCTTCGACCAATCCCTTTCCATGATATATCGCAAGTCAAAATTCTCCTTCCAATGGTTGGCAACTTCCTTGTCCATTTCACCGGTATATCTGTCCCAGATTGGTTTGGGATATCCATCCTCCCCCACAGGCGAATAGACTGCCTGCCAAATGTCCCATTGGTCGCCGGAACGGGTTTTTGTACCCCCAAGAGCCAATTCCTTGTGGTTCATATCTTTGACCATGGCAGAGACATGGCCTAGGTAATTCCTTTTGCCTACTCTATCGGTGGTTCTGAAAGGGCCATTTAGATAATAAGCATTTTGGTCTTCGTAGATATTCACCGTCGTAAAAGCCCTAAAATCAATCGGGTCGGGACAAGCTGCAAAGCAACCGTTGTATTCCTTGGGATACATGACCTGCACTGCCAAAGCTTCCCAGCCACCTGTAGACCCGCCATAGGTGAACCTTGACCAACCTTCTCCGATTCCCCTGAATTGCGCTTCGATATGCGGGATCAACTCATAAGTAATCGCATCTCCATAAGGGCCGATATTCTGAGAGTTGACGGCATAACTGTCATCATAAAACGGGTTAGCATGTTGGATTTCGATGACAATGAATTTCTGAAAATCCGGTGAAATCCATTTCTGGTAAAAATCATAAGCTTCTTGCTGTTCGATTTTTTCGTAACCATAAATATTGAACCTAGCATTGTATGTTTCCTCTAAGTTTTCATCAGGAGGAGTCGTCCGGAATCCCCCAAAATCTGATGGAAAATGGCCATGGTAAATCATCAAAGGATAATATTCACTTGGATTTTTTTCAAAATCCCTTGGCAACAATACATGTGCACCCAAATAAATATCCCTTCCCCAAAACTCAGAAAGTAATTTGCTCTTGAATTTGATATGCTTGATAAATTCCGTGTCCTGAGGTTCTACCACTGGCGGGATGATTTGATCAATCTTGATGTCAATACCCGACTCTCCATCCCAAGAGATTTTTTTGGGAATGCTGAACACGTTTCCCGGAGTCCTTGCCCACTGCCGACCTTCCCATTGGTCCACCGGCATCTTGATGACATGCCCATCTGCACGGTTGAAGGTTTCATGCTTGACTATGAAAGCCTGAACCCAATACTCTCCGGCAGGCATTTCATTCCAGTTTTCTATTGGATATCCAAATACGCCCAAGTCAAATGAAAGCGAATTGCCCGCTTGGTAGTCTTCGAAGTCCATCCCCAACACCTGCGCAGAGTTCACATCATCAGAAACTGCAAACCGAGGCTCTGTTTTTTCATCATGGTGGAAAAGCAAAAGTACCCTGCCATCTTTGATGCCGTCAGCCAATTCCTTCTCAATGGAAATGGTGACAGATGGAATTGAAGGAGCCTTAAAGGAAACAATTAGGAGAAAAAGCAAAATGGGAAAAACCCTCATATATTGATAATTTTAGTCTGAGTGAATTTAACCAAATTTCCAATTATCAGATTCATGTAAAAAAATCTATTACATAAGCGGATGTAATATCCTTTTTCCACCAAATTCCGACCGTCCATCAATCATGAAAAATTTTATTGTCCTGAATATTTTACTTTAACCCATCAAATCAACATGACATGAAAAAAACCCTACTTCTATTGGTCGCTTCAGTTTTTGCTTTTGGCTGTTCACAAAAAACTGAAACTGTAGATTATACCCTTATGACTGATGGGGAAAGATTGGCTGCAGCCAAAGAAATCGCCCAAAATACCATCATGGTAGATGGACACGTGGACCTTCCTTACCGGATGAAAGTCGGTGGATTCACACTTCAGCGGGAGATTTTGGATGTTTCTGTCCGAACAGATGGGGGTAATTTTGATTTCCCAAGATCCAAAGAGGGTGGTTTGGATGCGCCATTTATGTCTATTTATATTCCCACTGGCTATCAGGATAGGGGAGGAGCAAAAGCTTTGGCAGATTCACTGATACTGATGACAGAAAGGCTGGTGACAGCTTGGCCTGACAAGTTTGCGATGGCCTATTCCCCTTCGGATATTGAGAAAAACACCGAGGAAGGCAAGATTTCATTTCCTATGGGAATGGAAAACGGGGCAGCGCTCGAATCTGATCTCAACAATGTCAAGTATTTTTTTGACCGTGGTATCCGGTATATTACCCTTACACATGGCACGGACAACCTGATCGGGGATTCTTCCTATGATACGACCAGGACCTACGGAGGATTGAGTGAATATGGGGTGCAGGTGGTAAAGGAAATGAATAAGGTCGGGATCATGGTGGATATTTCACACGTATCGGATGATACTTTTTATGATGTCATGAAGGTGACGCAGGTTCCGGTCATAGCTTCCCACTCCTCAGCAAGGTACTTTACACCTGGATTTGAGAGGAATATGGACGACGGGATGATCAAAGCGCTCGGTAAAAACGGTGGGGTAATCATGATCAATTTTGGTGGAAGTTTTATTGATGGTGAATATAATGAGCGGTCGGGCGCTGCAAGGGAACATCTTGTAAATTGGCTTGCAGAAAATGGGTTGTCGAGAACCGATTCGGCTGCTGTGGCCTATATCGAGAAATATTCTGCGGAGAATAATCCTTTTCCAAATGTCAGCAAGGTAGCCGACCATATTGACCTTGTCGTAGCCTTGGTCGGGATTGACCATGTTGGTTTCGGTTCTGATTTTGACGGGGTGGGGGACAGTCTTCCTACCGGATTGAAGGATGTCTCCATGTATCCCAATCTGATAGCTGAGCTATTGAAGCGTGGGTATTCCAAAGAGGATGTTGAAAAGATCTGCTACAAAAATATTTTCCGGGTTTGGAATGCGGTGATAGCTGCGTCAGGAAAATAAATTATCGGGTCACTTATTCCTTTATTCGCCGGTATCGGTTAATCCTAGGTTAATCAGGATGTTCTCTGAGTTAACCATAAAGATTATCTGATTATTCGTTTACTCGCTAATGGCCTAGGGTCATTGTTTTATTAAAGAAAAATACCTTGTCTTTGTTTTGAAAGCCAAATCCCTCCAACGGAGGCCGTTTATCAAATCGAAAAAACATTTTCAGGTATAAATCATTAATTTTGTGGAAAATCTATTCACCAAAAAATGAAAACACTTAAGAACTTATCTTTTATAGTAGGAGGAAGCCTCATTTTGGGTTTTTCTTCCTGTTCCAATAATACCCAGACTGAGGAAAAAGTTGAGCCAAGCCCATATGCTGTAGTTTCAGAAAAGCTGACTTTTCAGGTTGACACTTTGTATACCGAATTGATCAATCCTTGGGGAATGACCTGGCTTCCTGATGGAAGAATGTTGGTGACCGAAAGAAAAGGAGAAATCCTGATATTCAAAGATGACAAATTCACCGGAGAAAAAGTGACAGGTGTTCCTTCTGTAAGCGAGGTCAATCAAGCCGGCCTTCTGGATATCGCCATACATCCAAAATACGCTGAAAATGGATGGATTTACATGTCTTATGCCAAGAAGCAAGGCATTGGTGAAGTCCTCGTGATCGCTAGGGCCAAACTTAACGGCAATGTACTTGAGGGTTTGGAAGAAGTTTTTGTATGCGGACCGGAATGGGAAGGAGGAAGACATTTTGGTTCCAGGATCGTGTTTGACAATGACGGATACTTGTTTTTCTCCAATGGAGACAAAGGTTCCAGACCTGCAAATGCCCAAGAACTAGACAACGACCATGGCAAAATCCACAGAATCTATGATGACGGCAGGATTCCTGAAGACAATCCTTTTGTCAATACTCCAGGTGCATCTCCTTCAATATGGACCTATGGCAACAGAAACCCACAAGGCATGATCTATGACAAAGCCAACAACAGAATCTGGGAAGTGGAACATGGCCCCAAAGGCGGCGATGAACTCAACCTGATCGAAAAAGGTAAAAACTATGGTTGGCCGGTAATCTCCTACGGGATCAATTATGATGGGACTATCCTGACTGAATTGACTGAAAAAGAAGGCATGGAGCAGCCGGTGACCTATTGGGTGCCGTCCATCGCAACTTGTGGTTTGGCCATCGTCACCTCAGACAAATATCCAGAATGGAAGGGGAATGTTTTGGTGGCTGGTCTTGCCGCGATGCAGATCGCAAGAGTGGAATTGGACGGGACCAAATATGTAGGTCAGGAAACGCTTTTGAAAGACATTGGACGTGTAAGGCAAGTGTCTGAAAGTCCCGATGGCTATATTTATGCCATGACCGAGGTGACCGGACTTTTGGTGAAACTGATACCTCAAAGATAAAATTGTAGGTTTTCCCTAATTACCCAAAATGAATAAGCCCTCTCAGAATTTAAAATCTGACAGGGCTTTTTTGATGCTTTCTATTTCACATGGCCCATTTCAAAGCCTAAACCAATAATTTGAAATCAGTGAGAAATACTCATCTTTCCGACCAACACTGTTTCGTTGCCAAAACATCACTGAGAGGTAGTTTGCAACCTCCGCTTATTCAGCAATTTCGGTAGATATATTACCATTTTCTATGCAACATGTCATGATTCACATCAAGGATTTCACGACACGCTTCCATTTGAATTGGGGTTATAGGGAGAGAAATAAATTACAAATTCTAAATCATAAAAAGGTGTAATTACAAATTACACCTAGCGATTACGACATTCTACGCTCAAAAGGGGACTGAAAAGCCTTTTCAAAAATTTTAAGATAACTCCGAAAAAGTAAAATACAAATTTCAATTGATACAAAGTCGTAATTGCTTCCGACTGTTGTACGGAATACGACTACTGCCAGGGAAGGACAAGTTTCATTTATCCT
>JBBRFK010000035.1:0-22514 GCA_038224435.1 Cytophagales bacterium | reverse complement strand
TATCAGTTCCCACCCACAAAAATCCTTTGGAATCTTTCAGAAGTGAATACACGGGCCTGTCTATGAAACCTGCTGCTGTTTGGAAATAGTCAAGCTTCCCGTCACAATAATATTTAAGCCCGGTTTCTGTACCTAGGATCAGACAACCGCCATCCTCTTCAAGATAATCAAAGCCAACAGCAGCAACAATGCCTTCTTTTTCTACCAGACCTTCTGAAAATGATGAGGTTCCCCCTTGCATAAAAATAATCCTGCCATCACGGAGTTTCCCGGTCTTCCGGACAAAAATCTTTCCCCGACCAAGTATTTTTAAAATTTCATCCGAGATTTCGTTTTGGAAGTGCGCATTACCTCTGTTCCAAATGGAAGAAAGATAGAGTTTATCCCTTGCCCCAATGAACAGACTGTCACCGATTACCCGGACCGAAGTCACAAACTTCTCATCCGGGGTAGGCTGAAAGTCAACCTTCGTAGTTTTGGGGTCTAATCTTCCAATCCCTTTTAGGTTGGATGAAAACCAAACGGTGCCGTTTTTATCTTTATCAAAGTTACTGATGCTGAACTTTGGATGGCCCACCAGTCCTTCAAATCCGTAAAGGGTTTGGACATCCTTTTTCCCAGACCAAACCTGTAGACCGTTGTTAAAACCGATCAGATACCTGTCAGAATCAAGCCCGATTATCGCCGTGACTTCATCATCCAAAAGTGACTTGGAACTGTAATTTATAAACCTAAATGAACTGATGTTGGTCAATCCCCGGTTGGTCGCTATCCATTTGATTCCTTCCCTATCTACAAAAAAACTGAAAATAAAATATGCCTTCAGGACATCATAGGAATCTATTTCAAGGCTTTTATCCATTTTGGGGTCATACATATACAGCTGTGAGTTGTAGTTGTAAAATACCCTGCCTTCAAAAACCTGAAGATGGCTGAAATCCGCGACGCTAAAGATTTCCCTTTCAAAATTTTGTCTGAGGATTTTTTGGGGAGAATGATAGGATTTGCCATAAGCCAAAAAATCCAATCCAAGAAAATAATATCCTTTGGTGACATCGTCAAAAGCAATATGCTGCACATTGGCGGGCAAATCAATTCCCTTAAAAGCAAATTCGGTAAGCTTACCATCCTTAAAAATAAACGACTGGTATCTGAACAGCACCAAAATCCCGTCTACAGTCTCAAGATCGGATTTATATAAACCTGACTTATTGAAATCAAATTCGAAGGAATGCCATATACCTTCATTTTCATTCTTGGAAAACAATTTATTATCTGAAAACAAAAGATATATCCAACCTTTATCTGTCTTTTTAGGCAAGAAAAGAAGGTGGTTTTGGGGTCCGTTCAGGGAAAGGTTTTTTTTCAGGTCAAACTCTTCCCATGATCCGTTCTGATAAAAAAAAGCTTTTGGTTCATTGATCAAATTGCTTACCCAGATTTTACCCTCTTCATCTTTAAAAATCCTCACTTCATTTGATAACCGGTTTTGGATTTCTTCGGGTATAGGATAAGTAGCGAAGCCATCAGAATAAAAAACGCCGAGCGAGGTATTGAACCATATCAGTCCCTCATTGTCTTGAGTCACTTGGTAGATGATATCAGAGGGCAGGTCAACTCCTTTGATCTGATTGTTGAATTGGAAGGTCTGAGAAAAACCGCCATTCACAATCAAAAGAAAGAAAATAAGAAGAAGTGCTTTTTGCATAGGGTTTTTGAACACCGTCTAAATTAGAAAAAGATATGGATAGTGTAAATTAATTGGATATTGTTTCCCTTTTCTTTTTGTGGTCGGGCTTAATCGTTTATTTTTGTGCAAACTATAAAAATCGCAGCATGAGTGTTTTAGTCAACAAAGATTCCAAAATAATTGTGCAGGGCTTTACCGGTTCGGAAGGTTCTTTTCACGCACAGCAAATGATCGAATACGGAACCAACGTAGTTGGCGGAGTTACTCCTGGAAAAGGTGGCACAACCCACTTGGAAAAGCCGGTTTTTAACTCAGTAGAAGAAGCTGTCCAAAAAACAGGCGCCAATACTTCCATCATTTTTGTTCCACCGGCATTCGCTGCTGATGCCATTATGGAAGCTGCAGACGCAGGCATCAAAGTAATCATCACCATCACCGAAGGAATTCCTGTGGCGGATATGATGAGAGCAAAACCATATATCAAGGAAAGAGGAGCGACGCTGATCGGACCAAACTGTCCGGGAGTCATCACTCCGGGTGAAGCCAAAGTAGGTATTATGCCGGGTTTTGTCTTCAAAAAAGGAAGAATCGGAATTGTCTCCAAGTCAGGAACATTGACCTATGAAGCCGCTGATCAGATCGCAAAAGCAGGCTTAGGCGTTTCTACCGCCATCGGAATAGGCGGAGATCCTATCATCGGAACCTCCACCAAAGATGCAGTGCAGCTTTTGATGGAAGATCCAGAAACGGATGCTATCGTAATGATCGGTGAAATCGGCGGAAATTACGAAGCTGATGCTGCAAGATGGATCAGGGCAAATGGCAACAAAAAGCCTGTTGTAGGTTTTATCGCCGGACAGACTGCACCTCCGGGACGCAGAATGGGCCATGCCGGTGCGATCATTGGTGGCGCGGATGATACCGCTATTGCAAAAATGCGGATTTTGGCAGAAAACGGAATCCACGTAGCTGAATCTCCAGCAGAGATCGGAGCTTTGATGGCAAAGGTATTGGGAGTGGAAGCTTAATAATTGATATCGATTTAAAATAATAAAACCGCTTTGAAGGAATTCAGAGCGGTTTTTTTGTTAACGACACCCTAAGATTTACCCTAAAGATCCGCACGGAAAATGAATAAAGCCTACAGGAAAATTATCCCTAAAGGCTTATCAAAAAATCGGGCTTACAAAAGTAAATTATTCTTCTACTTCATCTAGGCCATGTTTCTTCTCGAATGCATCCCTTTTCAATGTAAATCTTTCAGCTTCAGCATTGACCAAGTCCAAGGATTCATTGTATCTGGTAAATAATTCGCCAATATTTTTTTCCATCTCAGAAAAATTAAACTGCATGGCGTCTACCTGTAATTGGGAAGCTTTTTCCACCATTGCGATCTGACTGTTCTTGAGATCTTCCAGCAGCATCAAGGCCCTATCCATTTTTACTAATTTTTCCCGGTTATCCATTTTATTTGATTTTTTCAACATAGAATACAATAACCATTCCTAAGTTATATTTTAAATTGATTTTGTTTTATAGAAAGACGTGAGATTTGAGATATGAAACAATGGGATCTTCCTGAGGTTGAGATTTGGGGCATAGCAAATTCTACAAAATAGAAAGGTTTGAAAGGTGAAATCCTTTAAAAACTTACCGCATCAAACTAATTCCTTATTTTAAATGGTAAAATTGACTGACTTATCCGCAGCTACGGAATTATAGAATCCGACCATAGGTGTATACCCCCTAAAAAAGAAACCGCCATCAGGCTTCTGGTACCGATAGCCTATCCTTGCCGTAATAAATGTATCCCAATATACTTCTTCCCGAATTCATCCTGAATAATCGATATCAAAAATATAATCTCTCTCTTTATAACTTTTCAACCTTAAAACCTTATTAACCTTTAAATTCCTTTTACCGATTTTAAAATTTTCCAATCTTCCAATCCGCCACAGGGGACAAGTTCTTCCAATTCCTTACCTTTGCGCCTTGAATTCCAATAATAATGATTTCAGTAGACAATATCTCCGTCATCCATGGCGGTAAGGCGCTCTTCAGCGATGTGTCATTTTCTATCAACGAAAACGACAAAATTGCCTTGATGGGCAAAAACGGCGCAGGCAAGTCCACCATGCTCAAGATTATCGCCGGTGGGACCAAACCTTCCTCAGGTGGCGTTTCTTCCCCAAAAGGTTCAGTAATTGCCTACCTGCCGCAACATTTGCTCACTGCTGATGATTGTACGGTATTTGCTGAGACATCCAAAGCATTTGCTTCCTACCTCGATATGAAGACTGAAATCGAAAGGCTTAACGAGGAACTTACCGTCAGGACAGATTATGATTCGGAGGAATATTATTCAATCATCGAGCAGGTCTCTGAACTCAGCGAAAAATTCTACGCCATCGAGGAAGTCAATTACGAAGCCGAAGTAGAAAAAGTACTTTTGGGTCTTGGATTTGATAGAGGTGATTTCAACAGACCGACTTCGGAGTTTTCGGGAGGCTGGAGGATGAGGATCGAGTTGGCCAAAATACTTTTGCAGAAGCCTGATCTGATCCTGTTGGATGAACCGACCAACCACCTTGACATAGAATCCATCCAATGGCTGGAGGATTTTTTGACCCAAAAAGCAAAAGCAGTCGTCGTCATTTCCCACGATAGGGCTTTTGTGGACAATATCACGACAAGGACCATCGAAGTGACGATGGGTCGCATCTATGACTACAAAGCCAAATACAGCCATTATCTGGAACTCAGAAAAGAGCGCCGCGAGCAACAGCAGAAGCATTTCGAGGAGCAGCAGCGAATTATTGGAGATATTCAAGGTTTTATCGACCGCTTTAAAGGGACTTATTCCAAAACCCTGCAGGTGCAGTCGAGAGTGAAAATGCTGGAAAAAATGGAAATCATCGAGGTGGACGAAGTGGATACTTCAGCATTGAAACTGCGCTTCCCGCCGTCTCCAAGGTCTGGAAAGTATCCTGTGACCGTAGAAGACCTTACCAAATCTTATGGTAACCATGTGGTTTTCAAGGATGCGGAGATGATCATCGAAAGTGGTCAGAAAATCTCATTTGTGGGAAAAAACGGTGAAGGGAAATCGACCATGATCAAAGCCATCATGGGAGAAATCGACTTTCAGGGAAAATGCGAATTAGGCCACAATGCGATGATCGGCTACTTTGCGCAGAATCAAGCTTCTTTGTTGGATGAAAGCCTCACAATATTCGAAACCATCGATCAGATTGCAGTGGGAGAAATCAGGACGAAGGTTAAGGACCTTTTGGGTGCCTTTATGTTCAAGGGAGATGATATCAACAAAAAAGTAAAAGTCCTTTCCGGAGGTGAAAGAACAAGGTTGGCGATGATCAAACTTTTGTTGGAACCTGTCAACCTATTGATCCTCGATGAACCTACCAATCACTTGGATATGAAAACCAAGGACATCATCAAGGATGCTTTGAAGGCATTTGACGGGACTTTGATCATTGTTTCGCACGATAGGGATTTCTTAGATGGCTTGGTGACCAAGGTATTTGAATTCGGCAACAAACGGGTGAAGGAACACTTTGAGGATATCAATGGATTCCTGAGAAATAAAAAACTGGAGAATTTGAGAGAAGTGGAGAGGAAATAAAGTGGCTATATATTTCTTGATATGAGTGGAAATATGCCTTCGGCGATATAGCATTTAAGAGATAAAAGAGATATGAAATCCACAACAAACCTCGTTCGGGAGTTTAAATTTATTTTATAAAGAGTTCTAAAAAGAGTATCTTAAAATATATTAATTTCACCAAATACAGATTACATAGTTCATATTTGAATAACAAAGAATCACCCCTATTTCAATCCCCCCTGCATCAGCACCAACAACAAAGCTTGCTGGACTGCGAGATGTCCATCTTCATTGATCCAATATTCACCGAGACTGTGAGCGCCGTAACCTATCCCTCCTCTTCCAATAGTCACCGCAGGAATTCCTTTAGAGAAAGCCACGTTGCTGTTGGTGGAACTTGAACTCAACTCTGGCTTCTTCCCTCCTGTCAGGTAATCGGCGATTGCCATGGTCTGTTGGATCAAAGGTGTTTCAGGTGCGGCGATGCCACTTGGCCTGTCTCCAACTTTTTCAATATCTACGGTCAAGGGCTTGCCACTGCGGATAATGCTGTTTTCCTTAGCCAATCCTTCCTGCATGGATTCCAAAAAGATTTGGTTGATGCCCTTGAGTTTTTCTTGGCTCTCTGATCGCATGTCCACAAGCATCCACGATTCAAATGGGATAGAATTGACTGAAGTTCCTCCACCCAAAACGGATATACTGTAAGTGGTTTTCAAACCTTCCTTGGTAAATGCATCTGCCTTTGGGACAAAGGATGCAACAGACTGGGCCAAGGCATTGTGTGGGTTTCCGATACCAAAAGCACCATAGGAATGTCCCCCTGAACCTTTGAAGGTGACTTTATATCGGAGTGAACCGATTCCCCCATTGACAATGTCTTCCAATCCACCCCCATCAATGGCGATAAAGGAAGCAATTGGCTGTCCTCCTTCTCTGAACAGATGTTTCATCCCTTTGAGGTCGCCAAGGCCTTCCTCCCCAACGGAACCTGTAAACCAGATGTCGCTTTCGGTTCTGATGTTTTGGCTGCTCAATGTTTTGACCAAAGCGATAACCACCGCCAAGGCCCTATTGGCATCCGTAATTCCCGGAGCAAATAAGGTGTCTCCTTTTTGCTTTACTTTCACATCTGTGCCAAAGGGAAATACCGTGTCCAAATGCGCATCCACCACGATGGTCTTGTCAGATTTGGTTCCTTTCCGAAGTGCGGTCACATTTCCTGCATCATCTGTCCAAACCGAATCCGCACCGGCTTTGCGCAGCATATCGGCATAGGCAAATCCCTTTTCCTTTTCGTGGAATGTCGGCGTCGGAATTTCCGTGAGCGTGACCATATCCTGAACCGTCACCGGATCGATTTCAACGATGTATTCAAAAGCTTTTTTGACCGCAGGTTTTTTGACCAGCTCTCTGACCTGTTTTTGGTATTGGGGCTGGATGGTTTGGGCAAAAACTGTATTTCCAAAGACCAATGAAAATACGAGGATGAATAAGGATTTCAGTTTCATTTTAGAAGGGAAATTTGACTTTGCGAATTAGTATAAATTCAAAAATAGAGGCAATACCGCCTGTAAATAAAATTACCACAAAACCTGAAATCATCCATAAGCAAGGTTCATTACAACAATCGGATCTTGCTTCAATAAGAAAACCAGAGATTGATAGAGGTCAGCATTATAATCCCTCAGCTCCCGGGGTTTTTCAAAGAATGATTCGAGAGCTACCGCAAAAAACTCATGTGGATTGGTGGCAGCTGAATCTCTGAAAATTGAGTTATTCTCCTGCAATATCTTTTGGATTTCATTATTAGCCAAAACCGAAAAATCCCTCCACCGTTTTGGATTGAAAAAATTACTTTCTCCATTATATTGGATCTGGTTTTCAAGCTTAAGTGCATGGGCCATCTCATGGATTCCCAGATTGATACCATCCGCTCCATCAGCAAATCCCCTCACAAAGTTTGTCCATGAAATCACGATGACGCCAAGCCTCGGATTGACTTCACCTTGGTGGTATTGTTTGTTGATAGTGGAGTAATAATTGTCATTATAGACAAGAATCTTTTTGAAATGCTTCAAAGTAACATTCTGAAACCCGAATGAAATCATGACTGCAGTTGCCCCGATCATGAGTTGCATTTCCCTAGTCACTTGATTTATTCCTCTTGGGATAAACTGCTTGATGGCAAGAAAAAAAACCAATCTTTTTTCGAAATCTTTGCTGTAAATTGATTTGAGATTCCTATAGTAGGAAAAATGTTTCTCCAATATATCCCTATCCTCAACCTTAAATTTTAATACACCTAGCCGGATTTTGGCTTTTTGAATAAGAAAAAAAATAGGACTATAACGCATGGGGTTGAGTGAAATTGAATAAAACTTTATCTGCCTAAAAATATAAAAAGTAAACCGAAGTCCAATTTAATGAACTCCGGTCTTCCGATTTTTGGCAATTTCTAATTCCTATTTTGCGTAATTCACTGCCCTCATTTCACGGATTACAGTGATTTTGATCTGTCCGGGATACTGCATTTCTTTTTCGATCTTTTGGGAAATGTCAAAGGAAAGCTTGCTTGCGGTCTGATCGTCCACATTGTCTGCGTCCACTATTACCCTCAATTCTCGGCCTGCCTGCATCGCAAAGCACTTATTCACGCCATCAAAAGCAAGTGCAAGTTCTTCCAATTCTTTCAAGCGCTTGATATAGCTGTCCATGATTTCCCTGCGTGCGCCAGGTCTTGATCCCGATATTGCATCTGAAGCCTGTACGATGGGTGAAATCAAGGAAGTCATTTCGATCTCATCGTGGTGGGCACCGATCGCATTGATGACTTCAGGATGTTCTTTGTATTTTTTGGCTAGTTCCATGCCAAGGATGGCATGTGGCAATTCCGCCTCTTCAGGATAGACTTTTCCGATGTCGTGAAGCAAACCCGCTCTTTTAGCAAGCTTGGCATTCAACCCCATTTCAGCAGCCATGGTAGCGCAAAGCTTGGCCACTTCCCGGGAGTGCTGCAATAGGTTTTGTCCGTAAGAAGAACGGAACCTCATCCTACCCACCATCCTGATCAACTCCGGATGAAGGCCATGAATCCCAAGATCAATACATGTTCTTTCGCCAATCTCGACGATTTCTTCCTCGATGTTCTTTTCAGTCTTAGCGACGACCTCTTCGATCCTTGCAGGGTGGATCCTTCCATCCTGCACCAGTCTATGAAGAGATAACCTCGCCACTTCTCTTCTCACAGGATCAAAGCCTGATATGATGATGGCCTCAGGGGTATCATCCACGATGATTTCCACTCCGGTAGCCGCTTCCAAAGCACGGATATTTCTACCTTCCCTACCGATTATTTTTCCCTTGACATCATCTGATTCAATGTTGAATACCGAGACGCAGTTTTCGATGGCATGCTCGGTAGCTGTCCTTTGGATGGTGTCCAAAACGATTTTTTTGGCCTGCTTGGTAGCCGTCAATTTGGCCTGGTCAAGGATATCCTTGATATGTGAAGAAGCTTTGGTATTGGCCTCATCTTTGAGCATTTCGACCAATTGGTCTTTGGCTTCTTCCCTTGTCAGACCGGCGATTTTTTCAAGATCAGAAATCCGCTGATTAGTCACTTTATCCAGTTCGTCTTTCTTTACCTGCACCGAATGAAGCTGCGCAGAGAGGTTTTCTTTCTTGCTATCAAGCTCGGCTTCTTTTCTTTTGATTTGTTCAAGTTCTTTGGATAAAACCTGTTCCCTTTGCTTGATTTTGTTTTCGTTGGTGATGATGATGGCTTTTTTCTTATTGGCATCATCCTCAAACTCCGTTTTCAATTTCAAGTATTTCTCTTTGGCCTCAAACATTCTTTCTTTTTTGATGGCTTCAGCATTGATTTCCGCTTCACGGATGAGGTTCTTGGCTTTTTCCTTGGCTTGCTCTTCGAGCTTTTTGCTGTTGTTTTTTACAAAAAGGCCGGCAATTACCGCACCTAGACCCAGGCCTACTATGCCTGCAATAATGATGTATAGTGATGTTCCCATAGGTATTTTGGTTAGAAATATATTACCTACCGGGCTAAGAAAAATTTCTCCAAAAAGAGAGTAAAATATTGATTACAAAAGGGAATTCAATTGTTCGTTGATCTTGTCAATACTGGATTTTATAATTTTGCTGTCATCAGTATTGATCATATTTTGTTCCATGGATTCGACCATGGAGTCAAAAGCAACCATGGCCAACAAGTCCTGACGGTCATCCAACCCAAACTCTTCCCTGTATCTTTTGATTTTATCATTAATCAATTTACCTGCATGTCTGATTTTGGCTTCGTCTTCTGTCTTCACCTTCATGGGATATTCGCGATCCCCGATTTTTAACCTTATAGAAAGTGTCTCCATATCACTCAGACAAATAGGCAATTATATTATCGATTTCCTTTATGTAATTATTGATTTTTTCCCTCAATTCAGCAGATTCCATTTCCTCTACCGGTATGCTGTTTACAAGTTTAGCTATTTTTATTTGATTTTTAAAATCCTCCAAGGCCTGCCCTTTCTCTTCGAGTTTGGAACGCAGCAAAATAGACTCTTCTCTCAAAGTCTGATTGTCGTGCTCAAGTTGCTGAAGCTTGCGGCTGACCTGTGCGGCCAGCTTCTCTGTGCGTTGAAGTTCTTCGTGAATCATTTTTTATTTTCTGATAAATGCCCCTACTTCTTTTTCAAAACTTTCGATCAATCGGGACATGGCTTTGTCAATCACTTTATCTGTCAGCGTCTGTTCATTGTCCTGAAGGTAAAAACTCAAAGCATAGGCTTTTTTGCCAGCTTCGATTTTATCTCCCTGATATACATCAAAAACTCCAACTTTCTGCAATAATTTCCCACCGGCTTTATTGGCGACTTTTTTGATCTGATCAAATGTGACTTTCTTATCAATCACCAAGGACAGGTCTCTTCTTACTTCCGGGAATTTGGAGATTTCGCCGTACTTTTTCAAGCCTTTCGATTTTTTTGTTATCAAGTCCCAATTCAGATCAGCACAGAAAACCTCCTGTTTGACTTCAGCCAATTTTCCAACCTCTTCCTGAAGCAATCCGATTTTACCCAATTCCTTTGTGCCCAAATTAATTTGGAGGGCATAGTCGAATGGTGCTTCATGGACAACCTGAACTTCTGAAGTGTCGATTCCCATTTTTTCCAAAATCAATTCAACAACGGAATAGATATCCGGAAATGCCACTGCCTTGGAAGGGATCACCCAACTTTCAGCAGTCTTGTCTCCTGTGAGGTACAAAGTCAATCGCTTTTCTTCCCTATAGCCACCTGCCTCTTTGAAATATACGGTTCCGAACTCAAATAATTTCAGGTCCTTTTGTCGGCGGTTAATATTATGAGCCAAAACTTCCAATCCCGAAAACAACAAGGACTGTCTCATCACCCCCAAATCTTCGCTGAGCTTGTTTAGGATTTCCACATTTTTAGCAGAATCCAGATATCCAGACTTTTCTGAATAAAAGGGCTTGGTCAGGGAGTTGGTGATGATCTCAAAATATCCCATGCCGGATAAAATCTCGCTAAGCCTGTATTGAAGTTTATTTAGGTCCTTGACAGGATGCTCCGCTAGGTAATCCGCTTTCAGGTTTTCGGACAAAAGAACATTGTCAAATCCATGGATCCGCAAGATCTCCTCAATCACATCCGCTTCGCGTGTCACATCGACCCTGTAAGGCTTCACCAAAACAGTAAATCCGGTTTCTGATTCTGAGCGTATCTTGATATCAAGATTTTCTAAAGTAGTTTTGATCTCATCTTTGGATAGCTCTTTCCCTATCAATCTTTTGATATTCGCATAGCTTACCTCTATGGTCAGATCCGAAACAGGGTTGGGATAAAGGTCAGTGATAGCGGAAGAGATCTCCCCTCCAGCTATTTCTTTGATGAGCATTGCCGCTCTCTTCAATGCATAAACCGGCATATTCGGGTCCGTTCCCCTCTCAAATCTGAAAGAAGCATCTGTCTTTAATCCATGATATTGACTTCCCTTCCGGATAATATCTGGGGAGAAATAGGCTGATTCAAGGAAAATTGAGGTGGTCAAATCAGATACACCCGAACCTTTTCCACCAAAAATTCCGGCAATGCATAATCCTCCATTTTCGCCACAGATCATCAGTTCTTCTCCAGAAAGTTTCCTTTCTTTATCATCCAAGGTTACGAAAGGCGTGTCTTTTACCAGTTTTTTGACAATAATTTTTCCTCCGGAGATTTTGTCTGCATCAAAAGCATGAATGGGCTGACCCAAGTCATGCAGGATAAAGTTGGTGATATCTACAATGTTATTGATTGGCTCCAAATCCAAGGCCCTCAGGTAATTCTGAAGCCAATCTGGAGATGGGCCGACTTTGATATTGGAAATGGTCAGACTGGCATACCTTGGACAATCCATGGCACTTTCCACTTCCACTTGAATAGTCCTTGATATATTGTCTGTTTTGAACTGGTCCACAGAGGGAAGACATATTTCCTTTTTCAGCAAAGCTTTCAGATCCCTTGCCACTCCAAGATGGGAAGCGGCATCAGCCCGGTTGGGGGTCAGGCCAATCTCCAAAACATGGTCACTGACTACTTCGAAATATTCGGCAGCGGGGGTTCCGTTAGGCAGATCACTGTCCAACACCATGATGCCTGCATGGCTGTGACCGATGCCGATTTCGTCTTCAGCGCAGATCATTCCCTGGGAAATTTCGCCACGGATTTTTGCTTTTTTGATTTCAATGGGTTCACCGGTAGCAGGATATAAAACCGATCCTTCTTTGGCTATGATTACTTTTTGTCCTTTTGCGACATTGGGTGCACCGCAAACTATCGGGACAATTTCACCGCCAAGATCCACCGTGGTCACACTCAATTTGTCAGCATTGGGATGCCTTTCACAGGTCAATACTTCCCCGATGACCACTCCTTCCAATCCACCTCGGATGGATTCAAAAATCTCAATCCCCTCCACTTCCAGTCCACTGCCTGTCAGCAAGGCCGCTATTTCTTCGGGTGATTGATCTAAAGCAATAAAATCCTTTAATCTATTGATGGAAATTTTCATGAATGCACGGTTATTTCAGAATAAGGCACAAATTTAAGAGAATTGACGGAGGCAGGAAGGCAATGAATGAAAAATGTCGAAGGATGAATAAATTTTAGGATTGTACTCCCATGTTGAATGTCACTCTTTCTTATAATCCTTTTCGCCTACGAGAATCGGGATTTCCATGATATTTTCCTTTGGTGGCAAAGGGCAGGCAAAATCAGGATTGTAAGCACAATATGGATTATAGGCCATGTTGAAGTCTATGGTGATGCTGTTTTTTCCATCCTGACGGAGATTGATATAGCGTCCTCCCCCATAAGTCTCCGCACCGCTTGTCTCGTCGGCAAAGGCAAGGAAAAAGTTACGTTTGTCCATTTCTTTCACCGATTGGAGCAATAACAGTTTTTGTTGCTTTCCATTCAAGTCAAATTCGGCAAAGGAATGTTTGAGGTATTTTTCCATTGATCCATCGGTCATTGGAAGCTCGATCATCTTTTTTTCCTCTAACGGCACCATTTTAGCCCTTACTTTATAGCTTGGGTCAATGACATAAAAATCAAGTTCTTTGAAATCCTTTTTTTGCTCCTCTGTCAGTGGAGAGTCGATATTGAACTTGATAAATTTGTATTGCCTGTCACGCTCTTTTTCGATTTTCTCCAAATACACTTCCGGACTTTCTGTTCCCGTCATGGTATACACCACAGCAAGTGCAATCACTGCCATTACTCCAATAATTAAAATATTCTTTGACTTCATAATTTACAACAGGCCTTCATCGGCGAAGCTAAAATAGGCAACATCTGTGAAAATCACATGGTCGACGATCTGCACTTCGAGATTTTCGCCCACATGCTTGAGTTTACTTGTCAAAATCCTATCCTGATCTGATGGTTTTAAGTTACCTGAGGGATGGTTATGGACCAATACTATGGAACAGGCCATAGCATCTAATGCGTATTTGAAAATCACCTTGGGATCGACGACTGTGGCATTGGTTCCCCCAGAACTGATGTGCTGCTTTTTGATGACAAAATTACCTCTGTTAAGCAATACGATATAAAAGTGCTCCACAGTCTCATCAAGCAACTCTGACTTCATCATTTGGTACACATCACCCGAACCTGTCACCTTCAATTTCTTGGGTTGCTCTCCGACCAATTTCCGTCTTCTTCCCAATTCCAAAGCGCTGACAATGGAAATGGCTTTGGCTTCTCCTATTCCTTTGAATTTCTTCAAATCCGCAATACTCACTTTCGCCAGCTCACCAAGATCGAAATTGACGGAGGAAAGGATATGTTTGCCTAAGTCAACTGCACTCATGAATTTTGTCCCAGATCCGATCAGGATGGCGATCAATTCCGCATCTGAAAGTGCAGATTTGCCTTTGAGCAGGAGCTTTTCCCTGGGCCTGTCCTCCTCAGCCAAAGCCGATATTTTTATGGAATATTGGTATTCTTTCATACACAGTTTTCAAAAAGAAATTTCTTTTCCCATTTGGGAAATACACTGTTCTAAAAGTACATAATGCCAAAAAACAATGAAAGCCCCGAGGGTCTCCAACCGTCATTTTAAACGTTTAATTTCGATTCATCAAAAAAACGGTTCCACCGCGAATGTTGTGAAAACTTTGTAGCCTAAGAGAATAAAAGTTCTAAGATTTCCAAATACAGGCAATTGAAGGGTCAAAATCAGATATGAGGAAGCCTATAAAATGAATAAACCACAATGAGACAAAAGAAAACAAAAAGTGGGCTTTTGTTTTCTTTGTTACTTTATGGCCATTAAATACTGATTTACTAAAAATGTTGGTAATATAGAAATCTATATTTAGAGGGAATTCTTCAAAACTGAATCCCATTTATAGTTGCTTCCATATTTGGAATCAGGATATTTTAGCAATTATTTAATTATGTCGAAATTACTCCTTCCATAAAATTCAAGGTAGAACCAAAAAAGTAAACAAACAAAAAAAGCCTTGGTGGAATCACCAAGGCTAATCAGATTTAGAATTTCTTTTGTTAGGCTATTGCGTTGACAAACTTAGTCAATTTTGACTTTCTGTTGGCAGCGTTGTTTTTATGAATGATATTCTTTTTTGCAAGTTTATCGATCATAGAGGTGACTGTTTTCAAAAGCTCTTGCGCTTCAACTTTGTCAGTTACGGCTTTCAATCTCTTGATGAAAGTTCTTGTAGTCTTGTGCTGGTACCTGTTTCTCAAACGCTTGGCTTCGTTTGCACGGATTCTTTTTAATGCCGATTTGTGATTTGCCATATCCTTATATTGCTTGATTTCTGTTAATACACCCTATCCTAAACGGAGTGCAAATGTAATTGATTAATTTTGAAACACAAAGGGATTTCCGAACTAAACCTTTTAAAACCTAGAATTCTGATAGGTTTTTCAGATTCCAGCGTTTGGTTGTAAAGGTAACACAATTTCATTTTACAAGAATGGAAATTTTGATTATTTTTAGGAATGCGCAAATTTTTGATCCTGAGTTTTATTTTCATTTTTTCCATCCCCGAACTCGGAGCTTGGGGATTCTTTGCCCACCGGAGAATCAACAGATTGGCTGTATTCAGCCTTCCTCCGGAAATGATCGGTTTCTTTAAAAGCAACATAGAATTTATCACAGAAAATGCCATCAATCCCGACAGAAGGCGCTATGCGGTCAATGGGGAAGCAGAGAAGCACTTCTTGGATGCGGATGCTTATGGAGATAGTGCGGTCTATACATTGCCAAGATATTGGAACCAAGCATTAGAAAAATTTACTGAGGAAGAATTGCGCGCACACGGCATAGGTCCATGGAATGCCTACAATACCAAAATCCAACTGACTGAAGCTTTCAAAAGAAAAGATGCCAAAGCAATCCTGCGGCTCTCCGCAGATCTTGGCCACTACATTGCCGACATCAACGTTCCTTTGCATACAACAAAAAACTACAATGGACAGCTTACCAACCAATATGGCATCCATGCATTTTGGGAAAGCAGGGTTCCTGAGTTATTGATGGATGAATTTGATTTTTTTGTCGGTAAGGCAAAATACCTTGAAAAACCCCAACTTGAAGCTTGGGATGCGATCATTGTGGCCCACCTTGCTTTGGACTCTGTCCTGAACTTTGAAAAAACCCTGAGTGCCAGTTTTGCCGAAGACAAAAAATACAGCTATGACGAAAGGGGCGGAATCAGTACAAAGGTCTATTCAAGGGATTTTACCATCGCCTACAATAATATGCTTTCCGGACAGGTAGAGCGGCAGATGCGACGATCTGTCAAGATGATCGCTGATTTTTGGTATACAGCTTGGATTGATGGCGGGCAACCTGACCTGAATTCATTGTTGAAAAATCCCATTGACCTCGAGGAGGAGAAAATGGAAAAGTCCAAGCCATTGAAAGTCCGTGACCATGAAGGAATGGCATCCAATGAAAATCCCGATGAATTGAGAAAATCCTTCTACAGAAGTATGTGGAGGAGAGAAAAAACGGATATTGATTGATATAAAATATTTATTGATTTGCGATACAGATCAGGCGAGTTCTTTTTTGGTGGAATTCAAATAAAACAGGATTGCGTCGCCCAATTTATTGAAAGTCTGTCTGAAAACAGATTCGTCCTCTTCCAATAAAGTTACCCTAAAACCCCTCAGGTCTGAGCAGAATGAACTGATTGGAACCACACAGATATTGGCTGATGCCAAAAGGAAATACACGAATCTCTTATCCAATGGCATATTTTCTTCCTCCAGCCAGCTATCCAACAGATCCTGCAGCTTTGGATCGTTGATGGGCAAAACCTGCTTTGAGTCCAAGAATGATTCGTCAAAGACTACTGTATTGTAAAAAGCGCCTTTGGTGGGATTAAATTTGATTCCGGGGATTTTTCCTAAAATCTCTTCCATTATCCTGCTTCGCCTTCCTATTTTTTCGTTTGCCTTCTGCCTGTAGGCCTGGTATTCTGGATGACTCATAATCTTTGGAATTGACAACTGAGGAAGAATGGTCGAACAGACTTCTATCATTTTTGCATTTTCCAAAGTCTGGCAAAACTTCGTGAATTCTTTTGATGCATTTCTGTTATAAAATTCCATCCAACCGCATCTCGATCCGGGCCAAGGAAATTCCTTGGAAATGCCTTTTAAAGAAATGCCGGGCAAATCCCCGATTACTTCCGAAAGGGCCACGGCCTTGACACCATTATAGGTGATGTTCTGGTAGATCTCATCCGCAATCAAAAGCAACTTGAACTCCTTCGCAATTTTGACAAAACCTTCCAAAACCTCTTTGGGATAAACCATTCCGGTCGGATTGTCAGGATTAATAATCAATATCCCTACGATGGAGGGGTTGTACTTCACTTTGTTGTAAAGGTCTTCCATGTCCGGAAGCCATTGGTTATCAGGATCCAAAGTGTAAGTGATCGGGGATGTATTGGCATGCGCCGCTTCAGCTGAACTGTGGGTACTGTAGGCGGGTGAAGGGCCGATAATCCTCGCGGTGGGAGTCAGGAACTGATAGACTTTTGCTATCGCATCGCCGAGTCCATTAAAAAAAAGAATGTCTTCAGGAGTAATCTGCGAACCACCTTTTTGATTATTCAAACCAGCCAAAAATTTTCTCGTCTCGAGCACTCCTTTGGAATCTGCATACCCATAAGTACTGTCTTTGCTTACAAGGTCTGAAACGATTTCTTTCATCCATGAAGGGACGATATTGTGCTTTTGGATGGGATCACCGATGTTTTCCCACGTGATCTCATAGCCTAAAGCTTCCACCTGCCGGGCTTTTTTGACAATCCCCCTGATCTCATAATTCAATTCTTCGGCTCCCGGCCTCAATAACAATGTCCTCATCATGCTGGTATTTGGAAATCGGAAACAAAGAAACAAAAAACGGCGTGAATGATTGCGGATTCAATAAAAAAGATGAAACCTCATTGGAAAATTCAAAAAAACAACCTACAGTTTATGATGTCAAAAAAGTCAAATCATTAGGCATAAAATTCCCAAGATTAACTTGCGCTTACTTTGTTACAAGAATTGAAAAACTTTGCCCTTACTTTATTACAATGAAATCACTATTTTAACTAAGATAAAGGAGTATGTGGAGTGGTTTGATAGAAAAAATGGATAGGATCAAAAGCTTGTATTATGAATACAAATAAGCTTGTATTTCAAATACAAGCTTTCTATATTTGATTTATAATCAATAATATAATGATTTCAAAATTAGAGTTGGATAGAATAATTGAGGACCAATCTCAATACCTTTCTAAAAAAACATTGGTTAAGAGGAGTTTATCAATTCCTTTGGAATCCAAAAGAATAATAATTGTTTCCGGGGTAAGAAGATGCGGCAAGAGCGTTTTGATTCGGCAACAATTTTTAAAATCCAACAATGCCATTTATATCAATTTTGAAGATCCAAGATTAGTGGGATTCGAACTTGAAGACTTTTCGAGATTGGAAGAAATCTTGTTTGAAAAAGGAAAAGTCAATCTCCTATTGGACGAAGTCCAAGTCGTCCCCAAATGGGAAATCTATGCCCGGATGGCTAACGAAAAGGGGACTGCCTTATACATTACAGGATCAAACGCCAGTATGTTAAGCAGAGAGTTAGGGACAAAACTTACCGGGAGGTATAGCCAGTTTGAGTTATTCCCATTTAGCTATAGGGAGTTTTTGGATTTTTTGGATTTGGACCAAAATAAAGAAAGTTTCGATGAATATTTTGAATCGGGGGGCTTTCCGGAATATCTAGCCGAAAAAGCAGGGGATTATTTTGGGACATTATTGAGAGATATCCTTACCAGAGATATTGCTGTCAGAAAAAACATTATTAATAAAAAGCAACTGATCCGATTAGCTGTATTTTTGATGAGCAATATCGGCAAAGAACTGAGCTATAATAAAATATCAAACCTGCTGGAATTCAAGTCCGTCCGCACTGTGATCGATTATTGCGATTTTATGCAGGAAAGCTATTTGGTGGAATTCATTGCCCTCTATTCCACCTCTATCAGAAAACAAATTGCAAATCCCAAAAAGGTTTATTGCATAGATCCTGCATTTGCACAGGGCAATTCTTTATCCTTTAGCAAAGACTTGGGCAGAAGACTTGAAAATTTTGTCTATATCCAATTGCGAAGAAGTTTCAAGACTATTTATTATTACAGGAGCCAAACATCAGAATGTGACTTTTTAGTTAAAGACAAAGAAGCAGTGATCCTAGCCATACAAGTCTGTTGGGAGGTGACTTCAGAAAATATAGAAGGCAAAATTCGGGGAATCAAGGCAGCCATGGAAGAAACCGGAGCTGTTGAAGGCAAAATCATTACCCACAACCAAAAAGATCGAATAGGCGGTTTTGACCTGATCCCGATTTGGCAGTGGTTGGCTGAATAAAACAAAATTTCGAATTGCTGCCTTTTACTCTTTTGTAATTAACAAGAGAAATGTGCTTCTCAACCGTAATTTGTTGACTGATTACATCTTGAATTTCATTTTTTGGCAAATTATCCCATTTCGAAATCAAGATATCCAAAATAAAAAACCTCCGACCTGTTGTCACGGGGAGGAGGTTTTCTATTTGTATTCAGTAATTATTTACTTCAACTTCTTATACTTGATCCTCTTTGGAGCCACATCACCAAGCCTCTTTTTCTTATTCTCTTCATAATCTGAGAAATTACCTTCAAACCAATAGACCTGCGACTCTCCTTCAAAGGCCAAGATATGGGTACATATTCTATCCAAAAACCACCTGTCGTGAGAAATGACTACGGCACAGCCCCCGAAGTTTTCCAAGGCTTCTTCCAAAGCCCTCAGCGTATTCACATCCAAGTCGTTGGTCGGTTCATCGAGTAGGAGGAGGTTTCCGCCTTCCTTCAGCGTGATCGCCAAATGGACTCGGTTTCTTTCTCCGCCTGATAGTATCCCGACTTTTTTCTCCTGATCGGATCCTGCAAAGTTGAACTTCCCGACATAGGCACGGGCATTCATTTCCTTGTTGCCCAATTTGATGATTTCATTGCCACCGGAGATGGTCTCATACACTGACTTATTGGGATCTAGCCTGTCGTGTTCCTGATCGACATAGGCCAACTTTACAGTTTCCCCAACTTCAAAATAGCCTGCATCTGCCTTTTCCTGACCGGTGATCAGTTTGAAAAGGGTGGATTTACCGGCACCGTTTGGTCCGATAATGCCGACTATACCGCCCTGTGGCAGGTTAAATGACAAGTCATCAAACAGTAATTTGTCCCCATAAGCTTTGGAAACGCCATTGACCTCTATGACTTTTGCTCCCAATCTTGGACCCGGTGGGATATACAGTTCGAGTTTTGCTTCCTTCTCTTTTCCTTCTTCACTGATCAGTTTATCGTAAGCACTGAGCCTTGCCTTGCCTTTTGCCTGACGGGCTTTGGGCGTCATGCGGATCCATTCCAATTCCCGTTCCAAGGTTTTTTGCCTTTTGGATTCGGTTTTTTCTTCTTGTTTCAGTCGGCTTTGTTTTTGGTCCAGCCAAGAGGAATAATTGCCTTTCCAAGGAATACCTTCTCCCCTGTCGAGCTCAAGAATCCAACCTGCTACATTGTCTAGAAAGTACCTATCGTGAGTCACAGCGATGACGGTTCCTTTGTATTGCTGCAAGTGCTGTTCCAACCAGAGGACTGATTCGGCATCCAAGTGGTTGGTCGGTTCGTCGAGAAGCAGCACATCCGGTTCCATGAGTAAAAGCCTGCAAAGTGCCACCCTCCTTTTTTCGCCACCGGAGAGGTTTCCGATGATGGCGTCACTTGGTGGAAGACGGAGGGCATCCATGGCTTTTTCGAGCATGGTGTCGAGTTCCCAGGCATTGGCAGCATCAAGTTTTTCCTGAACTTCACCTTGCTTGGTAATCAGCTTGTCCATGGCATCGGGATCATCCATCAGCCCAGGATCCATGAATTTTTCGTTGATATCCTCAAATTCCTTGAGCAGGGCAACAGTGGAAGCCACTGCTTCTTCCACGATATCTTTTACGGTTTTGGCAGGGTCAAGCTTGGGTTCTTGCTCCAGCATTCCGACAGTATATCCGGGAGACCATACGACTTCACCCAAAAACTCCTTGTCTGTTCCTGCAATAATCTTGAGTAGGGAGCTTTTCCCAGAGCCATTCAGACCCAAAACACCTATTTTGGCGCCATAAAAAAAAGAAAGGTAAATGTCCTTCAAAACTTTTTTCTGTGGGGGGTAGATTTTGGACACACCCGCCATAGAAAATATGATTTTTTCTGCACTCATATTTATAATTTGATTGATTTTGAAACCATGATGGACAAAGATGGCAAAAAAAGGCCTTTCTTAGGATAAATGCTTTTGAATTAATTAATTTGCAGAAACTTAGAATAACCATACCACAAACCAACCTATTAAATCGAAATGGAGCATCCGTACGGGTACATTAAAGATACCAAGGTTTATCTCAGGAAATTTTTGAATCAGCCTGACAGGGTGATTGGAGAAGTAAAAGAAGATGAGGCGTCTACTATCAAATACTTTGAGGACAGGTTTACGACCCTCAAGGAAAAAATAGGACAACTCAAGAAAGACATTGAAGAGAACCAAAACAAGGGCTCTTTTCTGATGAAGTTGATACACCTGAAAGATTCTCTCTTGGAATATGATGCTTTGGGCGACTTTCTTCCTCTGATCGAGGACTTGGAGCAACTTCAGGTATTCCTTGAAGACATCATCAAGAAAAACAGGGAAAAAAACCTCGAAATCAAAAGGGGATTGATTATTGAAGCCGAGGCCTTGAAAAACAGCACTGAATGGAAAGAAACTGCAGAGGAATTCAAAAACCTAAAAATGCGATGGATCAAGACAGGTCCTGTAGAAAAGGAATTTGAAGAGGAAATGGAGGAGCCTTTCAATGAGGCGATCGATTCGTTTTTTGAGAATAGAAAAAACTTTTTTGAGGACATGGCTGTCCAGGCAGAAGTTAACGTCAAAATTTATGAAAGACTCGTTATCGAAGCAAGGGGAGCATTTGACAACCCAGATGCCAAACGTGCGTTCGAAATCTCCAAACGAATCCAAAAAGAATGGAAAGCTGCAGGAAGAGTGCCTGCGGAAAAACGGCAACCGCTTTGGGATGAATTTTCCAAATTGAACAACAGGATTTTCAGTAGGTTTAGAAGAACCATGGAAACAGGGCCCCAGATGAAACCTTGGGAACTGATGAAAAAAATGGAGTCCATGACGGAAGAAATGAAAAAACTGGCTTACGCCGAAACAAATCCCGATGGTGTATCTTCTGCAAAGAGATTACAGGCAGAATGGAAAAAACTTCCCCAGCGCAAACCGAAAGAAGCCAACCTCATCATGCGCTCATTTACATTCTTTTCAGAGATAGTGTTTGAGAAATTGTTTTTGGAAAGATTGGCTTTATCCAAATATGAGGACTTCCATCAAAAGGACAGGCCAGAGCAGAAAAAAATTAAATCAGCCATCCTAAGGGATTTGATACATAGGGATGAAAGTGAATTGGCAACCGTAAAGGACAATGCTGAGAATTTCAGGACCAATGAGGAAGATTTTGAAGTCATGATGAGAAGGAAAATCGGCACATTCAAAAGAAAAATTGATGTGAAAACCTTCCTCCTCAAAGAACTTTCAAATAAATAATAAGTTAACATTGAAAATTTAAAACAATTTCTATTTTTGCAAACTGTTAAGGCGGTAAACATTTAAAACTCACACTATGTATTGGACACTAGAACTTGCGTCATATCTTGAAGACGCACCATGGCCTGCAACTAAAGACGAATTGATTGATTATGCAATCCGTTCAGGTGCTCCTCTGGAAGTTGTTGAAAACCTCCAAGAATTAGAAGATGACGGCGAGCCATACGAAAATATCGAGGAGATTTGGCCAGACTATCCGACAAAAGATGATTTCTTCTTTAATGAGGACGAATATTAAAAAGCCCAGTTTTTGGGCTTTTTTTTATATACCCAACACCGCCTTGAGTTTTGGTAATCCTGACTTGCTTACCGGAATACTTTCCCCTCCCCTGAGCTTCAACAAATAACCTTCCTTTTCATAAGGTTCGATCTTGGTGATCTCTGAAAT
>JBBRFK010000034.1:0-22638 GCA_038224435.1 Cytophagales bacterium | reverse complement strand
ATTTTCAATAAAGGATCTAGCAGAATGTCTTTTTCGGCCTCCAGGTTTACCATTACTTTGGAACCGGGGCGATATGAAATCCCTGCTTTGATGGTAGTGGGTAACCGGTCATCTGAATTTTTTCCATATTTTGCCCGTGTGACGTTGTAGACGTGTGCACCAAAAAACAGTTCCGGGGTCAATTCCGCCACCCCACCAAATTCAATGACTGCTGCTGCCCCTCTGCCAAATCCTTCAATACTTGTCTGCAAATAATTGACTTTGATCCCCAAGCTTGCTATGCCCATTTGGTTGGAAAAGCCGATTCCAATTTGGTTTTGAGAGAAATACTCCGAACCGAAGCTTGAAATCCCCAGACCAAATGCTTTGTTTTTCCCTTTGATAACCGCACCTGCTGCCAATGTGGTAAGTTCATCGATGCCAAGACGATGGTCATAGGAGAAGGTAGCTTGGGAAAAACCGATTTTTGAAAGACCCCCGATATTGTTGAAAATGCTCCAGACGTCTCCGATTGTTGCATTGGCATTCCCCATTCCCATGCTTCTGCCGCCTCTCGGAAATGCTTCAGTGCCGGTTTGGCATAGGGCATAGTTCCAAATGAATGTCAGCAAAAGAATGAGGGAAAATTTGACGCAGTAAGCCATATCCTACAAAATCGGTGAAATAGCGATTTTATTAAAAATACTAGGACAAAAGGAAAGGAAAAAATACCTATCCGATATTAAACGTTTAACTTTCGTTTACCTTAAAACGGCGCCGTGAAGTTGACGAAAAATGCCTGCTCACCTTGGTTGTTGAAGGAATATTCAAACCTTAATACCATGTCATAAAGCGTGACGATGTCAAGACCCGGACCGTATCCAAAAAGGTATTTATTTGTAAGTCTGGCATTTTCCGGGATATTGTTTCTATCATTGACAAATCCATGGTCGAAATTGAAACCAAGGTACATTTTGAGAGGGAGGTAAGAAAATTCTTCCAACGGGACAAATTTCCCGATATCATATCCCACATCGATAAATTTGAATCGGAAGCTATTTTTGTGGACGAGGGTCTGCTGCCCTTCCACCACATTCAATTCATAACCCCTGATAAAATAAGGATTGTATCCGATACCCCGTACCAGGGTAAAAGGTTGTCTTTTCTCGAAAAAGGAACTAATTGACAAGCCGCTGACAAAGTTGAATTTACTGCCGATCTTAAAATACTTGTTTGCGTTGATGGAAAGTTCTGCATCATCAATGTCATCAGCAGCAAACAATCCATATTTGGTAATGTTGAGGCTCAAGAGTTGACCTTCCGTCGCATATCGTATATTGTTTCTCCTGTCATGCAGGTAGGTATATCCGAGCACGAAGTAGTTGAGTTTGTTGCTTTCGTGGAGGAAATATGCAGGATTCTGGACAAAGACATCCGGATTGATGATGGTATTGTTGTATCCGAAAGTGACAAAATGGAAATTATAGAAACTCGCCCTATAGCTGTACCTAAAAAAAGCAGAAGAATTTTTTCTCAATACTTCTACATTTTCATTGGTGTAAAAAACCTGCTTGTTAAAAGCGGATTCGACAGGAATGGTTTTTTGGGTAAAATAGGTAAACTGCCCTGAGATCCCATGTTTTTGTTTTTTGTCCAGATAGGGGATGCTATACAATACCTCAAAAGCTTTGACAAAGCCAAATTGGGCGCCGATTCTCAGTTTTTCATTCCTTCCGCCTACATTGTTATGCGCAAGCCTTGCACCATAATTTACCCTGGAAAAATCCCGGTTTTGGTTTGTCCACCATTCCGCAATGTTTCGGTCTGCAAGGTTAAAAATGATGTTGGGAATGATATACCACCTTTCGGTGACTGATACTAGAATCTCTAACTGCCCATCTTCTGTCAGCAGAGGTGTGATTTCCACACTGTTGAAGAGCAGGAGGTTATAAATTTTTTGTTGGTCAGCCTGGATCATTGCCATCATTTCATCCCAATCATAGGTAACCCCGGTTTTTAGGTCTATTTCCCTGAGAATAATATTCTTTCTGGTCTTTTCATTTCCTACAATAAAAATATTGTTGATGATGACCTTATCGGGATGGTCAATTGTGATACTGTCCTGCTGTGCCTGTTCCGTTTGGGCAATAGCCATCTTTACCTCAAAAAATCCAAGGAAAACAAGTGTAGCTAAAAGACTATATCTGTAAAATTTTTTCAATAGGAAGAGTACTTAATTTTTTTTTGAGGAACTTAACCTTACCATATTTTTTTATCTCTGAAACATCACCGCTTTGAAGACAATCATCCGCAAAATCGCCATATTCCCTGTATTGGTTTATCAGTACGTGATTTCACCACTATTTCCTGCTTCCTGCAGGTATACGCCAACATGCAGTCAATATACTAAAGAAGCCATATTGAAACACGGAGTTTTCAAAGGTGGTTGGCTGGGAATCAAAAGAATTTTAAGCTGCAATCCCTGGGGAGGTCATGGTCATGACCCTGTTCCTTAGTCGTTTTTTGCGTTAAATCCTTTTTTCAATGCCAGTCCCACCAAAATCAATCCTCCGATTACCAATGGAATACTCAGCCATTGACCCATGTTAAGGGTAAGTTCCTGTTCGAAATCAACTTGATTTTCTTTCAGATATTCCCATACAAACCGCATTCCAAAAACCGAGATCAAAAATAATCCCAGCAACAATCCATCCGGCAGTCTGGATTTGTAAGTTATCCAAAGCCAAAGCAGCACAAGGAAAATCACGAAATAAGAAGCGGCCTCATAGATCTGTGTAGGATACCTCGCCACACCAAAAGTATAGACAGTCGCCAAGTAATGGTCTCCTTTATCTACCAAAACAATATTTAATGGAGCATCAGCACTTTCTGCCATGTACTTCTGTGAGCTTTTGAATTTGGTCAGCGCATATTTGACATCTGTTTCTAAATTCGTCTTGAGATCTGCTTCACTAAACCCACCTTTTTCTATTTTAATATCAATATTGACCGGCACGATTCCTGTTCCTGTCAGTTCTGATTCTCTATTACCAGGTTTGTAAGCCCGTACTTCCTGAACCGGAATCCGGAGTGTTTCCAATATTTCTTCACTGTCTCTAGCATATACGAAACCACTGTCGGTACCGGTTGGTTTTCCTCCGATTTCGGAGTTCATCAGGTTCCCAATCCTAATCAAAGCTCCTGTCAAGGCCACTACGATGACTATGCGGTCCACCACCCAGAGGTAAGTCTGTGTCGGCACCTTCCTTGCGTAAAGGTAAAGCGCAAATAAAATGGCAATTGCAGCACCATGGCTGGCAAGTCCACCTTCCCAGACTTTGAGGATTTCGATCGGATTACTCAGGTATTTTTCGGGCTCATAGAAAAGCACATGTCCCAATCTCGCTCCAATAATGGTGGCGAGTACCATGTAGATCGTCAGCTTGTCCACAAGATTATCATCTTGACCTTCCTTTCGGTAGATATGGATCATCACCTGTTGGGAAATAATAAAGCCAAAAGCAAACAATAAACTGTACCACCTTAATCTTTCAAAACTTGGAAAAACCGCTTGATTGGGACTCCATACGATATAGTCTACTATCAGTTGTAATGTCATATTGTTATCTTTTCTGGGATCAGGTGATCACTTTTTTGGTTCAATTATCATCCAATTCTTTCAATTCTTCTTCATATCCCCCGGACAAAATCGGAAACCTATACCATGTTTTTGGGTCTACGTTAAATTCATCCAAGTGAAACGAAGGAGCCAACCGCTCTCTTTTCCACTGGTTTCGGGACCATAGCCTGAAGAATTTTTTGATATAGCTCTTGAGTAATTCACTTTCTACGTTCAACTCCTCTCTAAGGATCAGAAAAATATCCATCGGTGACCTTTTATCCCGTATCGCAAGCCGCTCGATTTCTACTATCACGGAATAAGGCATTAGGTCATTTTCATCTGTTTGGTGATTTTCGGCAGGCCTGAGTTCAGCGGTCGGCTGTAGACCATTTACTTTTTTCAATCCTTGATAATGGAGTTCTGTCTCTGCCCATCGCAGCCATTGGAGTACAAAAAACTTGTCCACCGCTGCTATCGGAGAGATGCTTCCACTGGAATCCCCATCCATAGTTGTATATCCTACATCACCTTCACTCCTGTTGGAAGTGCTGAAAAGGAGGGCGTTTTTCACATTTGCAAGCATCCATATAATCGGGGACCTGGCTCTTGCCTGTATGTTTTGTAGGGTGATGTCGTCTTCTTTCCAGGTAAGTTTCCTCCCGATGGATTTTTCGATTTTTTCTGTATAGGATTTGACTTCATCGGTGATTTCCCAATGAAGGAATTCAGCCCCAAGACTTTCCGCCAGAAATTTTGCACTTTGAAAAGTGGCAAAGGAAGAATTGTCAGATGCCTGATAGGCAGTGGTAAGTATTTGACCGATTATTTCTTTGACCGGATTATTTGTCAGGGGAATAAATGTGGATCCCATTTTTTTTAGGAAAGTGGTTGCTCCGAGTTCTTCGACTCCCCGTCTGACCATTTCGGCTACCAAAACAGCGATGGTCGATGAATCCGCTCCTCCGCTGAGTGAGAGGACAAAACCTTTACTTTTACTTTTTCTCAGGTAATCAAACAGCGCCAATGCAGATGCCTTGACAAATTCTTCATTTTTATGGTGGGTACTTTTGACTTCTGGATAATCTGCAGTTTGTGCATCATAATCAAATGTCAAAACCTGATAATCCTCAAAGGAAAGCAGTTTGTTTTTTAAAATCAGTCTGCCGTTTTTTGAGACCAGCATTTCCCCGTCAAAAATCATTCTTCCTGCTTCATTTCCAAGAAGGTTTACATAAAAGTAAGTCGCATCAAAAATTCTCGAACTGTCGTTTACGAGCTGCTCCCGCAAAATGCTTTTACCCATGGCAAAGTGACTTGCACTGGGATTGAAAATAATACCGACGTTTCTTTCTTTGAGTCTATAACCGGGCCTTACACTTCCCCGCCAAGCATCTTCACATATCTCAAAGCCGTATTTTATTCCCTTCTTTTCAAGAACAAGATCTCCAAAAGGAATCTGAATGCCTTGAAATTCAAAATCAATTACCTTTCCTTTTTCCCAAGGGGTGAACCAGCGGAACTCATAATGTACGCCATCAATGGCCATAAATTGCTTGGCAACAAATCCGGTGACTTTTTGGTCTTCAAGTATTGCGACGCAATTGTAAACTTTGTCTTGAATCCTCACCGGCAGACCCACTGCTATGGTAATATCGACGGAGTAGGGAACGAGATCTTCGAGTTTTTTGAGGGCTTTTTGGGGATACCAATAGCTTAAAAAAAGATCTTCGCTTCCATAGCCTGTGATGGCCAATTCAGGAAAACAAATGAATTCGGCATCGAGAGATTTGGCTTTCAGAATCGCTTGTGTGATATGCTCAAGGTTGCCTGTCCAATCTAAAGGAGTTTGGTTGACGGTGGCACAGGCGATTTTCAATGTTGACATTTTTTTGGTTTCTAAACTCAAATCTAACCCCAAATATACTGTTCTAAACAGCTATGTTGAGAATTTCACAGGCATTTTTAGCAGCTTCCTGTTCGGCCTTTTTCTTAGTGGCGCCCTTTCCTACGGTCAGAATCTGCCTGTTGACATGCAGCTCGACGATAAATTCCTTATACCTCTGTTCTCCGTTTACTGAAATGGTTTTAAAATCAATTTCAGAATTTTCTCTTTGGCCCCACTCAATGATCTTACTCTTGAAGTTGGTGGTAGTGGTAATGATATTGTCCAAGTCGAAATGGATGAGGATCCTTTTCAAAATGAATTTTTTGCAAAAATGAAAATCCCTGTCAAGGTAAATAGCCCCAACCATTGCTTCAAGTGCATCTCCATAGAGAGATTTATGCGAGCTTAGATTCTTCCCTTTGTATTCCTCGCTGATGATTTTCGACAGGCCGATTTTCATGGCGATTTGGTTAAGAGCCTCCCTGTTTACCATCCGGCTTCTAGTTTCGGTAAGAAAGCCTTCATCCCTGTAAGGGTATTTGATAAAAAGAAACTCAGCGACTACTGCCCCCAAGATGGCATCACCCAGGTATTCCAGTCTCTCATTGGAAATTTTCATCCCATTGATGGATTCCTCTGCGACAGATGCATGCTTGATGGCAAGTTTGTATAGGGTCAAATTAAAAGGCTTGCTTCCAACCATATGTTTGATGGAGGAGGCAAGCCTTTTTTCGTATTTGGAATAGAACAGTGACCTAAGCCTTAGCAATCTGGACAGTCTCAATGTTAATCTGTTATTTTTTTGAAAATGATGGAGGCATTGTGCCCACCAAATCCAAAGGTATTGCTCAGTGCGGCATTGATTTCTCTTTTTTGGGCTTTATTGAAAGTCAGATTCAATCTAGCATCAAACTCCTCATCATCTGTAAAATGATTGATGGTGGGAGGGATAAGACTATTTTTAATAGCAAGTATGGAAGCGATGGCTTCGATAGCACCTGCCGCACCCAGAAGGTGGCCTGTCATCGACTTTGTGCTGCTTATGTTGATGTCATAGGCATGCTCGCCGAATACCCTTTGAATTGCTTTTACCTCACTGATATCTCCGAGAGGAGTGGAAGTACCGTGCACATTGACATAGTCAATGTCTTCAGGCTGCATCTCTGCATCCTCCAATGCGAGCTTCATCACATTGCTTGCGCCTTCTCCCTCAGGATGGGGAGCGGTAATATGATAAGCATCTGCAGTCATTCCTCCGCCGACCAATTCAGCATATATTTTTGCCCCACGTGCTTTGGCATGTTCATAATCTTCTAAGATCAGACATCCGGCCCCTTCTCCAAGTACAAATCCATCTCTGTTTTTGTCAAATGGCCGGGAAGCAGTTGTGGGAGAATCATTTCTTTGGGAAAGTGCTTTCAGAGCATTAAATCCACCGACGCCAGCCTCTGTGATGGTCGCTTCTGTACCACCTGTGATGAAGATGTCAGCTTTGTTTAATCTTATGTAATTGAAAGCATCAATAATCGCGTTTGTCGCTGAAGCACAAGCCGAAACAGTAACAAAATTAGGTCCTTTGAATCCATATCTGATCGAAATGAAACCCGCGCAGATGTCAGCTATCATTTTGGGAATAAAGAAGGGATTGAATCTTGGAGTACCATCGCCTCTGGCAAAATCTGTGACCTCATCCTGAAAGGACCTGATACCGCCGATGCCTGAACCCATAATGACCCCTGCTCTGTACAAGTTGATTTTTTCTAGATCAAGACCTGCATCTTTGATCGCTTCGTCAGCGGCAATAACCCCCATCTGAGTAAAAAGATCCATTTTTCGGGCTTCTTTTCTTTCAATAAACTTTTCGACGTCAAGATTTTTGACCTCACAGGCAAATTGGGTTTTGAAAAGGGAAGCATCGAATCTAGTAATAGGTGCAGCACCGCTCACACCATTTGATAATCCATTCCAAAATTCCGGAACAGTATTTCCAATCGGTGTGAGGGCACCTAAACCTGTTACTACAACTCTTCTTAAATTCATAAATGAATTTTGAATGAATATTTTATTTTACGTTTGCCTCCAGATAGCTGATAGCCTGACCTACTGTACCGATTTGCTCAGCTTGGTCATCTGGAATAGAAAGGTTGAATTCTTTTTCGAATTCCATAATTAGCTCTACTGTATCCAGTGAGTCTGCACCAAGATCATTAGTGAAGCTAGCCTCAGGAGTTACCTCAGATTCCTCTACGCCTAATTTATCAACGATAATGGCTTTAACTTTTTGTGCAATTTCAGACATTTTTCGAATAGTTTAATTTAAAACACTCCGCAAAGAAATAGATTTAAAACCTTATTGCCAAAAAAATGCAGTACCTAAATTGAAGATATTATTTATGGTGTCAGAAGTTGATGGAATATTTTTAATTTTGTTTGGTCAAATTCTTCCACAAATGAAGAAAAACAAATTAATTGTCGAACACCTATATGAATTTGAACTTCTTGGTTTTGTGGCACCAGTCAAGGATTACAAAATGGCATGGATCATCAATAATTCTTTGGATATCAGATTGGCCAAAGCAAAGGATTATGAACTCGAATTTATTGGCGGCATCAAACTTTGTATTTCCCAATATAAATGTGAAAAAGAAAACGGTTTCATACAGTTGTTGAAAAACAAATCCTTTGTCCTAGATGCCAATTTATTATACCTCATTCCTGAATTGAAAATCTTCGATTACTTCCTGCTCATCCAAGATTTTACTTCGGAAGTGGATATTAATAACTATATTGAGCGCCTTTCGAGCAATGGATTAATCCAAAATGTTGTCAAACTCGACATCGATAAAATCAAATCTAAAGAAAATTTATTAACCTATTAAAACCCAATATTCTATGAGTATTGCTCTTTATAATAAGACAAAAATATTAGCCACCATCGGTCCTGCCTCCAATAATATTGACACTTTGAAAAGTCTCGCCAATGCAGGAGCCAACGTTTTCAGACTTAATTTTTCGCATGGTACACACGCCCAACATGCCGAAGTCATCAAAATGATTCGTGAAATCAATGAAAAACTCACTGTCAAAATCGGAATTCTCCAAGACCTTCAAGGGCCAAAAATCCGGATAGGAGAAATGGAAAACGGTGGCGTCCAGATTGTGCCGGGCGGAAAAATCACCATTACTAATGATCCTGTAGTAGGCAATGCCGAGCTTGTAAGCACTGTTTATGAGAATCTTCCCAATGATGTGAAATCAGGGGATAGGATTCTGATTGATGACGGTAATATCGAACTCGCTGTCAACAATACGGATGGGAAAAATGTCCGATGCGTAGTCATACACGGTGGTATCTTGAAGTCCAGAAAAGGAATCAATCTACCCAACACCAAAGTATCTGCCCCTTCACTTACCGAAAAAGACCTTGAAGATCTTGAGTTTGGTTTGGCCAATGATGTGGATTGGATTGCGCTGTCATTTGTAAGGTCAGTAGACGACATCATCGATTTAAGAGAAAGAATCAATAAGGCAGGGAAAAATTGCAAAATAATAGCCAAAATTGAAAAACCTGAAGCTTTACAGAATATAGAATCTATCATTGAAGCGACGGATGCCATCATGGTAGCGAGAGGTGATCTTGGGGTAGAAATGCCTATGGAAACTGTGCCACTTTGGCAAAAGAAAATGGTCTCTCTATGCAAAGTCGCCTGCAAACCAGTGATCATTGCCACCCAGATGTTGGAGAGTATGACCACGCACCCACGTCCAACAAGGGCGGAGACCAATGATGTGGCAACTGCTGTTTTGGATGGGGCAGATGCGGTCATGCTTTCAGCAGAAACAGCTTCAGGTCAGTTTCCTGTCGGCGCTGTCAAAGCCATGAGTACCATCATCAATTACATTGAAACCAACGAGGATGTCTTCCATCACCTTTATAAAATCGAGGAAAACGATCCCAACTTCTTAAGTAAAAACCTTACTTTGATGGCTGCAAGGCTTTCAAGAAATGTAAAAGCCAAAGCTTTGGTCGGAATTACAACCTCCGGTCAGACTCCATTAAGATTGGCTTCGTTCCGACCCCTTGCAAATCTTTTGATTTTTACCAGAAACAAAAACCTTTTGACCCAACTGAGTTTGGTTTGGGGAGTCAGGGCATATTATTATGAGAGTAATACCTCTACCGATGCTACTTTTATGGACATCCAGGATCAATTGAAAAAAGACGGGTATGTCAAAAATGGTGATATTATCATCAACACCGCCAGCATGCCTTTGAAAGAAAAAGGGAAAACCAACATGCTTAAAATCCACCTTGTGGAGTAACGTAAAATTACTTTCAGCAAAAAAGGCTTCCGTCATTGGAAGCCTTTTTTGTTGGTTTTAAAGAGGTCAATACTGTGAAAACTTCCTGATACTAATTGCTGTCTTCTTTCGGTCCGGTGGGTCTGACCATCAAGACCTTTTCCTTTTCGACCATCACTGCACCGGGAGGTGTTCCTTTTACCTTCCTTACAAATTTTGCAGGGGTATACATCACCGGGGAAAGACTTTCATTTTTGTTTTTCGAGTAGTAAGCGGCCAATTCAGCAGCACGTTCCAAAACAGTTTTTGGGAAATTGATCCCCGACCTGTATTTGATCAGAACATGTGAACCGGAAACATCTTTGGCATGTAACCATAAATCTTCTTTCCAGGCAAAATTGCGGAGCATTTCATCATTGGCCTTCGCTGATTTTCCGACGAGAACTTCAAATCCTTCGATTTCAAATCTTTTGAATGGTACCTGTTCTTCCTGTTCCTTGGATTTTGGGGTCAAATGGTTGTTTTTGACAAAATCGCGGAGACTTCTAAAGTCATTGAATCCCTCAATTTCCCCTACCCATGCGGCTGTCTGACCAAAGAGTTTTTCTTTTTCGGCAAGATTCTGGGACAGTTGCTCAATCTCTTTCTTCCTGTTTTTCGATTTGCGGTAGAGGTTTTCAGCATATTTTTGGGGGCTTTGTCCCGATTTGAGTTTGAAAACTTCCTCTCTTCCCGAATAAAAATTAAATAACTGAACCTGATCAGAATTTGGTTCGATGGCATGTAGGTTGGCCATGATTACGTCCGCTACCTGAGAAGGCGGAGTTTCATGTATGAGATGATCTAGTCTTTCCCCGGTTTTTTGAATGTAAGATTGGGTTCTCTTCTGCTGTTCATGAAACTGCTTTAGCCAAGAATGTTTTTCTTTTTCAAAGGACTGGATGACAACCCTGTACCTGAACAGTTCATTGCAGGCTTTTATTGGATCTGAGGTTTGAAAAATTGCTTCTTTTTCCGGCAGGAGAGACAACAAGTAGTCACTTTCCTCCTTGATAATTGAGAAAAGAGGACTTTCAAGCATATCCAAAAGTTCCTGCATCAGCTCCCACTTTTCCTCCAAAACTGCTTCGATATAGCCACGGTTCTTAAGCCATTCTCTTGGGATTTTACCGAGTGTAGGCAAAAATTTCGAGGCATTTCCTTCCAATGAAGTGAAAGTGTTTAGATCTGTTTTAAGGTTTTTTGGAAAATCAGAGAGCAAAAGGTTTTTATCATCTCTCAGTTCATTTCTAAACACTAAAGTCGGCAACAGAGCCTCCTTTGGATAGAAAAGAATATTGCTTCTAGTTCCATGTAGCTTGAATAGTAGCTTGTCTCCCGAATCCAGAAAAGCAATAAATGCCCTCTCAAAATTGACGGATTCGATTTTAGTAATCTTTTTACCGATTATTTCGGGGAATAGAGATACAGTGTTTCTTTTGCTCCTTTTGAAGTTATCGGGGAATGAAATACAGGAAACAGAGGGGAGCAGGTTGGCCCTGATAAAAATTTCCATTCCTTCCTTGGTACATCCGATTAACAATTCATCTTTGTTTTGGGAAAAACATTCCACAATCTCGGCGCCCGTGTATACATTGTCCAGTTCAGGGCAAAGGAATTTTAAAAAGTGGAAGTTGAAGTGCATCGTTAAACGGATATTTTCAATCCATCGTAAGCAAGATGGATATTTGGGGGCAATATTAACTCCACATCTTGGTGCGTGCCAAGCCGATGGCTGATATGTGTGAAATAAGCCGATTCAGGCTTGATCTGGTTTACCAGTTGTATGGCCTCATCGAGAGTGAAATGGGAGAGGTGATGGGTTTTTTGCAAAGCATTCAACACAAGGACCTTGGATCCTTTCACTTTTTCAAGTTCAGCGTCATCAATGTATTTGGCATCTGTGATATAGGTGAAATCCCCAAACCTAAAACCAAATACGGGTAACCTGTAATGCATGACTTCAATCGGAATCACCTTGATCCCTTCTGCTATAAAAGGTTCTTTTGTGATTTCTTGGGCAATCACCGATGGTATACCCGGATACCTTACTTCCTCAAAGATGTATGCGAATTCTCTTTTTATCTGGTTCAGGACTTTTTTGGTCCCATAGATAGGCATGTCTTTTTTCTGAAGAAAATTATAGGACCGGATGTCATCCAGTCCGGCAGTATGGTCTTTGTGCTCGTGCGTAAAAAGTATCCCATCCAAATGATGGATTTTCTCCCTGATCATCTGCTGCCTGAAGTCAGGACCTGTATCTACGACCAGGCTTTTGCCATCAATCTCAAGGTGGATCGAACTCCTCAATCTTTTGTCCCGGTAATCAAGGGAGCTACACACGGGACAGTCGCAGGCTATCACGGGTACGCCCTGGGAAGTGCCTGTGCCTAAGAATGTGACTTTCAAAGCTTCAGTTCTTTTTGTTGCAATCCGGAAATTAAGTCCTGCAGTTTTTTATCAGAAAAATCTTTGGGGCTGAATTCCAACTCTTTGATAATATCAATCAAAGCGTTGATTTTGCCTTCCAAAGTATAATATTTATTGACGATGACTATCTTGGTTTCTTTGAGGACACAGTATCCCGATTTGAAATTCCCCTTTTCATACCTCAAAATGAATTCCGAGGAGGCAAAAAGGTCTTCGAGTTTGTCCAGAAAGTTTTTGGTATATTTTACAGTCATTCCGGTTCCTTCTTTTTAAGAAAGATGTTTTTTCACTGTAGCAAGCAACAGGTCATAATCCAAAGGTTTTTGGATATAGTCATTGAGCCCAGCTTTTTTGAAATCATCCATGGTGTAATTCTTATAATTTCCTGTAATGGCGACAATTGGAATATTTGCTTTGGTCTTATCCTCCAATAACCTGATGGCTTTCGTACATTCTATTCCATCCATTATGGGCATGTTGATATCCATCAAAATCAGGTCGAAATCTTCATTCGTCAGTATATCCAAAACTTGTTTCCCGTTTTTAACGGCCGTTATCCTGTATTTCTCAAAAAGGAGTACATTCTTAGTAAGATTGATAATAACTGAACTGTCTTCAGCTACCAAAACTTTCTTGTTTTCCTTCATGGATTGAGCAATTGAGATGATTTGATTTTTGAACTAAATGAATGAATTAGCTTTGTCAAATATAAATATTCTTCAGTGGTATTCTCAAAATTGAGAGATTTAATGTTTTTTTCAAAATTCTGGCAGAAATTGTAAATATCCATGGCGCCAAGTGTCCCCGAATTTCCTTTGATGATGTGGAGTTTTTCTCCTATTTCTGAAAAATTTTCTGATTCAATCAAAGTACGTATTTCACTTAACAGATTTATACTCTCTTGTACAAACTCCCCATACACCGACCTGATGTTTTCCGCAGTGTTAAATTTCAACAAAGTCCTTACAATCTTTGAGTCCAATTCTGAATCAGGAGTTTGTAGACCGTCCTCTCCTTCGGTAGGCTGTTCAGATTTCCGTAAATGACTGTCAATGGTTTCCAGCAAATTCCGCGGTTTGATCGGCTTGGCAATAAAATCATCAAAACCGGCCGAAATAAAATATTCCCGGTCGCTTTCATTTGCATATGCCGAAACGGCAATAACAGGGATATTTGAAAGTTTTTCATTTTTGATGATGTTCAATGAGTTGATACCGTCAAGGTTTGGCATTTGAATATCCATCAAAATGAGGTCATACTCACCCGTCTTGATTTTTTCCAAAGCATCTCTTCCGTCGGAGGCTGTCCCAAATTGGTAAAGCTGACCGATGATGTGCTCAAAAACTTTTCTGTTGAGTGAATTGTCATCTACAATAAGTACCTTTTTGGTTTTCATTATTTAATATTGATAATTTTGGTTCTGACTTATTATAGCTTACTACCACTTTGAATTCGAAAAATAAACATTTATTGGTAATTGCAGGCCCGACTGCCGTAGGTAAAACGGAAATCTGCCTCCGACTTGCCAAAAAATTCAGGACCGAAATCATTTCTTCTGATAGCCGGCAGTTTTACAAAGAAACCAATGTTGGTACAGCAAAGCCTACAAATTTTGAATTGGAACAAATCCAGCATCATTTGATCAACTCGCTTTCTATTTTTGACGAGTATGATGTCAGAAAATTTGAAACCGATGCGCTTAGCTTGTTGGAAAAGCTTTTTGAGCAGCACGAGGTGGTGATCATGACCGGAGGCTCGGGACTTTACCTTGACGCCATTTGTTATGGATTTGATGAAATTCCCGATGTAGATCCTGCTATCAGAAAAGAGTTGATTTTGGATTTTGAAAAAACAGGCATTCAAAATTTGCAATCCAGATTGGAAAAACTTGATCCTGAATATTTTGGACAGGTCGATGTCCACAATCCACAAAGGCTCATGAGGGCTTTGGAAGTGTGCATTGGAACAGGAAAAACCTTTAGTTCATTTAGGAAAAAGAAAAAAAGTGTACGGCCTTTCAATTGTCTTCTGATTGGACTCGAAAGAGACCGGGAGGAACTTTACCAAAGGATTGATCAACGAATGGATATGATGATCACCGGGGGGATTTTTGAAGAGGCAGAACAATTATTTTCATCCAGGCATTTGAATGCCCTTCAGACAGTTGGATACTCTGAGATTTTTAGGTTTTTGGAAGGCAAATATGACAAACAGGAAGCTGTCAGGTTGTTGAAAAGGAATTCCCGTAGGTATGCCAAGAGGCAGATTACCTGGTTCAAAAAATACGCTGAAATGACTTGGTTTCATCCCTCAGACATTGAAGGAATAATAACTTTTATACAAAATAAAACCAGAGAAAATTTTTGATTTTCAAGGTCCAAGAATTAAAAATTTTGGTTTTTTAAGTTTTTTCTTTAAAAAGAAATAATCATCCAAGATGCTTGTGTCCCATCACCTTGGCAACAAAACTGTAAGGTTTTTTTTCGATTAATTTGTTATATTGGGAAATGGTGACTTTTAGAGATTGAAATATCGGGCGGATTTCATTTTCAAATATTGATTCGCTTTTAGGGCTAAGTCCGGATTTGGCTTTATTGTATTCTGATTCGATCATTTTTATGGTATCAGATTTCAGTCCCACATCTTTTTTATGGCCAAAACGCAATTTTTCCAATCCTTCAAAGAAAGCTAGCTGGATTTGTAGGACCGCTTTTTTCTTGGCAACCATTGATTGGTTGACAACCAAAAAAAACAAAACAATAAATCCTGAAAGTGTAATAATAATAGGTAGATACCCCATGTTTTTCTAAATACTTAAAATTTCAATTAATTTGAGGTGGTCTGTAAGCAGGGCTTTGCTTTTGCCTATGCAATCCGCAAAAGGGGTATACACTACCTGACCGTTCATGATTCCTGCCATACAGTTGGATTCGCCTGCGATCAACCCGTCAATCGCCGCCATTCCACATCTTGACGCCAAGACCCTGTCTCGTGCTGTTGGTCTGCCGCCTCTCTGGATGTGGCCCAAGGTAGTGACCTTAAATTCTTTTTCGGGATCATTCACTTTTTCCCTGACTTTTTGCATGATTTCTTCAGCACCGCCATCATCATCGCCCTCAGCTACTACGATGATGCTTGAAGATTTGGTTTTCCTGAGGTTTTTGAGGGATTTGACTACTGCTTTCAGATCGGTGGAGGTTTCAGGGACCATCACAAATTCCGCCCCTCCGCCAATCCCACATTCTATTGCGATATAACCACTATCCCTTCCCATTACTTCTATGAAAAATATCCTATCGTGTGAGGCAGCTGTATCTCTGATTTTGTCTATGGCATCCAACGCGGTATTCACTGCTGTATCAAATCCAATAGTATAGTCAGTACCATAAATATCGTTGTCGATTGTGCCCGGGCATCCGATAATAGGAATTCCAAATTCCTCAAAGAAAATCTTCCCTCCTGTGAAAGTGCCATCGCCTCCGATTGCGACCAAGCCTTCGATGCCATTGGATTTCAGATGCTGGTAGGCTTTTGCCCTTCCTCCTTTTGTCCTGAATTCTTCACTCCTGGCGGATTTCAGAATGGTTCCGCCACGCTGGATGATATTGCTTACCGAGTGGGATTGCATCCTTTTGATGTTGCCATTGATCATCCCGTCATAGCCATAAGAAATGCCATACACTTCCAAATCTCTAAAAATCGCCGTCCTGACTACAGCCCTGATGCAGGCATTCATACCCGGCGCATCACCTCCTGATGTGTACACTGCTATTTTTTTCATGTTTAATAGGTTTTCCAAATGTCAAAATTACGCTTATTTGGATGCCATAGTAATACAATCCCAAAATCTTTTGATTTGTTCATGATTATCAAATTGTTTGTTTCTTACTGTAAAAAGTTTCGGTGCATTAATTGACATTAAGAATATTTCTTCAGTAAAGTCAGGATTTGGGTCACTTGTATTTTGAAAAATCAAACGGCACCCTGAAAGTAAAACCATCAGGATGCCGCTTGGTGTTTGGGTTGTCATGAGGATGTGACTTTTTCTCCAAGCAATAAAACCTCCTCGGCAATCACCTCAGTGATGTATTTCTTGGTGCCGTCCTTGTCCTCATAAGACCGGTTGGAAAGCTTTCCCTCGATGGCAATTTCTGAGCCTTTGTCAGTATATTTTTCGATGACTTCAGCAGTATTGCCCCATGCGATGATGTTGTGCCATGTCGTTTCTTCGACTTTTTCCCCTTTTGCGTTTTTAAAAACATCCTTGGTCGCAATGTTGAAAGACGCCTTTAATTTTCCTGAATCAAAGCGTTTTGTTTCTGCTTTGGCACCCAATCTCCCGATCAGTTGTACCTTGTTTCTCATGTTGCTCATTTTATTGTGTTTTTTTTGGTTTTGAATAATTTCCTATTGCCGGTTTATTTTGGCAATGGATCAAAGGTCTTCAGGAATCATCTCGCTAGTCGGGTTTTTGTCGTTTCTAGTCGATTATAACCGTTTGTGAAATGGATAATCAGCAGCCCCGGGGAGGAATTGAAATACCTGTTCCTGCTTGTAAAGCGTTTCGAATGGTATCTGGGATGATTTGCTCCGCGAAATAATTCCAATTAAATTTTCTGTTGAAATTTATTAGATTGCCTGAAATAATGACCATCAATCAATCTTACGAAATATGAAAAAGCCAATTTTACTCTTCTATGTTTTTCTACTCTTTTCTTTACACCTATTTGCCCAAGAAAAACCGACCGATAAACCGATTCCTGAGGGCGAAATTTTTACCTCAACCCAAACTGTAAAAATCAACGGAACTACCCACAGCTTAAAAACACGGGCTGGAACGCTTCAGCTTAGAGATGAAAATAATGAACCGATAGCCCTTCATGGCTTTACGGCCTATTTTAAGGAAGACGGCCCATCCAAAAGACCGATCATTTTTTCCTTCAACGGAGGACCTGGCTCTTCTTCTTATTGGTTGCACATGGGAGTGATGGGGCCGAAAAGAATCGTAGTCAACGATCCCGGATATACCAAAGCAGCTCCATATGAATTGGTCAACAATGATTATTCCATCCTCGATGTCGCTGATGTGGTGATGATGGATCCTATCGGTACCGGCCTGAGTATGCCGATCGGAAAAGCCGAGGGCAAGGATTTTTGGGGAGTGGACCAGGATATCCGGGCGACGAGCTTGTTTATCATCCAGTTTTTGAAAGAGTATGACCGCTTCCAATCTCCAAAGTATTTGCTTGGCGAAAGCTATGGTACTTTTAGAAATGCCGGTGTCATGAGCTATTTGCTTGGAAAAGGGATTGCCCTGAATGGCGTGGTGATGGTTTCTTCGGTATTTGACATCAGGTCATTGGCCTTTCCGGTACAGGAAAGCACTTCTTACTTGGTGCATTTCCCATCTTATGCCGCTACTGCTTGGTATCATGACAAGATTTCCAACAAAAATCCAAATTTGGAATCCTTTGTAGATGAAGTGAGAAAATTCACAGAAGAAGAATATTTGCCGGCATTGTTTAAGGGAGGAAGGCTTAGTGATGATGAAAGAAACGGAATTGCCGAAAAAATGGAAAAATATACCGGAATATCTAAGGAAATCTGGAATCAAAACAACCTGAGGATGACAGCAAGTGAATTTTTCAACGAGGTGCTTAGAGAAGATGGAAAGACCGTGGGCCGTTTGGATTCCAGGTTCATAGGGATCAACCCTTTTTCCCAAAATCAAAATGCAATCACTGATCCTCAAAGTGACGCCATCTCCCCAGCCTATACAACAGGTTTCTTGGATTACCTTCATAGAGACTTGGGCGTAAGTAAAAAATTAACCTATAAAACTTCCGCGTATGCTTCTCCTGGCTTCAAATGGGATTGGTCTCACCAAGGAAATGAAGGCTGGGGCAGTATGATATCAATCAATACAGCTATCGACATGGCGGATGCCATGAACAAGGATCCCAATGTCAAAGTCTTGCTCATGAACGGATATTATGATTTGGCTACGGTGTTTTATGGAGTAGAACATTCCATAGACCAAATGAACTTACGACCGGAAATCAGACAAAACATTATCATGACGTATTATGAAGGTGGGCACATGTTTTATACCCATTTGCCTTCTCTCCAAAAATTCAAAAAAGATCTGGCGGATTTTATCAAGGATACGACCAATTGATTTTCATTATAAATATTGGAATAAAGGAGGGTTTTCATCGACCTTCCTTTTTTTATTTCAAATCAAAAGGAAGCAATTCTCAATCCATTTTGGTTTCTGAATTTTTACGTTTTTTAATTTATGAATTAGAGTTAATTTTTAGTCAATAAATCCTTGATTTTCAGTATAAAAAAATTTTTTGTAGCTTGTTCTTTTCCACCATAACATCCTTTATATGAACTACCTGCCGATTTTGAAATTATGGAGTTTTGTAGTCGTTCCCTTTCTATTGGGCACTTTATTTTTTTTCCATGAAGAAGATGAAAACCCTTATCCAAATCCTATTTCAGGGGATTATAACTTTGATCAGATGATGGGAATTACCCTCTGCGGAGAGTTGGCGTATGTGCCCGAGGATTTTTTGACCAAGCCCATAGGACTTTCAAATGTTAGGATCGGGACTATTGATTTTCCCATCAATACCAAATCAAGCCGTGCGCAGGAAATGTTCAACCAGGGGATGGCGTATTATTACAACTTTGATGACGTACAGGCAGCTAGGTCTTTCCATGACGGGGCAAGGATTGACCCGGATGCAGCTATGATTTGGAACGGCTTGAGTATTGTTTATTCCAATCTTTCTGATACCGTTAAATCCAAGGAATATGGCGAAAAAGCTTATCAATTGGCAAAAAAAGCAGGGAATAGGTTTGAGTATCTTTATGTAAAAACAAATTTTTTAACCTTGAGGCCACCTAGTGATTTGGAAGGTTATCAGACGATGTATGACAGCGTATATGCTGTAAAGGACGCACTGATTTCCGAGTTTGCCGACAATGCGGAGTCATGGTTACTGGCATCCGAAATCCGATTGTATTTAAGAGGGCTTGAAGAAAGTGAAAAGGAGGGTGATGAGGCCTGTTTGGAAATGCTTGAAAAAGCCTTGGTTGCTGACCCGGATCACTTTGGTGTTTGGCACCTGCTCATTCATGCCAATGAAAGCCTTTCCCAATTTGAAGACGCGCTCAAATTTGGACAGATGTACTCAGAGGAAGCTTCCGATATTCCCCATTCTTGGCATATGTATGGTCATGACCTGATGAAAACCGGTAATATTGACGAAGCCATCATCAAGTTTAACCGGGCCTTGGAATTGGAAAAAGCCAAGTATAAAAGGGAAGATATGCCATACCATTATGATTGGCATTATCCCCACAATCTTGAATTGCTAGCCTATTGCTACCAATACAAAGGTCAATTTGAGGATGCCAGGAAGATTTTTGTTCAGCTAGATACGATCCAGGCCTACACCGTGGAGAAGGAAGGGAAAATCAGAAAGGGCCATTCTTTCTTTTTGTTGCAAAATGGGGAATACGATGAGGCGATTATTTTGGCAAATAAATTGGCTGAAGGTGAAGGAATCAATACCAAACTGGTAGCATATATTTCTTCAGGATTGGCATATATGATGAAAAAAGATAAGAAAAATGCATTTAAATCCTCCAAGCAAATCGAGTTGTTATTGGATTCTTTGGTCCTTGAAATGACAGCCTATGGAATGCCGGAAGAGGCAGTCACCGGCACATCATATTTTCAGTTTTATCAGGGTTTGCATGACCTGATTGAAAACGGCCTTGCACTTCAGAAAAATCCCAATAAAGCGACCCTGAAAGGAAAAATCGAAGATTTTCAAAATCAGATGCTCAGTCAAACGGGACCGGATCCCTGGATTGAATCGCTTTATTTCCTTCAGTTACTTTCTAATATAACCTATTCGACAGGCAATATGGACCTGGCTGAATCTTCCGCAAAAGCACTTCTAGAACATGACCCAAAATTTGGAGGAGGACATTTTGCGATGGCAAGGGTTCAAAATATCCAAAATAACGAGGCTGCTGCCAAAGAATCACTGTCCAAAGCGATGGATGCATATAAAGACGGGGATGAGAGTATGAAGAAGAGCCTGACTTTTTGATAGAGATCTCCTTTATTGTAATCCAAGGTTCGAGTGCCTGATGGTAATTCCCAATTATAAAATCATTTCTCTATGAAATACTTCTTTGGAATAATTTGGCTGATGCTCGCTTTGCTACTTTCCTGTAAGGAAAAACCCGATCCTAAGGCCTTTTTCTTTCCTGCAGAGTGGGAACCACAAGAAGCCATTTGGATGGGTTGGGATGGTAATCTTAAAAAAGATGACACTTTGCATGTCATTACCGCAAATATTATCCGGGAGTTGCAGCAGGACATTGATGTGGTACTTTGGGTGACTTCCGACAGTCTAGCCAAAGCTGCACATACTTTTTTGAACGACCTTAAGGTACCTATGGAGAGGGTTGAAATAACTGTTATTCCCGCAGATAAGGTTTTTTGGTCAAGGGACAGCGCTCCTGCTTTTGTCATCAATAGATTGGGAGAAAGAAAGGCAATTGATTTCAATCATACAGGGTTTTTCAGATACATCAAAAGACTCAAAGATGTAGCATCGGATTCGGCGGAATTGGCAAAAGGCTATAAAAACGTCAAATTGATGATGCAGATAGACAGCTTGGTAGCTGTCCATAAGAATGAGATTTTGGATAAGTCATGGATGTTTATTGAAGGTGGCGCTTTTGATGTCAATGGGAAAGGGTCATTGTTGGTGTCAGAAAATTTTTTGTTCAGGAATATTACTGAACAGATGCGGGACACCTTGACCAAAAAACATTTTGAAGAGGAATTCCACAGGACTTTAGGAGTTACCAATGTGATATGGTTGGCCGAGGGATTGGCGGAAGATGGAGGAGGAGAATTTTTTGGAAATTATGCGACATCGGGAACAAACGGTCATGCCGATGAATTTGCGAGGTTTGCCAATGAAAACACAGTGCTTTTGGCTTGGGTGGATGAAACAGAGAAAAATCTAAACCCTATCAAAAGCGCTACTTACGAAAGGATGCAGCGGAATTATGAAATCCTCAAAAATGCAAAAGACCAGGATGGGAAGCCATTGACTATCATAAAATTACCTATGCCTGACCTGTTGACAGAAGACCGGGTATTGACTGCTGACAGGTTATCCAAAGAAGGAGTCCGTAAATTTTACACCAACCATGGTTTTGAAGAAGGTGATACACTAAAGGTTGTCGCAGCCTCGAGTTACATGAATTTTCTTTTTACCAATGACAAAATCATCCTTCTTTCCTATACTGCACAAAGGAGTTCTCCTGAAAAAGAAAAGCAGGTAGAACAGATTTTCAAAAAACTCTACCCTGATAAAAAATTGGTATTCATCGATGCCACCTATGTCAATGCCAATGGTGGAGGAATTCATTGTATGACGAGACAGGTTCCAAAAAGAATATTCAAGGGGGAATGAAAGTTAACAATCGATATATGAGAAAAAAATAATTTCAAAACCTCCAATCCCAACCCCAGCAACATGCCCCTACAAACCACTACCGAAACTGAATTGGTTGACAAATCTGCCAAGCCCTCTGTCTTGATTGACAGAATCGACATCATCGACATCATCCGTGGTGTCGCCCTATTGGGAATTTTGCTGATGAATATCCCGTATTTTGCTATGCCGGAGTATTTCGAAGAGGCCTGGAATCAAGATACTTCCAATACCAACTTCTGGGTAAATGCTGTCAATACTGTTTTCTTTGAAGGAAAGATGAGAGCACTTTTTTCCATGGTTTTTGGGGCAGGGATTATTCTTTTTACCTCCAACAAAGAAAAAGCAGGGAAATCAGCCACTTGGCTATTTTACAAAAGGATGATTTGGTTGACCATATTCGGATTGATCCATGCCCATATTCTACTGTGGATCGGAGATATACTTTATTTCTATGGAATAATCGGGATGCTTGCATTTCTATTTAGGAAAATGAAACCCAAGTACCTAGCCATGGGTGTTCCAATTGTGGCGATTATTGGTTTTGTGGCCAATACCCTGTTTATGCAAAATATCCGGGGCACTTATTTGGAATACAAGGAAATCAAAGCCTTGCAAGACCAAGGAATCACCCTTAGTCCTGCCCAAGACGCTGTGGTCTTGGAATGGACAGAAATCCAAAAAGAATTTATACCCAACAAGGGGGAAGCAGCGGAACATACTGCTTTAATGAAAGGAAGCTACTCAGAGGTAGCGAGCTACATCCGTCCAAAATCCTGGGATGGTCAGTTCAAGTACTTGGTTTTTAGCATTTGGGACATGCTTGCCCTGATGATGTTGGGTAT
>JBBRFK010000033.1:0-22658 GCA_038224435.1 Cytophagales bacterium | reverse complement strand
GGGGTATCTGGAAAAAGACAAAGAAATGAATGCATCAAAAGACAGGATAAAAGACATGCCGAAAAGCAATTATCAGCTCAGTCTATTTGATGCAGATCCAAAATTCAAAGAAGCACAGGAAATGCTTGGAGCCATTGATATCAATACCATTTCCCCTATTGAAGCATTGATCAAACTGAATGAAATCAAGAAGAAATTAGGGAATTGAATATTGTTAAGATTTCCGTAGATTAAAAGATAAATATTAAACTGCTTGTTTTAATTGTGATATATGGATATTTTTTTGTTGGATGAATTAAGAAATCAGAACAAATTATCGGAATTTTTTTCCTATAAAAATGACAGGGAATTTATTCCCCATCCTGATGAGGCGTCGCTCATCAGGGATTTGGAAAAAATGAGCAACAGCCTAAGCATGAAAGATGGGATTATCATTGGTTGCTTTGATTACAGGGATATGAGTTTGCCGTTTTTCACAGAAAATATTGAAGAACTCAGTGGTTATTCAGCTGATTTTTTGAGAGAAAATGGCCTCGCAGGCGTGATTTCTGCATTGCATCCGGGGGATGCCAAAGAGCATGTGGCATTTAACAATATTTTTTTGGAAGTATTTCAAAAAGCGAGTATGCAGGAAAAAAAGACTTTTGAATTGTCTTACACGCTTCGTTGGATCCATAAAACCTCAAAAAAAGAAATCTGGTTTTTTACCAAAGCCAAACCTTACCTGATCGATGAAAAAGGAAATTTCATCTATGACCTCCATATCGGTCTTCAGATGACCAACAATGAACACCTGAGAGGCTATGACTGGAGTTATTCTTACAGCAAAGACGATGGAACCAAAATAACCCATCATAAAGAAAAGCCACTGTTAAAAGACCTGTTACTTTCTAAAAAGGAAAAGGAAGTCGCTTTATTACTTTTGGAGGGATTAGACTCTCAAGAAATCGCACAACAGATGTTTATTTCAATAAATACTGTATTTACACACAGGAAAAAAATATTGAAAAAACTTGGCGCTAAGAATTCCAACGATTTAATGAAAATTCTTATTTCAAATAATTTTAAATAAATGCCTGATTATCAATTTTGGAGGGGCAGAAAGCAAAAGTGGACAAAATTTTTTACGGTTGTACTTTTGCTATTTTGGAAAACTGCTTTACATTTGCACTCACAAAAGACGGAGATGAAAGATCACGTCACAATTTACTTTAGGAAACGGGGTTTTTTCCAGCCTGTTAAATCAGAATTTGGAGTTTTCCTTTAGGTAATATTGATAGAATGATAAATGCGAGAGTAGCTCAGCTGGTAGAGCACGACCTTGCCAAGGTCGGGGTCGCGAGTTCGAATCTCGTCTCTCGCTCAAAAAGCCCTTGAAGAAGGGCTTTGTTGTTTAAGGCGATTTCAAATCTCTAACCATGTTAGAGAATGCCGGGATGGTGGAACAGGTAGACACGCAAGACTTAAAATCTTGTGAGAGCAATCTCGTGCGGGTTCGATTCCCGCTCCTGGTACAGGCCTCGCTTCTTAGCGGGGCTTTTTTTTGCTCTGTTTTGATCAAATTGTCTAAAAAATCATCAAAATAATGACTATAATTTAAACAATAGTATTATTTTTGGAATGAATCCCATGGCATTGTTTCAAATACTATAGCAAGATGCACCTAAGCGCCAATATCAAAGTCCTTAGAAAAAAGAAATCCATCACACAGGAAACGATGGCAGCATCTATTGGCATTAGCCGGTCAAAACTCGCAGGATATGAGTTGAACATCAATCCCCCTTTGGAGACATTACTTCTCATCGCTGATTACCTTGGCGTGACTGTAGATTTGCTCTTGCGAAAAAACCTTGAAGAGCTTTCCGAATACAAACTGAGGGAATTATTGGATACAGACCGGTTTTTGAAAGGGAAAAACCTCAGAATATTGGCGACAACAGTCGATGCAGACGGAAAAGAATTGATAGAGGTGGTTTCCCAAAAAGTGAAAGCGAGCTATTTGGCTGGATTTTCTGATCCTGATTTTATTGGTGAATTGCCACGATTTTCCTTTCCTTTCTTACCTCAAGACAAGAAATACCGTGTTTTCCAGATTGATGGAGATTCTATGCTTCCGATTCCTGACGGTGCATGGATCATTTGCGAATATGTGGATGATTGGACAGCGATCAAGGATGGGGAAAAGTATGTCGTCTTGACGGAATCGGAAGGCATCACTTTCAAGATTGTCTACAATACAGTCAAGGCAAATGAAAAACTGTTGCTTTGTTCTTCCAATCCTATTTTCAAACCTTTTGAAGTCGATGTCAGGTCGATAAGGGAAGTATGGAGGTTCAGGTTGATGATAGTTTGAGGGTTTGAGATAATATTTCGCTAAGCGTATTTTTTTAATTGTTATTTTATTCTAAATTCAATAAACCCAAATATTAAATTGATTTTTAAATTAAAGAGGATTTTGTAAGACAAATCGGGTTTTAAAACGTTGTATTTCTAAAATTGCGGGAATGTTTATTGACTAATGGAATAATAACCTTAAACGATCAGTAAATATGAGAGAATATACGGTATTAGAGACCCCACTCGGGAATGTCAGGGCAGAAGTCTGGGACGGTTACCTGGTTAGTTTGAAATTTACTGAACAAGATCCTACTGATAATTCTTTTGATGGGGTATTGATGGATGTTTGGATCCAATTGGGGCTTTATTTTCAAGGCAAACTCAAGACATTTGATGTGCCTGTAGCTTTGGGAGGAACGGATTTCCAACATAAAGTCTGGATGGAAGTAAACAAAATCCCTTTTGGACAGACGGTTTCCTATCAAAAAATCGCCAACAGCCTAGGCAATCCTAATGCAGTACGGGCCGTGGGAACGGCGATCGGATCAAATCCTATTTTAATAATGCTTCCCTGTCACAGGATTGTGGGTCAGTACGGTCAGCTGACAGGTTATTCGGGTGGGATTTGGAGAAAATCTAAATTGCTTGAACTTGAGCAAAAAAATAAAATCGGTAAACAGGTTCAGCTCAATTTCTAGTTTCATGTAACGAAACGATTTAAAATAAAAAAATCTATTTGAAGTAAATGATAGAGGCCTGATTGGGAAACCTTTCAGGCTTTTCTTATTTTTATCCCAACTGATTCATTTGCCCAAACTTCTTGCAGTAAAAACCAAACGCCCCCATCCATGGTCCAAATCATTGATTATTCCCCAGAACTTCAGCCCCATTTTGAAAAAATCAATAAAGAATGGGTTGAAAAATATTTCATATTGGAACCGTTTGATGTCGAACAGCTAAGCAACCCTCAAGAAGTGATCTTAAATAGGGGAGGGGCGATTCTTTTTGCGAAAGAAGGTGAAGAAATCATCGGGACCGTTGGATTGGCGAAATCTGCCGACGGAACATTTGAAATGATAAAAATGGCTGTAATTCCAGAGGCCCAGAGCAAAAAGGTGGGCCATCTTCTCGCTGCTTCTATTTTGGAAAAAGCCAGGACTATGGGTGCCAAGAAAGTAGTACTATACTCAAATACAAAATTAGAAGCTGCCCTGTACTTGTATCGAAAGTTTGGCTTCAGGGAAACAACTCCTGAATGCGGAAAGTATGGAAGGTGCGACATCAAAATGGAATTAGACCTGTAAAAATGTGCTAACCCAATCAAACCCTTTGGTTGAATTAACAATAAAAGCTCCTTCTGGCTTCGGTCCATTTTTGAAAGTAGCGCAGCTAAATGATAGAATTGCGGATTAACAAATAAGTCATCCAGCAATTTTGTAATCTTCCAAACTTTAGCATTCTACCGTTTTTACCATAACTTTGCAATCCAAAAATCAAAGTTTTACCCAGCGGTTCAATTTCCCGCTTCATCAAAAATTATGGAAAATATCAAATTACAAGTTTCGGAAGGAACAATGCTTCCTGTAATGGAAGCGTTTTATACCATACAGGGTGAAGGAACGTTTTCAGGTAGTCCTTCTTACTTTATCCGTCTTGGAGGCTGTGATGTAGGTTGTGTTTGGTGCGATGTCAAAGAATCCTGGGAAGCAGAAAAGTGGCCCATTTTGTCGGTAGAGTCTGTCGTCAAGGAAGCAATGGCATTTCCAAGTCGGACGGTAGTCATCACAGGAGGAGAACCATTGATGTATAACCTAGGCCCATTGACGGCTGCATTGAAAGAAAATGGTTTTAGGATACACATAGAGACATCTGGTGCCCATCCTTTTTCCGGTACATTTGATTGGGTCTGTTTTTCACCTAAGAAGTTTAAAAAACCGCATCCCAGCATCTATGATAAAGCGGACGAATTGAAAGTTATCGCATTCCATGATTCAGATTTTGTCTTTGCAGAACAGCATGCATCCAAGGTCAAACCAAGCTGTCAAAAGCTATTACAGCCGGAGTGGAGTAAAAAGGGAACCATGACAAACAAGGTCATTGATTATGTAAAATCTAATCCAAATTGGAAAATATCGCTACAAACACATAAATTTATGGACATCCCATAGCCCATGAAGATCAGCTTTCTTAGTTTAGCCCTGTTTTTTTTCATCACTTTCTCATTCGGTCAGGGCTATTCCATCATTGACAGCAAGGCAATCAAAATGCATCAGGAAGGTGATGAATTGGTCCAGAAGAGGATGTATGATGATGCGATCGAAAAATACAAGGCCTCCATCCAAAGGGAGGCGGGTTTTTTGGAATCATACATCAAGTGGGGAAGAATCCTCCTGACCAAAGGAAAACCACAGGAAGCAATAGAAGTAGCTGAAAGAGGAGAGGCAAGGGCCAAGCAGGCAAAAAACCATATTAAAGGAGAATTCAAGTGGCTCAAAGTCCATTGCTATCTCGCAGTGGGGAAGTTTCAGGAAGCTTTGGCAGAATATGAAATAGCAAATCCTCTTCTTGATGCAAGTTTCAAACAAAGGATTGACTACCGGGAGACGGAAAGTCAGATGAGGTTCATCCGTCAGCAACTTGAAAAGTCACTTTCCATAGAAAAACAAAAGTTGACCGAACCGCTAAACAAGTTCTCCCTCCAGTATTTTCCGGTCCTGACTGCAGACAGCAAGAAAATAATTTTTGTTAAAAGAGATGGCCTCAAAAACTTTGAACATGAGGATTTATTCACCAGCAATTTTTCAGAAGAAGACCAGCTTTGGTCTGAACCTCAGAGTATTTCAAGTTCGATAAATACCAATTACAATGAAGGAACCTGTACCATCTCCGCAGATGGTAAGATTTTGATTTTTTCTTCCTGCGAAACTCCGGATTCTTTCGGAGATTGTGATTTGTACATTGCTTACAAGATCAATGATGAATGGCAAAGACCCTCAAATATGGGAAAATCAGTGAATTCAAGGTCTTGGGATTCACAGCCCTCCTTATCAGCAGACGGGAGGATTTTGTTTTTCTCCTCCAACAGAAGGGGAGGATTTGGTGGCAGGGATCTTTGGTATTCGCTCCGAATGTCAAATAGTGGATGGTCTGAAGCCAAAAACCTAGGGTCTTTGGTCAACACAGGGAAAGACGAAGTATCGCCGTTTATCTATTTTAACAATGAGATATTGTTTTTTGCATCGGACGGCCATAGGGGATTTGGTGGACAGGATATTTTTGTATCAAGGGTTGAGAAAGGCGTTTTTACCAATCCCGAAAATCTTGGATATCCTATCAATGATCATTTGGACCAATTTTCACTGTTTATTACAGCGCAGCGGGATTACGCTTATTACACAGAGAATACATACAACGGAAACATGGAGGAACGCTCCTACCTGTACAAGTTCAAGTTTCCTGAGGAAATCTCCCTTGGAGAAAACCTGATTGTGACCCAAGGAAAGGTTTTCAACAGCAAGACCGGACAACCGGTAGACGCGCGGCTTTCACTTGTAAGCCTCAGCAATGACAGCACACTCTACGAATTTCGCTCGGATGGGAAAACAGGTGAGTTTTTGATGCTCTATCCTGACAAATCCTTTTCAGGCCTTTATGTAGAAAAAGAAGGCTATCTGCCAAAAATCTACAATGTGGACCGGGACAATCTTAAAAACCAAAAAGACTTGATGGTTTCCTTGGTGCCGATTGGTCCGGGAGAGGAGTTTGTTTTTGAAAATATATTTTTTGACCTGGACAAAGATGAGTTAAAACCGGAGTCTTCAAGTTCACTTAAGCGCCTCTACAATTTCTTGGTTGAAAACAGCAGTGTGTCCATCACCATCATAGGGCATACCGATAACCAAGGGAATTCTGCGTACAATGAAAATCTGAGCCTGAGAAGGGCAGAGAGTGTGAAGAGGTTTTTGATTGATAAGGGGGTACCGCTCGACCGGGTGGAAACGGAAGGCAAAGGCGATCGGAAGCCAATCAGACCTAATGACACTGCCGAAAATAAAGCGCTTAACAGGAGGGTAACCATTTCGATTAAATAAAAACTAATTGAAGTTGTTTAAATAGAATTATATGTATATACATTATTTTTTAAAATCGTACAATGACTTATTTAAATTTTGATATTTTTTTAGAATCCAATAGATATTTCAGGTTAAACAATATTAACAACATAATGTATTGTAATTAATTATTTCAGAAATCCATAAACCAAAATTGCTTAATAATAAATAGATATTGGAATAATAACATTGTATCGATATTTGTGTGGGTTTACTGAAAGATGAAAATTGGTATAATGAAAATTTCAATTTATGGCAAAAAATCAGGCATTCAGTTGAATTTAGAAAAGTAAGTTAAATAAAGTTAAAAAATATTTTATTTTGTTAACACTGCAATAACATGGAGGTATTGGATTTTCTGTTTTGGAATGTCGGTATTTATAAAAATATAATTCTTTTAAAGTAAATTCTACAGACTTTTTTATCATCAGTAGTTGGCTTCCACATGTGTAATATTTGTGAACTAAGTTGGATTCTCTCTAGATTATGGATAAAATTGATTAATCGTTAAACCAAAAAAACAAAATATGAAGAAAGTTTTACTTCTAGGACTAATGCTTCTTTTCGTGAGTGCAGCAGCATTTGCGCAGGGTCGTGTTGTGACTGGAACGGTGACATCCGGCGAGGATCGTCTTCCGTTACCAGGTGCGTCAGTCGTGGTGAAAGGTACTACTGTCGGTGTAGCAACCGATTTGGACGGTAAGTTTTCACTCAATGTACCAGATGGCAGCAATGTCTTGGTATTCAGTTTCACGGGTTTTGTGGACCAAGAGGTAAATCTTGGAAACAGATCTCAGTTCGTGGTTGAATTAAAACCTGACATTGCAAGTTTGGGAGAAGTAATCGTAACCGGTTATGGAACCCAGCAAAAAAGGGAGGTCACAGGTGCAATTTCTTCCGTCAAGGGAGAATTGATTGCAAACCTTCCGATGCAGTCCTTTGACAGGGCATTGCAAGGTAGGGCTGCAGGTGTGCAGGTAAGGTCTGCAAATGGTCTTCCCGGTGGTGCGGTTAACATCCGTATCAGAGGTGTAGGTTCGATAAACGCAGGTAATGAGCCTTTGTTCATTATTGACGGTGTTCAGTTGAACAACCAATCAAATGCAAATTTTACCCAATCCAACCCACTTGCATTCTTGAACCCCAATGACATAGAGTCTATGGAAATCCTGAAAGATGCCGCTTCTGCTGCCATCTACGGTTCCCAGGCTGCAAACGGAGTAGTGATTATCACTACAAAAAGAGGTAAGCAAGGTAAAGCAAGATTTGAATTCAATGCTTTCGGTGGTTCTACCGAACCGATGAAATATTTGGATGTTTTGGGCGGTGATGAGTGGTATCAATCCAGGAAATTGGGGAACCTAAACAGTGGTGCTGTTGAAAGGACTGCTGCTTTCAATGCCTTGAACTCTATGCTTCACCCAAATCAAAGACCTACTGATTTTGCTACATTAACATTGGAGCAATTGGATGCTTTTGGAAACGGTCTACCAACTTATGATTGGCAAGATGAAGTGATGGGAACCGGAAAACTTCAAAACTATGAACTTTCTGTTTCAGGAGGAGATGACAAAACAACCTTTTTCCTTTCAGGGTCATACAATTATCAGGAATCGTCTTTCAAGCCTGTTGATTTTGAAAGAGGAACCGTAAGGTTGGCTTTGACACATCAGGCCAATTCCAGGTTGAATATAGAGACTAGCCTCAACTTGTCCACTTTCCAACAGAATATTCCTTTCGCAGTGGATGGTGCATTTTTGGGTAACCCTGCGTTCTCATCTTCTGCGGTATTGCCACACAATGCCATCTATAATGAGGACGGTACTTTTAATACTTCCATTGGTGGCGTATTGGGACAAAACGTTGTTTTAGTCAATGCATACAATACTGGTCTTCAAAGAACCAACACCGTAGTAGGTAATATCGTAGCCAATTATAAAATACTGGACAACTTGGTATTCAGATCTTTGTATGGTTTGGATTACAGGTTGCTGCAAGGTGAATCTTTTAGGGATCCTAGAACTCCAGATGGTGCCGGCGTATTAGGTAGGGCCTCTGAGCAGTCTGATTGGAGAACAAGATTTATCACCACCCAGACTTTAAACTGGAACAAAACTTTTGGCAATGTCCACAATGTATCCGGAATTTTCGGATTGGAGTATGTTTCCGAAACAAGACAAGGCCTTTCAGGTGCTGGCATCGGTTTCCCAACTTTCCAGTTCAGGACGATCCAATCAGCCGCAACTCCTGAATCCATCAGCGGTTTCTGGACAGGATATAAAAGAGCTGGTGCTTTCATCTCAGGAAGCTATGACTACAAAAAGAAATATTTGGCAACTGTCACCGCACGTTATGATGGTTCTTCCAGATTCGGTGCCAATAACCAATATGGTCTGTTCCCATCGATTAGAGTGGGATGGAACATCGTGGAGGAAAGCTTCCTGAAAAACAGTGAAGCAGTTTCGGATTTGAAATTGAGAGCTTCATACGGTAAGACAGGTAATGATCAGATCAATAACTTTGCTGCTAGAGGCCTTTATGGCGGCGGTGGAAACTACGCAGGTCAGGCTGGTATCAGACCCACCTCTCTTGCTAACCTTAATCTTGGCTGGGAATCCAATGTAACTTTCAACCTTGGCTTGGATTACGGTTTCTTTGGCAACAGGATCACAGGTGCACTCGATGTTTTTGACAGACGAACCAAAGACTTGCTTTTGGACCAACCCATCCTATGGACCAATGGTTTTGGAAGTATTGCAAACAACGTAGGTGAACTGCAGAATAAGGGTATTGAATTTGAAGTGTCTACCATCAATATAGATAGAGGAGGCTTCAGATGGAATTCTTCGTTTAACTTTACCTATATCCAAAACCAGATCGTGAGTTTGTTTGATGGTCTCCAATTCCTTCCCGCTAATCCAGGACTGGCAGTGGGACAACCTGTAGGTAACCCAGCTAACGATGGTTTTGCCGCTCCGGGGTCTTTCTTTTTGGCTGATTATGCGGGCGTCAATCCTGCTACCGGCCGACCAATGTGGAATGACATCAATGGCAACATCACTTACTTGCCTTTGGCGGCTGACAGACAATATCAAGGCTCTAACTTGGCGACCACTTTCGGTGGTTTGAACAATACCGTTTCATACAAAGGATTTGAAGTCACTGCATTCTTCACCTATGAATATGGTGCTGTGGTTCAGGACGGTCAATACAATTTCTTAAGAGAAAACGGTACCCGTTTGTCATTGAATGGTTTGTCTGTAGTGAATGACAGAAAATGGACCACTCCAGGTCAAATCACTGACATCCCTAGAGACCTTACTACCAACGCAGGAAATGAAGCAAGAGGAGTAGGTAGAAATAGTGGATCTGCTAATTTATTGAAAGCAGATTTTATCAGGTTGGCCCAGTTGACTGTTGCATATAGCTTCAGCCCGACTTTGACCAGAAGTCTTGGATTGACAAGAGCGAGAATTTATGCGCAGGGTTTAAACTTGTGGACCTATGCAGACTATCCGGGATATGATCCTGAATTTGTCGGTGCAGGTACAGGTCAAATCCCTTTGACTAAGAACTATACGATAGGTGTTCAAATCGGATTCTAAACATCCTAAGGAAATGAAAAACATGAAAATTATAAATAAAATTGTCTTATCCTTGGTTCTTGCAGGTTCGTTCCTGTTTACTTCCTGCGATGACTTGCTACAAGTTGATCCAAGACAATCAATAGATGCAAACGGCGCTTTAACCACGCCTGATGGGCTGTCTGCCGCGGTTAACTCGGTATATGCAAGATTGAGACCGGTTTCAAATTATGGTAGGAATTTGTTGGCATTGTCTGATGCTTTGGCTGATGTAGGTATTACTACTTCCAACTCAGGCCGTTTGATCGGTGAAAACAACAACCAGCCAAATGCTCATTTTACTCAGGACCTATGGGCAAATAGTTATTTTGCAATCAATGAAGCCAATTTGATCCTAGATGCGCTTCCTTCGGTTGTAGGTGCAACTCCTGCTCAACTGGCAAGATGGGAAGGAGAAGTAAAGTTTCTGAGAGCACTGTATTACTTTGATTTGATCAAGGTGTATGCTTACATACCGACTGCAGTCTATACTCCAGGTGTGACAGATGAAGGCGGGATTCCGTTGGTATTGGAAGGGGTAATTACTTCTGATATTGCGCTTGCCCGTCAGACTCCAAGATCTACCATTGATCAGGTTTATACCCAGATTTACTTAGATCTTGAGGCTGCAAAGACGTTGTTGACAACCACTAGAGGTACTCAATTTGCATCTTCTGCGGCTGCTTCTGCATTGCTTTCAAGAGTGGCACTTTACAGAGGTGACTGGGCTAAGTCTGTGGCTGAATCCACTACCGCACTCGCAAGTAATGTTGGTACTGTATTGTCAGGTACTTCTTACATCAACGGTTGGAGAGCGGATGTCAATCCTGAATCCATGTTTGAAGTAAGATTCGCAATCCCCGCAGAAGCTATAGGAGTAAACGAATCATTGCAGACTTCTTACACGACTTTACTTAACCTTACCGGAAGTAAAAATTCTCAAGGAGGTTGGGGTGATTTTATCCCAAATGCAACTGTTAGAGGCTTTTTTGGCTTAACACAGCTTCAGATCGGAAATCCCGCTACAAACAATGATAACTGGGATGTCACCAGAAATGCTGATATCAGGGCTTTCCTATATACAACAGGAAACGCTATTAGAGGTGCCGGACGTCAGATCGAAAGTATTAAATTTGCATCTAAAAGTGGATTTGCTTACGGAGACAATGTACCTGTGATCAGAAAATCTGAAATGCATCTGAACAGGGCTGAAGCGAACTACCAGATTCCAGGCAATGAAGGTGCTGCCTTGACTGAATTGAATGCTTTCAAAGGACTGAGAGGTTTGCCTGCCGTGAACCTAACAGGTCAGGCTTTATTGGATGAGATACTTTTGGAGAGATTCAAAGAGTTTGCTTTTGAAGGTCACAGATTCTTTGACCTGAAAAGATATGGTAGGGACATTGTGAAGACCACGCCGGTTGTCAATCTGACATTTGATGACTTCAAAATTCTTCCTCCGCTTCCTCAAAGAGAAGTTGATGGTAACCCTAACCTGAACCAAAATAGAGGCTACTAAAATAATAGACTATGAAAAAGATACTATCATTATTATCAGTGGCCTTGGTTTTGGCTTTCTCTTCCTGTATTGAACAAAACTACCCAACTTGGTCGGGAGCAGTTGTAGAATTTCAGGATGCTGTAGTAAGAGCTCCGGCGCCGGGCGTGACCTATCCAAGGATTACTGTAGCCAATACGGTTGGTACTGTAAATCTCCAGGTCAATCTGGTCGCTGCTCAGAGAACAAGTGATGAAACCATCACATTTAGAATTGTACCTGAAGGTACTACAGGTGTTGCAGGAACTGACTTCGTTGTTTCCGGTTCTCTTGTGATTCCTGCAAATACAAGTACAGCAAATGCTGTGGTGACTATTCCGAATACAGGTACTTTGGGAGGGTTTGTAGACTTATTGCTTGAACTAGAGGGAAATGCGCAGATCCCTGCAAGTCAAAACCATAAGAGTGTGCAGATCAGGATCACTAGACCCGCTCCTGCTCCTTAATAAAATTAAAATTAATTAAAAAAAAGGCTGGATATCCAGCCTTTTTTTTACTTTTGAATATGAATAAATTTAGTTTAAACATTGCCGCAATACTCCTTTTGACAGGAATTTTCAATCCTGCAATGGCGCAATTGAAGTTGTTAAGAGACGATGCTTCCGGCGGTAGACCCGTCACGTCCAATCCATATGCAGAAATAAAAGGATCTGCGTACCTATGGGATTTTGAGGAAGGAAGTATTTTGTTTTCCGAAAAAGATACAGCGAGAAATCTGATCATTGCTTTCAATGCTTATGATAATACCTTGGAGCAAAAATCCGATGGACAATTGGTCGCTTATATTCCATCAAAAATTTCGGGATTTATTCTTTATCAAAATTCTAATCCCAGGTTTTTCAGATCGGGTTATTCCATACCAAAGGTTGGGGCAAACGTTTTTGTGGAAATCTTAATTGATGGGAAATATTCATTGATCAGCCACCATTACAAAGTCTTGGGAGATGATTTGAGTGCAACGTATGGTTCCCAAAAGGTAAAAGCCTTCCAGAATGTGGAAGAATTGTATTTGGTGAAAGATGGCGAAGCCAAATTGGTGAAATCGAAACCCAAATCAATACAAGAGACTTTTGGTGACGATACCCCAAAAGTCAACAAGTTGATCAAGGATTATTCACTTGATCTCAAAGAGAAATCAGATGTCATCAGGTTGATAAATCTTCTCAATAGTTGATTAAACCTATTAAAACCCTTTCGAATCGGAAGGGTTTCTTTTTTGAATGCCAAACCAATTTGTCTATCCTTGTTCTTTTTTCTTATTTTTGCACCGCTATTAAAATCGAGGATGGTACACGTTTGTAGAAAAGAGCATTTCAACGCCGCACATAAGCTTTGGAATCCCAAATGGTCAGAAGAAAAAAACACAGCAGTATTTGGTCCCTGCGCCAATGTCAATTGGCATGGGCATAATTTTGAACTCATTGTCACAGTCAAAGGAATACCCGATCCGGAAACAGGATTTGTTGTGGACCTGAAGCAACTCAGCACCCTTATCCGGACATTGGTCATAGACAAGGTGGACCACAAAAACCTCAATGTGGATGTGGACTTCATGCAGGACAAGATGGCAAGCTGTGAAAACCTCGTCATGGAATTCTGGAAAATCCTCGAGCCTGCCGTCAACCAAATCGTCTCCAAGGGGAAATTGTACAAAATCACGCTGTACGAAACCCCAAGGAATTTTGTAGAGTATTACGGGGAGTAAGGGTTTTGGTCAAATAAAAAGTGATTCTGTTTTATGATTATCCGCAATGATGCCACTAAGTTTATTTTGAATCTCCTTTGATGCGGATAATCGTCGATAGTCCATAGACGACAGCCCACAGCATATCCAATTGAACTTCAAGCCTTATTTTATTTGGTTGGTGGCAAGAAAGCGTACAATCATATTCTGCTTATAGTAAAAGGTAAAAAGAGATCGGTCTAAAAAGGAATTAGATTGATTTTTTGACTTGGAGTCCTTTGATTTTTTGTTAGATTAATAAGTTGATTTAACAAATCTGTTTGTGACCTTTGTAACTAACCACAAGAACTTGGAAGTCTAAGTTGACAGATGCTGATGATGAAATTATGGAAACCCAGCATTGGATTGAAATCGCATTTGACCTTCATCTTATATCTGTGGAGGAATTAACTAAAGTGCTGAATGATTGTGCATCAATTGATAGAATGTTAAATTCAATGATCAATAAATCTTACCAATTCTGCAAACAACCTTAATTTGACCTTTACAATCTTAACATAAAACGCAATCTTTCACCTCTTACATCTTACCTCCCACCTTTTACCTCTCACCCATAACCTTTATTATAAAAAACCCCACTTACTTTCCAAAATGAAATACTACCTCATTTCCGGTGAAAGATCCGGAGACCTCCATGCTTCCAACCTGATCCGGGCAATCAAAGCTTTGGATTCAAAGGCTACTTTTCGAGGTATGGGAGGAGATTATTCCCGGAATGAAGGGCTTTCTCTCTGTGCCCATTATGATGAAGTGGCCGTGATGGGTTTTGTGGAAGTACTTTTCGGATTTAGGAAAGTATTGAAATACCTCGCTTTGGTCAAAAAAGATATCTTGCAGAACAAACCTGATGTCCTCATCCTGGTAGATTATGGGGGATTCAACATGAAAATGGCAGCTTTTGGGAAAGAAAACAGAATCCCCGTCCACTACTATATTCCACCCAAGGTCTGGGCATGGAACCAAAATCGGGCGCTTAAAATCAAAGCTTTCACAGATAAGGTGTATTCCATTCTACCTTTTGAACCTGCATTTTTCGAAAAATTCGGAGTCAATGCCCACTATGTAGGCAACCCGCTTTTGGATGAAATCGCCAAATTTGAGCCACATCCCTTTTTCCATCAAAAAAATGGATTGAGCTATAGTCCTATCATTGCTTTGCTTCCGGGAAGCCGAAAACAGGAATTGACCAACATGATGGAGGTTATGTTGCAGGTGGTGAAGAAGTTTCCCAATGCACAGTTTGTGATTGCAGGCGTGTCTAACCTGAGTCCGGCACTGTATGAACCTGCGGTCAAAGCCGGCATCAAAGTCATCTATGAACAGACGTACGACCTGCTTCACCACGCCAATGCGGCGATTGTCACCTCGGGAACTGCCACGTTGGAAACTGCCTTATTTCGGGTTCCCCAAGTAGTAGTCTATAAGACCTCAGGCATCAGCTATGCCATCGCCAAAAGACTGATCAGAGTGCCGTTTATCTCATTGGTCAACCTCATAGCTGACCGTAAAGTAGTTGCTGAATTGATCCAAGATGAGTATAATATCGAGAACCTCAGTCAGGAACTGAACCTGATCCTATCTAATATCCTACACAAAGCAGAGATTTTGGATGGCTACACCGAGATCAAAGAAAAGCTTGGAAGTAATTCTGCCTCAGATACTGCTGCTAGAATGATATGTAGCAGCCTGGGGATTTAACCGTTTGAGGGATGGTATTTTTACCACATAGAGACATAGATTACATAGTTTTATTGGATTCAAATAATTTGGTCTGAGGATCTCGAATAGGATGGAAAAGATTTATTTTTCCAAAATCTATGTGCACTATCTGAGCTAAGTGGTAATAGTTTTTTCTTGATTTTTATGTAAACGATTCTGCCTTCAACATCACTTATGCATGATTTGGCGGAGTATTTAACTTTTGAAGGTTGTTGGTTTTACCATATAGAGACATAGAGCCCATAGCTCATAATGGATTCAAATAATTTGGTCTGAGGATCTCGAATAGGATGGAGAAGATTTATTTTTCCAAAATCGAGGAGCACTGTGTGAGCTAAGTGTTAAATATTTTTTTCTTGATTTTTATGGAAACCATTCTGCCTTCAACATCACTTATGCATGATTTGGAGGGGTATTTAACTTTTGAAGGTGGTTGGTTTTACCACATAGAGACATAGATCACATAGTTTTGATGGATTCAAATAATTTGGTCTGTGGATTCCGAATAGGATAGAGAAGATTTATTTTTCCAAAATCTATGGGTACTATGTGAGCTAAGTGGTAATATTTTTTTCTTGATTTTTATGGAAATTATTCTGCCTTCAACATCACTTAAGCATGATTTGGAGGGGTATTTAACTTTTGAAGGGTTTAACTTTTGAAAGTGGTTGGTTTTACCATATAGAGACATAGAGCACATAGCTTTGATGGATTCAAATAATTTGGTTTAAGGATCTCGAATAGGATGGAGAAGATTTATTTTTCCAAAATCTAGGAGCACTAAGTGAGCTAAGTGGTAATAATCTTTTCTTGATTTTTATGGAAACCATTCTGCCTTCAACATCACTTCAGCATGATTTGGAGGGGTATTTAGCTTTTGAAGGTTGTTGGTTTTACCACATAGAGACATAGATCACATAGTTTGTAATGGATTCAAATAATTTGGTTTAAGGATCTCGAATAGGATGGAGAAGATTTATTTTTCCAAAATCTATGTGCCCTATGTGAGCTAAGTGGTAATATTTTTTACTAAGACCAAGTTCATTATTTTTTGGATTTTAAGAAACATATAGTTTTATTCACTTGTTCAACCACTTAATTTTCGCAGTATGGAATTGTCAAAAAAAAACCTAGATAAGTTAAGCTACAATGTAATTGGGGCAGCAATAGAAGTTCACAGGATTTTGGGACCTGGATTATTGGAAAAAGTTTATCAAAAATGTCTGGCAAGGGAGTTAACCTTGAGAGGGATTAATTTCAGGGAGCTAATCAAAATGCCTTTTGATTACAAAGGTGAATTTGTTGACTTAGACTTGACATTTGATTTTTATATTGAAGAGACTTTGGTGGTGGAAATAAAAGCAGTCCAAGAAGTCATCCCTTTGTTTCATGCCCAAACATTAGCCTACATGAAATTGCTAAAAGCCCCAAAAGGAATATTGATAAATTTCAATGTGACCAATATTTTCCACCATGGCCAAAAAACTTTTGTGAATGAATATTATGAAAGCCTGATAGATTAAATTTTTGGGAGGGTTATAAAGAATACCATTAGGGCAATTTATATGAAAAAAAAACCGCAGAAGTCTTTTTGGAATCTTCTCCGGTTTGTTTATTTAATTCTGTAAACTGATCACTGAAAATTGCCCACTTCCCAAATACCTTCGAGGTTCAAAAAAGACCTCAAAGGTAACGCCCACTGCATACTGCCAACTGATCACTGAAAACTGCCCACTTTCCAAACACCTTCGAGGTTCAAAAAAAAACATCAAAGGTACTCCCACTGCACACTGCCAACTGATCACTGAAAACTGCCCACTTCCCAAATACCTTCGAGGTCCAAAAAAAATATCAAAGGTACTCCCACTGCCCACTGTAAACTGATCACTGCCAACTGAAAACTACCTACCAAATCACGCTACCTGCAATTTTTTGAACTTAGACTTGTCGAATTGCTCCTGTGCGTATTTGGCATCTATGACCAATTCCTTGATCGAATTATCAGATGGTAATTCGTACATCGCATCGGTGATGATGGCTTCACAAATGGACCTCAATCCCCTTGCGCCAAGGTTGTACTCCACCGCTTTTTCTACAATATAGTCGATACCGCTTTCCTCAAAAACCAGCTTGACATCTTCCATTTCTATCAGTTTTTTGTACTGCTTGGTCAATGCGTTTTTTGGTTCGGTCAGGATGCTTTTTAGTGTAGCTCTGTCCAAAGGATCCAAGTGGGTGACTACCGGAAGTCTTCCTATCAGCTCGGGTATAAGTCCGAAAGATTTCAGATCCTGGGCCGTGACGTATTGTAACAGATTGGCACGATCCACCTGTCTGCCTTCCACATACTTATTAAAGCCCATCGGTTGGGTATTCAGCCTCTTGGCGATGTGTCTCCCGATGCCATCAAATGCTCCCCCGCAGATGAAAAGGATATTTTCAGTATTGACAGCGATCATTTTCTGGTCAGGGTGTTTTCTGCCTCCCTGAGGTGGTACATTGACAATTGTTCCCTCCAGAAGTTTGAGCAAAGCTTGCTGAACACCTTCTCCACTGACATCACGGGTTATAGACGGGTTATCGGATTTTCTTGCGATTTTGTCGATTTCGTCAATATAGACAATACCTTTTTCGGCAGCTTCTACATTGTAATCCGCTGCCTGAAGCAACCTTGTCAGGATACTTTCGACATCTTCTCCCACATAACCCGCCTCGGTAAGCACTGTGGCATCTGCGATACAAAAAGGCACTTCCAATACCCTGGCCAATGTCTTCGCAAGATAGGTTTTACCTGTTCCGGTATCGCCCACCATGATGATATTGGATTTTTCGATCCTGATGTCATCATTTTCCTCACCCTTTTGAAGGAGTCGTTTGAAGTGGTTGTATACGGCCACTGTCAGGACTTTCTTTGCTTCAAATTGCCCGATCACGTATTGGTTCAGGTATTCAGTCAGGTCTTTGGGTTTCTTAAGCTTAAACTTGGCAATCTTGGTAGGTTTTTTGTTTTTGTCTTCCTCACCAAGAATCTGATAAGCTTGGTCGATACAAAAATTGCAGATATGGGCAGAAATGCCGGAGACCATCAGGTCCACGTCTTTTTTGTTTCGTCCGCAAAATGAACAGGTAATTTGTGCCATTATTTAGTTTTTTTGATCAATACTTCATCAATTAAGCCATATTCTTTGGCTTCAGGTGCTTTCATCCAATAATCTCTGTCAGAATCTTTTTCGATTTCCTCAAAGGACTTTCCAGAGTGGTCGGCAAGGATCTGATACAATTCCTGCTTCATGGAAAGGATCAGTTTCAATGAAATCTCCATATCCTTGGACTGTCCCTGCATGCCTCCTGATGGTTGGTGTATCATTACCCTTGAATGTAGCAATGCGGACCTTTTGTCCTTTGCTCCTCCTGCCAATAATACCGCACCCATGGAAGCGGCGATACCGGTACAGATGGTGGCCACGTCAGGATTGATGTATTGCATCGTGTCGTAAATGCCAAGTCCTGCAGTCACTGAACCTCCCGGGCTGTTGACATAGAGCAACACGTCTTTTTTGGGATCTGTAGATTCCAGGAACAACAATTGGGCAGTGATGATGTTGGCGATAAAATCATCTACCTGCGTACCCAAAAAGATGATCCTGTCCATGATCAGTCTTGAAAACACATCAATTTCACGGAAATTGGTAGGTCTTTCTTCAATCACTGACCTGGTCATGTTTTCTACATGTGTAGTGTACTGGTCAAAAGCGTTTCCGCTGATGCCTCTGCTGTGGACAGCGTATTTTCTGAATTCGTCTCCGTTGATCATAATTTCTTTTTTAGTCTTGTGCAAAAATAAAAAAAGCCCTCAAAGAAGGACTTTTCGATAACGCTTTTATCCAAAAATTAGTTTTCCAACAGCTCTTTGAATTTGTCAATATTGATGGTTTCTTCCTTCAAATGCCCTTTTTCTTTTATGAAATCGAGAACTTTTTCATTTTGGACAGAGGTCATCATCTGCATGTAGTTTTGGCCTTCGTTGCCTTTGAGGTAATTGTCCACAAACATGTCAATGCTGGATTCGAGAGAAGCGCCTATGCCGGAGGAAGCAAATTGCCCCCTGATCATCTCTTTTGTCTTTTCGATTACATCTGAATGTTCCGCTTGGATGGCATTCTCTTTGGCTATTTTATTGGAGATAAGTGTCCAGGTCAGTTGCTTTGCATAGATAGGGTATTCTTGTTCTACCTGCTCCTGGGTTACCTTGCCTTCATTTGCCCTGTGCAGCCATTCCTTCAGAAAATCTGCAGGCAAATCTATGTTGGCATTGGCAATGATGGCATCTTTGATTTTTTCTTCACTGAATACTTTGAGCTCTTTATTGTAATTCTCGCCCATGATTTCTTTCACTTTGGCGGCCATCGCTTCCTCGGATTCAACCGTGCCTGCACCAAACAATTTGTCAAAAAATTCTTGATCCAAATCAGCCAATTCTGTCCTGTTGATATTTTGAACGGTGAAGGTAACATCTCCTGAAAGTGCCTCGGCCTCCTCTTCAGTGATGCCAATCACGGAAGCCAAGTCTTCAGAAATCGCATGGGAAGGGTCAAAAGTCACCACATCGCCTTTTTTCAATCCAATAAATTTGGCTGATTCTTCAGGATTGATTTTGGAAAGCGGAAGCGAAAAGGTATGTTCGAAAGTGCCGTCTTGAGATTTGAGGTCACCATAGAGGAAGTCATTTTCTTGACTTACTTCAGGATTGGTCATTTTACCATATTGGCTTCGAAGATTCTGGATAGCATCAGTCACTTCTTTCTCTTCCATTTCCACTTTATAGGAAACTGCATCCACACCTTCGATGTTGACATCCACATTTTCTACAAAGCCTATTTTGTATCTGAACTCGAATTCTTTTTGTGAATCCCAATCAATATTTGAAGCTTCTTCGATTACCGGAAGAGGGTCTCCCAAAATTTTAAAAGTTTGCGCCTTTAGATATTCACCGAGTGAACTTGAAAGGAGGGTGTTGATTTCCTCGACAAGTACTGAAGTCCCATACATCCTTTTCACCATCGTAAGAGGTGCTTTGCCAGGTCTGAAACCTTTGATGGTTGCTTTTTTTACATAGTCCTTAAGTTTCGCATCAACCTTTGGTTGATAATCTGCCTCATTTAATTTAATTTTAACTGAAGCTTGATTTCCTGCGTGCTTGTCTAATGAGATTTCCAATTTGCTGTATTTTGATGTGAATTGAATTTAAAAAACCCCCAATCCCTTTTCTTATTTCGAAAGCCTGTTTTAGGGTCGAATCCGGAAAGTTGATTGAGGGTTATGAATCGTACGGATAGAGGGACTCGAACCCCCATGCCTCGCGGCGCTAGATCCTAAGTCTAGTGCGTCTACCAATTTCGCCACATCCGCAATTTGTGGTTGCAAAGGTAATAAGTAAAATTAAACTTGCAAAAAATGGAATAAAATTCGTGTCAAATAATGTGATAAACCCGGGATTGCCGGTTGTTTAGATAAAAGAATTGCCTTAGCTTCGATAACATGATAGAAATTAACCCTGAAGAGGAAAGAAAGGAAATCTTAAAAAGGTATAGAAAGCTGCTCAAAATGGCTAAGCCCGTACTGAAACCGGGAGATGCCAAAATCATCAAGAAGGCTTTCAATATATCCAATGATGCCCACAGGGAAATGCGCCGGAAAACCGGAGAACCTTACATATACCATCCCTTGGAGGTTGCTTTGATTTGCGTGGAGGAAATTGGGCTGGGCACCACAAGCATTGTTTCTGCTTTACTACATGATGTTGTAGAGGATACCGACTGGGAGTTGGAAGACATCGAGCGGGAATTCGGTGCCAAGGTAGCCCAAATCATAGATGGCCTGACCAAGATATCAGGGGTGTTTGAGTATGGATCTTCCCAACAGGCGGAAAATTTCAGGAAAATGCTCTTAACGCTTTCGGATGATGTGCGTGTGATCCTGATCAAGTTGGCGGATAGGCTGAACAACATGCGCACCCTTGACAGCATGCCACGCCACAAGCAGCTGAAGATTGCTTCCGAGACAATGTATCTCTATGCGCCGCTCGCCCACAGGCTTGGTCTATATGCCATCAAATCGGAGTTGGAAGACCTCTACCTGAAATTTACAGATGCTGAAGCTTACCAAAATATTGTCAATAAAATCAATGAAACCCGGCTTTCCAGAAACAAATTCATCAAAAATTTTATCGGGCCGATAGAAGAGGAACTCCTCTCCCAGGGTTTCAAATTTAACATCAAAGGGAGACCGAAGTCTATTTTTTCGATTTACAATAAAATGAAATCGCAGAATATTCCTTTCGAAGAAGTCTATGACCTTTTTGCAGTCAGGATCATCATTGACAGTGAGCTCGAAAACGAAAAAGCCGACTCTTGGCAGGTGTATTCAATAGTGACAGATTTTTACCGCCCAAATCCAGACAGGCTCAGGGACTGGATAAGTACCCCAAGAGCGAACGGCTATGAGTCACTTCATACCACAGCCATGAGCCAAACAGGACAATGGGTGGAAGTGCAGATCAGGACAGCGAGGATGGATGACATCGCCGAGAGGGGATATGCTGCCCATTGGAAATACAAAGAAAAAGACACTGCCCAAAACAAAGGAACGGGACTGGATGAATGGATCACACAGGTCAGGAGCTTGCTGGAATTAAATGACGGTTCGGCTATCGAATTCATGGATGACTTCCGTGGCAACCTCTTCCATGACGAAGTTTTTGTATTTACACCGAAGGGTGAATTAAAGGTCTTGCCCAATGGTGCCACAGCCTTGGATTTTGCATTTGAGATACACTCAGAAGTGGGGGCCAAATGCATTGGAGCCAAGGTCAACCAAAAATTGGTTTCTATCAACCACAAGCTCAAAAACGGAGATCAGGTTGAGATACTAACCTCCAATAAACAAAAACCAACTGAAGACTGGCTCAATTCAGTAGTGACATCAAGAGCCAAAGCCAAAATCAAAGACGCCCTCAGAGAGGAAAAGAAATCCACCATCATGGACGGTAAGGAAATCGTCCAAAGGAAACTGCGTCAGATGAAGATGGTATACAACTCCGAAGTGATCGAGCAGCTGAGGGCCTATTTTGAAACCAAAACCCCAAATGAATTTTTCTATAAAGTTGGAAAGGGAGTCATCGATGCTACTTCGATCAAAAGCTTCAAGGAATTCAAAGAACAGAAAAAGCAGAAAGGCAAAGCGTCTTTTGAGAAAGTAAAAGACGAATCAACCTTCACCAAAGAAATAAAAAATCTGAAAGGACCGGACCATGACCAATTGCTCATCGGAGAGGACATGGATTTGGTGGATTATAACCTCGCCAAATGCTGCAATCCCATCCCCGGAGATGATGTGTTTGGTTTTGTGACGATCAATGAAGGCATCAAAATCCACAGGACCTCCTGCCCCAATGCTCTGGAACTGCTTTCTAACCATGGCAACCGTGTGATCAAAGCCCGTTGGACGAGCCAACAGCAGATTGCATTTTTGGCGGGACTGAAAATCATCGGTACAGACAGGGTGGG
>JBBRFK010000032.1:0-22678 GCA_038224435.1 Cytophagales bacterium | reverse complement strand
GTTTTGCTTTTGGCTATAACGGCAGCGGCTATAAAGTCAATAAATACGATATCAAGCTTCAAGCAGCCTACGAAAAATTCAAAAAACTCCAATCATGAAACAGGCTATGAAAAGTCAGAATTGGTTGTTTTTCTTTTCTCTGCTGACATTGATCGTTTTGATGGGGTCCTGTAAAAAAAACGAGCGTGCCTTGGTGGTCGGTCGTATCCAAAATGCTTCTGATTTGGCCACTACCGAATTTGTGATTGACAAAATAGTGTTTGGCACCAAAACCAAAAAGCTTGCTTTATTAAAAATCAGTGAAGCAAGTTTTATGGCCTATTCCCAAGCCAAGGTAAAGGCAGGCATTGACCTCAGCAAAATCGAAGAAAGTGATATCAGGATTGAAGGTTCTAAGATTCACCTCAAGCTCCCTTCTATCGAAGTCATCAATTTTTCGTATCCGCCTGCAAGTTTTGTGGAAGATTCCCTGATTTCTGACCCTAAGGTTTTTCTCAACAGAATCAATATCAGGGATCAGGAAGAATTTTTCAGACTTGCCGAATTGGATATCAGGGAAAACCTGCAATACATCGGAATAGTCAAGACTACCCAAAACAATACCCGACAGCTTTTTCAGGTATTACTTGGGGCACTCGGTTATGATGAGATTTATATCACATTTGAAAATGATGAGCTGATTCTTTCCAAAGTCAATTTATTGGTAGATACCGAAACCGTAGTGGAACAATGATGGGCTTATTTCTCAAAAACTGGAAATTTCTATTGGATGTCCTTATCGTCCTGGCCTTAGTGGTCGGACTATTTGTATGGAATCCATTTGGGGTTTTTGGTGGAGGGCTCAAGCTAAACGAAACTGCAAACATGGTCACTGAGGTCAGAAGGATAGGCCAATTGGTTACTGCTGAATATTATGGAGAGGTTATCGCTTCCATAGATGAGGCAAGGCTTGATTTGATTGAAGATGAAAATATCCGCACTAGAGGGGGGATTTTATATCTAGATATCAAGTCCGCCATCAAGAACCTCAAAGATTTTCAGGCGCTTTCAAAAGATGAAAGGGATGAGGAATACGAGAAAATGACTCCTGTCAATAATTGGAGAAGAATAATCCGACACGAAGTCGACAGCAGAAACATCATGGACAAACTGAATTACCACGGCTTCCTGGATGGTGTCAGTGCTGACCCACTATACGAAGACATGTTGGAATACCTTTACAGAGTAAAAACCAAAAAAAAGAAAGACGATAAATGGAATCCAAGCCAAAGAAACAGAGAAGAAGCTTTGTTTTTGATGCATGAGACTCCGGTCACCTTCAAGGATACCTTAAATTCAAAGGAATTCATAGATTTTTATTATCAAAATAAAATTGCTGATTTCAGCAGAAAAGAAACCAGAAAAAAACTCGCCATGGTAGGGAGAGGTTGGGTAAAAGCCGGATTTGATTTTACCAATCTGGATCCCTCAGCCGTTGTGGTATACGATGATGTGGAAGAAGTCCATATTTTTGGCTTGGCCCCTACCATCCTCAATGCCGACATCAACCCATGGTTTATCCCCGAAAAAGGCATACCAGGATTTGAAATTTTGGATTTTAACGGAAAAGTCGATTTTAAGGACGCCAAAAAAGTCAAGGAATATTGTGTGGAAAAACTGATGTCCTTTGCCCACAGGGCCGAAATTCTCAAAAATGCTGAAATTCAAGGAGCAGAAACCCTCAAAAACCTATTTTCTTTGATAACAGGAAAAGATGTCAAAAAAGTAGTCTTCCACCATGACGGGATTTCCCAAATTATAGCGCAAATCGAATCGGACGAGGCGGTAAGCAGGTTTGAATTGGGATTATTTGATTCATTGCTGAAAATGGAATTGGTTGTTTTGGATTCATTGGAATTGGCTATGAAGGAAGACAACAAACTCTTCAGAACGGTGGAGCAAAAAAAGAAGAATATAGCATTTTCTATTTCAAGACTTCAAAAACTTCAGATGCTCGGTACTTCTGCCAATTATGGATATTTCTCAAAAACCATTTTAGAGATTGCTGCAGATGGGGTGTTGGATGACAACGAAAAAATTGTGTTGAGTAGTTTGAGAAAGGATTGGGAATTGCAGGACAGGATTGACCAATTTGGGGAACAGGTACCCTCTCCTATCTATTTTTGGTACGATGACCCTGTGGAATATATGGCAGCTTTCAATTTGAGTATTGAAAGTCTTATTCGGAATGATTTGATGGTTGGGAACGTGGATACAGTAAAGATGCAGGTATCAGAAGTTGACTCAACCTTTATGAAAACCCATAAAGTATTGAATTACAATAAAATCAACGAAAAAGAAGTAATCTTGACTTTGGTTAAAAATCCTGAAGCAGCAGCGCCGTTTTTAACTACATTTTTTTACCCTTATTTTTATGATAATATGCTTATTGCTGAATTTATAGAAACCTCGAATATCATTGATTTAAGTAACCTAAAATCAAAGAACGCAACATTGAAAGATTCCGCGGGGTATTGGGAGTTGTATCAAAAGGAAAGTATAAATCTTATTTTCCCTGAAAAATACCTAAATCTCTTGATACCAAAAGCAAAAACGTCTTTGTCTCAAAACGGTTACCTGAAGGTTGGCGATTCCTTTTCCATTTTTAAAAAAGACAAAGGTTTTGATTCATCTTTATTGGCTTCTGATTCTTTGTTTTCTAAATATCAATATAAGGAATTGGATGTGTTTTTCGGCCTATTGACCAAAGCAAGATCGGAATACCAAAACAAAGGCGCTATGGAAAAAGCAAACAGATGGGTGCAGACCAAGTTAAAAGAAAGGAGGGCAACCCCATCTTGGTTGACCTCCTTGAGAGAAACAGTCGGAAGACCTTAGTTGTTTTTATTTCCCCAGTTTTTTAAAATAGGTTTCAAAAACATTTCCTCCAAAGAATTTGCCAAAGGTTGCTATGGCTTTTAGACCCTCTATTTTTCCATTGGTATTCAAAGCTTTCATGGTAGTCAGTTGTTTGGCAAAGTCCGCGGGTTCTATAATCAGTTTTCCTTTTCCAATGACTTTTCCTGCGTTGGAGTCACCTTCAAATAGTGTAATAAATAAGGTTGTGGTGTCTTTCCAAACATCAAATCCCTTGTTATTGTAAACTTCCTTGAAACCTTGGAAAAAGTATTTTTTACCCTCCTGACTCAATAGCAATGCATTGTATAACATCTTTTTCCGATCAGGATCGGAACTATTCGCTATGAATAAATTGAAGATTCCATTTACAGCAGTCAAGGGAAATTTGGAAAGTGAAGGTGCCAACATGGTTCCGAACATTCCGGCTTCATGTGAGGCAATGTCTACAAAAGCGTCTACATCATGTGATTTGATGGTCAAAGTAAATTCAAAAGGAGAACTTGATGCTTTACCTTTTTCAAATCCTTTGCCATAATCTTCCGTTTCATCCAAAGAAAAATACCCTTTCATGGATTCTGTAAATTGAACCCCAGGTTTGGTAATCGGTGCGGCATCCCTTTTAGAAATTGGCTTAAAGGCATATTCCAACTCTTTTTCAAGCTCTTCTGCGATGATTTTGCAGCTTCTTTCAGCCAGGGCACTGATCGTCAACAGCGGGTTTGTACCCACAGGGCGGGGTATCACAGCCCCATCCATCACATACAAACCCTTATGGAGATCAATACCTGATTTACCTGAAAAGACTTGCCCTTTGTGGTCCACCACACCTTTGGAAGCATCATCTGCCATGCCGCAGCCACCCAATGGATGCACCGTCATCAAATCATAGTCCATCAGCTTGTTCCAAGTCGGATTGGGAATTTGACTTCCTCCAAGGGCTTCCGTCGCACTGTATAACTCCCCGGAAACTTTATTGAAAATTTCCTGTTTGCCAACTCCTTTCCACTTGATTTTGAGGTTGTCTTTTTCTAAGGCCATTTCCCCGTTGCCATCGTCATGTGTCATTACCAAATAAATCTGTGTGTGGTTGACCGCACCGAAGAAAGGTCCTCTTACCATGCTTGTGATTTCCCTGACTTTTTCTTTGAAAAAATCGCCCCATCCACGATCTGTGTTTTTGCCGAAAAACCGTGAGGTGGTCACTAGCATTCCTGCCATCAAACCTCTTATCGGACCGGGAACAGTGCCTTCTTCCAAGGTCATCCCATCTTCCAGTTTGGTTCTTTTTCTCATATCAATGACGCTGGTAATGCATGGCCCGACGTCCGCAATTTTATCAGTGCCTTTTTTCCCAAGTCCAATTCCATTGATGACTACATCGTTGTTATAGCCAAAACCAAGGACATCACCATTGCCTGTAAATCTTTTTCCCAGAAACGAGGAAACGGAAAGGCCATTTTGCGAAGATCTTAGCAATATCTCCGTGGATCCAAGTGAACCTGCTCCCAAGATTACATTTTCTGAATCGATGAACATTTCAGGAGCATCAAAAACTTCCCTTCCTGTTGCCATCGGGTTGAAAAATACCCGCCAACCATTTTCTGTTTTTTGGACATAACGGACATTGATTTCAGTAAAAATATCTGCTCCGTGATTGAATGCATCAGGGAGGTAATTCATCGCAGTGGTATTTTTAGCTCCTATATTGCAACCTGTTACACAATCACCACAGTTTGTACATTTAGGTTGGGATATCCCGACATGGTTGTCATGCTTGTTTTCAAAAGTCACATTGATATCCAAAAGCTTGAATTCTTCAGCCATTCTTTCAGCTGATTTTCTCATGGCTTGGGTTTTATGAAGAACGGGATAACCGTTCTGATTTTCAGGATATTGTTTTGGTTTTAACATTTCCCAGGCTTTATCCAAACCCTCATAAAAGGAAGGTAAATCATCCCTGATGGCCTTAGGCCACTCCGGCTGATCCATTACCCTTGGATCCGGCTTGATGGATACATTGGCATTGATCAGGGAAGTACCTCCAAGACCACAACCTTTCAGGACAGAGATTCCATCACCAATTGTAAATTCATAGAGTCCATTTTTTTCTTTGAATTCTTTACCTATGTTCAAAGTCATCTCTTTTGTGGCTTCGGAAAGGGTATCAGGAAATTGTCCAGGCAAAAACTCCTTTCCTTTTTCAAAAAGACAAACAGATTTACCCATTCGGGACATCCGTGATGCGGCAATGCTTCCGCCATATCCTGAGCCAATAACGACAAAATCGTAATGGCTCTTCAGGTCTGATAGCGGTTTGGATAGTTTTTTCATGATCAATGAGGGATATAGATGGGTTCTTCGATTAATTGATAGTTGACTTCATCTCCTTCAAAACGGGGATTTTCATTATCACCCACATTTTTCCAGTTTTTGACTGCGGACCGGATGCCGACAGGATAGATGGTCGTTCCTTTTGAGGTTATGTGAATCCTGATAAAATTCTTAAAATCTTCTCCTTTGAATGAGGATGATGCTTCTGTGATATGGTTGTCCAGGAATCTTGAACTGAACCAAAGGTAAATTCCAAAAATAAACCCGCTCAGCAACCCTCCGATAACCCACATTTCCACAAAAAAGATGAAACCCTGAAAAGGGAGATCCGAAAGATAGGCTGAATTGAAAGCCGGCAGATACAGCAAACAAAGATAGAAAACCAATACATGTGACAGTCCGTGGATGGCGCCGGTAATTTTATTTGCTGTTTTGAAATTCCCGGATTTGAAATCGGTAAACATGTAAATACCAACACAGAAGAGAAGATTGAGCAAAATTACAGAAGGTGTCAATATCGCAATGGCCAAAAGATTAAGGGCTGATCCGGGAGGATCCGAAGTTGCTATGTTGTAATTTTCCGTCTGTATTCCTCCTATCAATAGAAAATAAAAAGACAATGCGTGGACCAAACCCAAGATCAAAACCATCCAAGGTCCGTGGATGAAAAACAGCAGATTTTTATTGTTGAGGCTTAGCGACTCGCTTTTCGAAGGGTAAGATTTTTTGAAGGATGCATCAAAACCCTCACTTGGTTTTATTTTTTCCTTGAGGCTATGGGTGGTATGCATAAATGCCCCCCCTCCACCTGCGGTGATCAACTGTCTCGTTTGATTGGATCCTACATTTTCTTCGTATCGGGAATAGTGGTGCAGGTCTCCTGTCAGAATGGTCGTGATTTCGATATCTTTATTTTTCCCTTTATAATAACAGTCAGGATCATTTTTATCGTCCGTCTCTCCTTTTAAAATCCTGTTGATGAAAAATTTAAGACGTTTGTTGGAAGAATTGGATTCATCAAAAGATTCATAAACCCATGCCGGTTCGGCTGTTGCCAATATGATTTTATCTTCCGGTTTCATCTCTTTTTCAGCAAGATTTTGGAAATATTTGAGTTGGGGAATATCAATGTCAGCGTTCAGTTGGATGTCTATTCCTATCAGCCAATAATTGTTTGGCAACTTTACCGCAAAATAACTTCTGCTTTGCTTGGTTCTCCAATTTCCCATAGAACGGCTTTGGCAGAATATTTTCAAGAAATTGGTCAAGCCGTCGTACCAATCATGGTTGCCCGGAATCACAAAAAGTCCCGGAGGATCAGGGTCCGCATTGTCTTTTGGAAAAGCTGCATGATAAGGGCCCTGAAGGCGGTTTCTATATTCTTCCATCTCCGGTGTCGGGTACACTTGATCACCTCCCATTATTAGAATATTGCCTCTTTTGGTTTCAATCCCTCCAAAATCCAAATTGTCTTTTGCGAGCAGGTGGGCTACGGTGTAGGTAGCATCGAATCCATCTCCCAAATCAGAAATAAAATCCAACCAGATGTCTGTCCTGTCAGAATAATCATAGAATCCCCTACCTTGATCCAAAGCAGCTTGCATTTCTCTCCGGTCAGCAAAATTCCCAAAAACAGTTGAAACAACGGTTTTGATTCCTGTAGCAGCAAGCTGTTTTGGGTCGTACCAGTCAACCATTGGTTTTTTTTCAAAATCCATAATTTATAAAATTTTTTAAAGTGGAAAAGCGTTTTCGTATACCTGACCCTTTGGTTTGGGTTGTTTTCAGGCTGCTGTAATTTGCAGCTTTGATTCGATCCATTATCGATTGGTAAAGGGTGGTTTCATGTATCAATTTACCATTTTCATCCCACATCTTAAGAGTTAATTGCTTAAAATTCAATCCGATAAACATTTCCCAAGGATTCGTCAATTCGGTGGCAATGGACAGCTTATGGGTTTTGCCATCCAAAATGATATTGGAATGGATTTCCAATTGGGATGAGTTTTTCTTGACAGTGTTTTCAATTTTATGGTCGAACCCAGAAACTTCAAGGTTGCTATCCGGATAATTCAAGCTTGAATAAACTTCCATGATTTTTTGGTCTGGAAATTCGGCAAACCTGAAATACACAAAATACTTCAATTTCTCTGATTTTGGATTATCAGAAGCATTTCCAGAAAAGATTGCTCTAAAGCTGTAAAGAAATTCAGGTTCAAGGTTTTGGGTTGCTTTTTCATTCATAATCTCTCCTGAATCAGAAACTGTTGAAATATATTTCTTGGCCTGTGCATAGCCCATATTGATGAGTTCTCTTGCATTGATTTTGTGGAAGAAAAAATCAGGGTCAAGGGGCAGTGGAATTTCAGATTTGATCACAAAAAGCTTGACAGGCTCAAAATCGTTTGAATTTGAAGTCAATTCTCCGAGCTTATTGAAATCGGAAATTTGCGTATACTCCTCCAAAAGTGCTCCATTTGCACTCATTTCAATCATATGCACATATTGGTTAAATGACCCGCCGAGGTAAGTCGGACAGTTACCGATTGCCCATACCAACCAAAGTTCCTTTGATCCCTGTCTCACTGCTTCCATCAGGTTGGCGTCTTTGATCCAGACAGCATCCGTGTACCAAATGCCACCGATCAAAATGGCTGGCATGAAAATCGGTAGTGAAACTCCGGCGATCAAATGGTCTTCTGTGACGGATTTTGCAGAAATCGCCTCTATGGATTTAGTGGAAAAATTGCAGACATTGAATGTTGCTGCTGATTTTTCGTGCTTGTTGATTTTGTGGACATCAATGCCCAAATGCGGGAATACCTTTTTCCGGATATTGTCTGCATCAGCAAACCCTTGCATCTTGAATGGCTTAAGGTAGCTTTTGGCACTTCCTGCGGACATGAATCCTGATAGGTTCAAGGTCCTCCATTTCTCAGCGATTTGAGTTGGATTCAGGCCACTAGCCAACATTCCGGTGTTGAAAATCCCTCCAGAAGTCCCGTCGATATGGTCAAATTCAAATCCTGATTCCTTCAATGCGATAAGCACGCCGGCCTGATAGGCAACGCGCATCCCGCCACCTGCTAGGATAAGGGATTTCTTTGTTTGGGATTGGAGGGTTTCAGCCATTTTTAAATATTGTTGTTTTTGAATAAAAGAAAATCACCATCCAGCCTATTGCTTCATAAAACAAAAAGAACTTCGTCAAAAGCCCTGGATTTCCATCCCAAATCCATGAAGCTACCCGGGCTAATATTCCCAAACCCATGATCGTCAAAAAAAGGAAATTGAATTTTTTTTCTGAAAAAATCTGTTTGAAAAAAGTCAGGGCAAAAATGCCAAAACCCAGTTCAATCGCTCTCAAAAAACGGTATTGACTCAAAATATTGATTCTTTCAAAATCATATAAATCGTCAATCCGGAAGTTGAACAGGAACTCAAAATCCCATTTGGGGTTAATGAATGCACCCCAAAATCCGGCTAAAACCACCAAGCCGATATAGGTATAAAAAAAGAAGTAGGAGACCTTTTTCATTCCGATGGCAGAGTTTTGATGAAATACAGAAACAACAGCCCTGAAAACAAGTCAAATACTGCCACACTCAATGCCATCCATGAAAACAACCCGTTAATGACCCCCAAACTTACTGCCACAAAAGCCCCCAATTTTTGCAAAGCACACCAAAATACCACCACTTTACTGGTATGGGTGCTATAAATTGCATGCACAAGCATCCCACCAAACAAGGCCATAAACATGCCTACAATCCCAAAAAGATGCCGGGTCGATTCGGTGATGTCAGCCCCGATTACCTTAAGCACAGTTGCCGGCATAAAAACCTGAGTCAACCCTGAAATGACGGTAATCACTGAAATCGCAATAACAATCAATTTGAGGTAGTTCTTCATGTTTGACCTGATTTAAAATGAAATAATCGGACTGAAATAAAATGGAACAAGGATCACTTCCGTTTTGCCTTTGCAATGAAAAAATACATCGTAATGGCCCACATAAATGTCAATATGATCCATCGTAAGTCATTGAGGTACATCCAATCAGACAATAACTGTTGAAGTGTCGCTTCATCTTTGACACCTGCCGAAAACTGGTTGTTTATGGATTCGATAAACCGCTGTTGGATGACTACAGGAGCCAAAAGACCCGGAATCCATAAAATTGGTACCCACATCAGTTTTGTTTTCCATTCCGAAACCAGCATCACCACAATGCAAACTGCCATGATGGGAATGGTAATGAAAAAGAACTTGGTCGCCAAGGTTGTCTGAGGAATGATGGCGTCATAATAATTCCCAAGATTCAATGTTGATGGATAATTGGGAAACCAAAAGAAATGCAAGGACCAGAACATCCCCAAATAAATGGAGGCACAAAAAAATATATATGCATTGCTCAGATCGACGATGGTTTGTTTTAGAGGGCTCATAGAAATTTGAGGTTTGGCGGAAGACTAGATTTTATACTTTTCGTAATCTGTAATAGAAGGATCGGGAAGCCAATCTTCACTCATTCCCAAATCATAAATACTCTCGAGACCTTCGGGCATTTCTTTTTGGGGCTCATCATAAGTCATGAACCAACAATCAAAGTGGTCATCGAGAATACCATTTGCCTTTGGCATGAAAACAGTGAAATAAGGATCGGGATTGATGTCAATATCTCTCAGAAACGACACATTGGGATGGTCACCTATGTAAAGTTTACCTTTGGCTCTTCCAAAAAGATTGACCCCAGCTTTGGTATCAAAATAGATATAGGATGCCATCAGCATGTTTCGAAACCTGCAATAGTTGGTAGCGCCGACCTTTAATTTCAGAGAAGCACTTTTTGGCCTATCGATTTCTATCCTAAATGCAAATTGCCCGTCTTTTTCGTATTGGCTCGTCACCTGATTTTCGGTTACTTTAAAATCAAGGTTTGCTTTGTGCTTGGGCATGCCCCATATCCCTTTTCCGCCTTTTACTGAAACTTCGCTGCTGACGGGCAAGTCTAGGATGTATTGGCCTGTGCCGTAGGTTTTCAGCATCATGGCATTGAGCATTCTCGGTGCAGGTTTAGCCCCATGGGTACAGCCAATAGCGATGCTGTACTCGATATATTTTCCAATACTCGTATCGACATAGTTGATGATCGTAATGAGCAAAGTCGCTTTTCCATTTGGCAAGCGGAGTGCATGGATTTCATTTCCGGGAAGGAGAGCATTGGCTTTTTCCCAATCACAGGTAAATCCGGCCATCAAAGCAGGGGAATTTCTGGCACTCACTGGCATTATGTAGGGAATACCGTCTACCAAAGCATGTCTGCCTGTATATCTTTTGATTCTGCTGGGTGGCATAGAGATAAAGATTTAAGATTTGTTGAGTTCGGCAATCATTAATGGGAATACATCTACATGGGAATTTTTGCCAAAGAAAACATCCAAGTGGCTATAATTCTCCAATAGGTACAATTGATGGACACCGGGATCCACCCTCTCCAAATACGAGAAAGTATTTTGTTGGCTATCAGGCAGAAAGCACAGGTTTTTCATTCCTCCAAATAGGATAATCCTAGCTTCAGGGTTGAAGTTTTCAGGAGCGTAGCTTTCCCCATTCTGACTATTTTTGGGAACCAATACTCCTTGTTTGATGCATTTTTTAATTTGTTTGAAAAAAGTCAAGGGTACATTGGCAAACTCCTGCTGTATCCAATTTTTGGTTTCTTCATTTAAATTTTCCAACAACCAAAGTGCTGGAAATCCCGATCCATAGGTGAAACTGACAAATTTCCCTACCATCGTATCGTTTTCCGGATGGGTGAATTTGACAATATTCCGAAGCATTTTTGTTTTGAAATCCGGTGCTTCAAGTCCCCATTGTGGATTGAGGTAGTCAAACATCATGCTGACGATGGGGACCAAGACGTTGATCTTGAATACCGAAAATTTTGGCACTACCGGGTGAAGGGAAACAGCATTGCTGATGATGGTCTTGACTTCGGGAAGCAATCCTTTGACATAAGATATCATAAAACTAGTGCTCCCTTGACAGTGGATGATGGCTTTGATTTCTTTTTTGCCCGTCAGCTCGACTATTTTCCTGACTGCAGCCGGGTGGTCATTCTCAGCCACGATATCCAAGTTCCATTCATTGGGCTCTAAGTCTATACTTGCACGCCAGTTTTCTAGCCACACATCATACCCGTCCTCTGCCAATGCCTGAATGATGTTTTTTTCGGTGGGGGCATTAAAAATGTTAGCCCTCACCCCTGCCCCATGAACCAAAAGCACTGGCCCTTTGGAATTACCTGATTTCTTGTAATGCCAAAGGTTACAGGGAAAACCATCTAAAGATTTAAAATCTATTACTTCAAATTGATCTTTCATCATATCATAAAAAACAGCATTAATTTAATATAAAAAATTGCAAAAACATTATTTTTCAAAATTAATTATCAATTAATGAATTAAATATTGATAATAATTTTAAGTTCGATATAAAAACTTTCTGAAATCTAAACTTGGCTTTATTAATCAAAGATTTGGATTTGTATTCAGAATATCCGCTTTCTTGCCACCAACCAAATAAAGTTTGAAGTTCAAAAGAACCTGCTGTGGTCTATGGTCTGTGGAAAGTCATTTATTATTAATAATTGACATCATTCAAAATGAATTTTGGGAAAAGGTTTTCAAAAATAATGGTGAGTAAAATGGAAATGTTTGAATCGATTTCAATCTTTCTATTTTAATTTTTAACGAAGGAATAAATTTTCAGAACATTTGATAACCAATAAAAAATATTTCGTCCCATCTATTTTGTAATGTGTTTTTTTTTGATTTAAATATTTTGATGTTAATTTTTTTCTTACTTATTTTCAATCAGTTGAGTCACCCAAAAGCCCAACAATACTCACCCTAATGCTCCATTTGAAATGAAAAAAGTCCTTAAAAGCACATTTGCTATTTTGATGGTTTGCCTGACGTTTATGACCCATAATCTATTGGCAAATGAAGAGGTTTTACAAAAAAGTGTCACCCACGATACTGAGGTGAAACCCAAAGGTGAAACAAAGCAATTCTCAGAGGCCAATATATTTCCATCTTTTGGAGATAATTCAGGATTCCCGGTCGAATTCAGCAAGTCCCATCTTCTGTTAATTACCATAATTCTTTCGGTTACCCTATTGGTATTTGCCCACAAAAATAATTTTGAGACTGATATCTATGCTTTTTACCATACCAACAGAGATGGAAGCATTGCATTTGAAAATATTGAAGAACAGCGAACCTTTGAATTCAGAAGTTTTTTGGCAAAGACATTTCGGATCCTAGGCATTATGACTGCCTTAGCCTCTGTAATAATGATAATAATTTAAATAGACTCTGATTACCAATCCAAGACATTGACTTTGGCTAATTTTTTTATCTATTCATAATTGGTGAAGAGGTCCACTGCAGCTAATGCAGTGGCCTTTTTTCTTTTTAGTGGTTTTTAAAGCATTGAAGGTTGGACTTTTTGTTTTCAATTTTTTTAAAATTAAGAATCTTGCCCCTATCTTTAATTCCGATTTCAAACCAATTTAACCAATGAAAAAAATTAAAACAGCCATTGTCGGAACAGGGTTTATTGGCCCTGCCCACTTAGAAGCTTTGAGAAGATTGCCCTATATCGAAGTGACAGCACTTTGTGAGGTGAACATAGATTTGGCAAAGGAAAAAGCAGCCTTACTCGGTATACCCAATGCTTTTACATTTGAAGAAATGCTCAAGCAGCCTGACATCGATGTGGTCCACATCTGTACGCCAAACTTCCTTCATTTTTCACAATCCAAGGCTGCATTATTGGCAGGAAAACATGTGGTCTGTGAAAAGCCCCTTGCAACAAAAATAGAAGAAGCTGAAGAATTGGTCGCTTTGGCCAAAGAAAAAGGGCTTTTGAATGCAGTCCATTTCAACCTTCGCTACTATCCCCTTGTCCGTCAGATGAAAACCATGAGGGAAAATGGGGATTTAGGTGAAGTTTACAGTGTCATGGGTTCTTACCTTCAGGATTGGCTTTTCCTCCAAACAGATTATAACTGGAGACTTGAACCGGACAAATCCGGAGATTCGAGGGCAATTGCGGATATTGGTTCCCACCTTTTGGACATCACAGAATATGTCACAGGATTGAAAGTAATGGAAGTCATGGCTGATTTTTCCACAGTCCACAAAACAAGGCTGAAGCCATTGAAAGCCATCGAAACTTATTCAGGCAAAATGTTAGATGCATCAGATTATGCCGAGGTACCGATCAATACGGAAGACCACGCCAGTGTTTTATTGAGATTTGACAATGGCAACAAAGGTTCAGTCACGGTAAGCCAGGTGAATGCAGGCCGAAAAAACAGGTTGAATATTGAGATTTCAGGTTCAAAAGCTAATTTCGAATGGTGTTCAGAAAGACCCAATGAACTTTGGATAGGAAAAAGAGAAACTGCAAACCATCAATTAATGAAAGATCCTTCCCTGCTTTCCCGTGAAGCATCCGGATTGGTAAGCTTTCCCGGAGGGCACAATGAAGGATTTCCTGACACCTCTAAACAGATGTTCAAGGAAGTATACGCTGCTGTGAGGGAAGGAAAACAGCCTGAGAAACCAAGTTTCCCAACTTTTGCTGATGGATTAAGAGAGCTTTTGATTTGTGAAAGAATCATTGAAAGCCACAGAAAGCAGGCGTGGGTGAAGATTTAATGAAATAAGAGAACCAAAAACAGCATAAAGAAGTTAAAACCTCAACCATTTAATCCAATTATAATATGAAAAAAATGAATTTAAAAAGATTTGGTTTTTTAACCATGTTGCTTGCAATGATGTCTGTTGCGGCCATTGCCCAACAGAAAGCGAGTCCTGCAAAAACGGCAGAAGGCACAGTAAAAGGATCGAAAATAACGATCAGTTACAGTAGCCCAGCAGTAAAAGGAAGAACAATCTGGGGAGATTTGGTTCCCCTAGGCCAAGTTTGGAGAGCCGGCGCAGATGATGCTACCACTTTTGAGACTTCCAAGGATATCAAAATCCAAGGACAAACGCTTCCGGCAGGTAAATACAGTTTCTTCATCATTCCCGGTGAAACCAGTTCAACTTTTATTTTCAACAAAGAAGCCAAACAATGGGGTGCGTACAAATATGACGAAAGCAAAGATGCTTTGCGCGTAAATGTAACATCTAATCAAACCCAGACTCTAGAGGAAAATTTGGTATATGAAGTAAAAGCTGACAGCTTTGAAGTCCGATGGGAATATGGTAAGGCTTCCGCCAAGGTTGAATAAGATATAAAATTCCATTTGAAAGCATACCGCTGTTTTGAGAATTGAGAAATTCAGGAAGCAGCGGTATTTTTTTTAACTTTGAATCAAAACTTGCATTTTGAAATTCGACTACCATTCCATTGACCTTCCGATAAAGGACATTATTCCTGAAGTAAAATCCCTCCTCGATTCCAATAACACCTTGATAGTAAATGCCCCTCCCGGAGCAGGCAAAAGTACACTCTTGCCTTTGGTTTTATTGGATGAAGGTTTTTTGGAAGGCAAAAAGATCTTAATGCTAGAGCCTAGAAGGCTTGCTGCCAAGACCATAGCCTGGAGGATGTCGGACCTGATCGGTGAAAATGTGGGTGAAACGATCGGATATAGGATCAGGTTTGAAAGCCAAATATCAGCCAAAACAAGAATAGAGGTTGTAACTGAAGGGATATTGACTAGGATGTTGCATTCTGACAATGCTTTGGAAGAGGTGGGAATGGTGATATTTGACGAGTTTCATGAAAGAAACATCCATGCCGACATTGCCATGGCGCTTTGTAGGGAAGTCCAACAAGTCCTCAGACCTGATTTGAGGATTTTGGTTATGTCAGCCACCTTGGATATGCCTCAATTGACGAGTTTGCTGAAAGCTCCGGCCATTAAAAGTGAAGGCAAATCCCATCAGGTTGAACAGGTCTATACAGGGGATATCGATTTTGGTCTTTTGTCGGAAATGGTCTCTAAATCTGTTATCGATGCTTCCAAAAAGCATCAAGGTGACATATTGGTATTTCTGCCGGGGCAGGGAGAGATCAAAAAGACCGAAGCAATTTTAAGAAGGCAATTACCGGATTTTTCAATCCATCCGCTCTACGGCTTACTAAGTCTGCAGGCGCAGCAACAGGCCATTTTTCCCAATAAAAAAGGCAAAAGAAAGGTTGTTCTGGCCACATCCATTGCAGAAACCAGTCTCACAATCGAAGGCATTTCGGTTGTGGTAGACTCCGGTTTTGGACGAACTTCCAAATTCAACCCCCGGACCGGACTCTCCAGATTGGAAACTATCCGGATTTCCAAAGATTCAGCTGACCAACGGGCAGGTAGAGCGGGCAGGCTTGGTCCTGGTGTATGTTACAGACTTTGGTCAAAGCAAACACAATCACAGCTTTCTGATTTTAGGACACCGGAGATTCTTGAAGCAGATTTGGCATTTCTTGTTTTGGATCTGGTAAAATGGGGCATCAGCAACCTTGAGGACCTGACTTGGCTTACGCCTCCCCCCAAAAGCCATATTTCACAGGCTTTTGACCTTCTTTATGAACTCAATGCGGTAGAATCCGGAAAAGTCACCCATCATGGACAAAAAATCCATGCCATACCTGCACACCCACGGATAGGTCACATGCTGATCATGGCTGAAGAAATGGACAAATTGGGATTGGCAACGGATATTGCAGCATTACTTGAAGAACGTGATCCATTGGAACCGGATTCTGGCGTTGATATCAACCTCCGGATTGAGGCCTTGAGAAGGGCAAGAAAAGAACGGCTTTCAGTCAAGGGAATTAACAAAATAGAGAAGGTCGCCAACCAATACAGGAAAATGTTTCACCTAGAACCTGACAATGGATTTGTGGATCCTTATGAAACAGGTCTTTTGATCGCCTATGCCTATCCTGAGAGGATTGCCTGTTCGCGGCCGGGAAATAATGCACAATTCCAAATGGCAAATGGTAAAATTGCCATGATGGGACACAAGGATGATCTTGCGCATGAATCCTGGCTGGCGATATCTCATGTCGATGCCAGAGATGGAATTGGTAAAATATTCATGGCATCACCATTGAATCCCAATGACCTTCTTCCTATGGTAAAAGAGAAAAAGATCATCAAGTGGGACAAAAGAAACGGGGAATTGAAGGCGGTGACCAACCTCTGCTTGGGTACTATTATTCTTAAATCAACCCCGATTACCCAAGTTTCAGAACAAGAAAAAAATGAAGCCATAGTGGGCGTTTTGAGAGTTGAAGGTACTCATTTGCTTGATTTCAATGAAGATGTCATGCAGCTACAAAATCGCATTGGTTCAGTCAGGAAGTGGAATCCGAATGGAAAATGGCCCGAGTTCAGCACTACTTATCTTTTAGAAAATGCGCATTTATGGATACTCCCTTACTTGAATCCTGTGAAAAAAGCAGAGGCCCTTTCCAAACTTAACCTCAAAGAGATTCTCGGTATTTTTCTGGGATTTGAATACCTCAAGCTTCTCGATGAATTAGCTCCTGAAAAAATCAAGGTTCCAAGCGGCAGTTTTGTAAAACTTCAATATGGAGCCGACGGAGAAGCACCCGTATTGGCAGTAAGGCTACAGGAGGTTTTTGGTTGGTTGGAAACTCCGACAATTAATCATGGAAAAATATCTTTGGTCCTCCATTTATTGTCTCCCGGTTTTAAGCCTGTTCAAGTCACTTCAGATTTGAGGAGTTTTTGGAAGAACGCATATGTTGAAGTTAAAAAAGAATTGAAACGAAGATATCCAAAACATTCATGGCCGGAAGATCCATTACAAGCTGAGGCAGTCCGCGGGGTGAAAAAGAGATAAATTTTCCAATGATCATTGATTTGTTAGAAGTAAGAGGTGACATTTGGATTGGTTTTTGTTGTCAAATTATGCATAACCGAACTGCGGTGAACGGATACATCAAATATTTTAATTATTGATTTATGACCTTTATTTTTCAACCTTGGGACAAGATTCCCAGATTTTGGAATAATAGCAGTACAATTTCATTTTGATTATTTGCAAATCCGAAACATTAAATAATTGGAAATTAATATTCGGGTAATAGTAATTTTAAGTTTTGGGATTTTTGCTCCATTGAACGGCATCGCCTCTCCTTGTTAAGGTCTTAATCGATTGCATCCGGATGTTTCCATTGTTTTTCCGTTTCACTTTATTTCTGACTAATTTTAAGTTTGGTTTATAGATTCATTTTAAAACCACAAATATGAATACATTCATTTCAGGAGCATCAGGATATTTGGGTCAAAGATTGGCAATGAGACTTGCAGAAAATGGTGAAAAAGTCCACGCCTTGATCAGAAACCCCATTGCTGCCAAAATTTTGGACCACCCTAACATCAAGATTTTTTATGGTGATATCTTGGATATTGAAAGTATCCGGAAAGCTATGAAGGGTTGTGAAGTTGTATTCCATGTAGCTGCTTTGGCCAGGGTTTGGACCAAAGACCCAAACGACTTTTACAAAATCAACGTGGAGGGTACATCCAATATGATCCGGGTCTCTCAGGAAATGACTATTTCAAAATTCATATTGACAAGTTCTACCGGTACCATAGGGCCTTCATTGAACCATCCAAACAATGAGGACACGCCAAGGTGGAGCAGTTTCAACAATGACTATGAAATCAGCAAGTCTTTGGCTGAAAAGGAGTTATTAAAATTTGTTGCCGGAGGATTTCCAGGTTTGATCGTCATGCCATCAAGGATTTTTGGGCCAGGCATAGCCTCGCCAAGCTCAGGAATAAATAGAGTTATAGTTGGATTTATGAATAAAAGATTTGCCATCATTCCAAAGCAAAGCCATCCAAAAGGAAATTACGCTTATATTGATGATATCGTCACCGGACATATTCTCGCAAGGGAAAAGGGAGAAATCGGGGAAAAATATATTCTAGGGGGTGAAAATAAGTCTATAGGGCAATTATTTGAGGTGATAAAAAAGGGAGTAAATAAAAGAGGGTTGATAATTGAAATTCCGATTTGGCCGATGATGCATTTTTCTCTGATATCCCAGTTTTTGGCAGACCGGTTTGGTATAGAGCCAAAAATCACTCCTGACTTTGTCAAAAGGCTAAACCAGGATTCGGCATTTGACTGTTCGAAGGCCATTTCTAAACTTGGCTATTCCATTACTCCATTTGAGCAGGCCGTCGGTTCTACTATCCAATTTTTATCCAAATCTCAATTATCATGAAACATTTTGTTTTGATTACCGGTGCAAGTGAGGGATTGGGAAAATCCTTTGCTATCGAATCTGCCAGAAGGGGGATGGATCTTTTTTTGGTATCATTACCAGATTCAGGATTGCCTGATTTGTGTGGTTTAATCAAATCAAATTTTGATGTTTTTGTGGATTTTCTGGAGCTTGATCTGACTGATGACCAAAGCTGTATGCATCTTATCAGCCTTGTTAAATCCAAAAATTACCCCATTTCCTTTCTGATAAATAATGCCGGAGTCGGTGGCAATTACCGGTTTGCAAATGAGAGGTTTGAAGTATTCAATCAGATGATCCAGCTCAACATCAAAGCGCTCGCTATGATTACCCACGAATTGCTAGGTGTACTCCAAAATCAAGAATGTGCTTTTGTCCTCAATGTAAGTTCAATGGCCGCCCACTTTGAAGGGCCATACAAACAGGTATATGGTGCAACGAAATCCTTTATATTTTACTTTTCCAACAGTCTCTGTCTGGAACTGAAAGATACCAATGTCCATGTCAGCGTCCTTTCTCCGGGTGGAATCAGTTCTAATATCAACCTTATCAGGAAAAGTCACCATTTGGATACTTTTTCGAGGTTGACTTTTTTGGATCCGGAATTTGTAGCGGCATATGCCATCAAAAAATGTCTGGAAAAGAAAATGGAGATAATTCCGGGGATGTTGACGAGAGGCTATTTCTTGTTCTCAAAATTGTTGCCCAGGTTTATCAAAGAGAAATTGGTAAAAAATACAACCACCCAGATTTTCAATGCGCAAACTGTATTCAATAGGAAAGTTAAAAATGGAGAGACAACAAGGGAAAAGCTCGAGGAAAGTAGAATTAAGAATGTGATATAAAGATCTATTCTTAAGTTATTGGATTCAAAGTTTATCCAAATAGGCCAACAGGTTCAGGAAGCAAGCAACGGTAAATGGGGTAACCTGCATTTCGTCCATTTTGGCCAAGTAGATGTCCCGTACTTCTTTGTATTTACTTGGATTGTAAAGCTTTGCCAAAGTAATTCCTCTCGATGACCTATAGGTAAAATTCTGCGTAACAATGTTTTTGTCAGGGTCTTCATTGAATAACCTTTCAAGTATAATCCCTTTGGAATACTGGTCCATCCAAGGAATCCCATCCTTTAATAAGAACTCCTCCACTTTTTCAATGACAGGATTTATTTCCATATCATTTTCCAAAAAGTATCTTTTTGGCATCTTAGCATCTATCTTGTCAAAAGTCTCTACCAAAGTGATACTTCTGTCTTTGTAATCCCCAAGTGTAGGTAGAAATTTATGGATAATGCTTTCTACTAAATCAAACCTCAAGCCCAAATGATATTCCAAATGAGAAGAATCATTGAAGTGCGTATGGTGAAAAAATATAATCTGCTTTCCCTGACTGATGGATTTAGAATAATGCAACTGTTTGTTTTCCAGACTGAAACCAAAATCAGCTAAGAATTCCTCATGCAGCAATATCATTTCTTTGATTTTCATGGATTATTCCAATTGTTTATTTTCTAGAACGGTTAGTAAATTATAATATTATAACCTTTTAATCTTATTTATGTTACTTTTCAAAGGTTATAATGCGGATGCAATATTCAAGTATCATTTGTTTAGAGTATATGCCAAAATTCTTGGTACATTTGGAAAAAATCAAATGACCGTATTTTTTTTGTATATAAGTTACAAATATTAGACCACTTTCGTTCCTTTGAGCATTAATTTTATGTATTGGGTAAAAATAAGTGATGAGCAGATTAATAAAATGCTTGAATTTTGCAAAACGTCTTCTTTTTCTATCTCATATGATTCTTTAAGAAAAATTATATTTTGTGAAAAATCCGATTATCCAAATACAATAAAGATCAGGCACTCTATTAATTCCAATTTTTCATTGGAAGATTCAACGTTACATCCCCTTGAATTTCAAAATCAGGTCTTCATCTCCATTAAATCAGGTATGGCTGCAGTGGCTTACTATGAAAACTTACATCTAGCCGACCATAAAGTATTCCGGGCTTATATGGTCAGGAAAAAGCAAGGAAAAAGCCAGATCAAATATTTGAAAACGAAAGGAAAATCGCGGGCGGGATCAAGGGTCAGATTACAGGAGACGCTTGATTTTTTTGAAGACATCAATGAAAGGTTACAATCTTATTTTGGGGAGAATAGGGTTGACCTGATTGCATTTGGTTGCTCCCCTACCCTTTTCCCCTATTTTTTTCAAAGCAAAAAGGTTACCCCTTTTGAAAAATCAGACCCTAGGATCTTCAAAATTCCGGTTCATATTCCTTCTGCCACTTTTGAAAATCTTGAGAAGGCTTACGGATCAATATCCCAATCAAAAATATGGGTTGATGAAAACAACAAATCTATTGTAACCTCAGTTTTGGATTTGAAAGGCAGATCAGACCAAATGGAAAACCCATCAGAGGATTGGTAATACTGATAGCCTTAATTATTGGAACAATTATTGGAGAAGTTTAAAGTCACCTCGTGGAGAATTATGAATAAAACCAGTCTAATCTTACTCATTGGAATCCAGTGCCTTTTTATTCACAATGGTTTTGCTCAAAGGTATGGCACCGCATTGGGCTTGAGGATGGGAAACAATCAAAATAGCAGAACTATTGGACTTTCTGCCCAACAGCGGGTATTCAAAAAGGTAACTTTGGAAGGGATAATCCAGTCGGATTTTGACAGAAATACTACTTTTCATTTTTTGGTTGAAAAACACAATCCCATTATTTCCAAGCGTTTCAATTATTATCTGGGAGCGGGGGTATCTTCAGGTTGGGAGGAGAGTTTTGTCAAAGTTCCGGACGTCAACCAAATAATCCACACTTATGGCAATCCTACAACCGGGGTGGACCTTGTCGCAGGAATAGAAATGACTTTGGCCAAAATGGTCATTTCATTGGATTACAAACCTAACTTCAACCTATCAGGCAGAGAGGAGTTTTACCGAAGTCAGGTTGGTATTTCCGCCAGAATGGTGTTGGTCAAAAGTAAAGAACAGGATAGAAAAAAGAGGAAAAGGCAGAGGGAAAAGAGGATGAGTAAGAGAAGGAAGTAGGAGTAGTCAGTAAACAGTCGCAGTAGGCAGTTATCGGTAGGTAGTTGGCAGTGCACTGTAGGCAGTCCCAGTAAGTAGTGGTCAGTGGTCAGTATGCAATATGCTGTCGCTGTGGGTAGATGTTGTGAGTACCGTCATCCTGAGTGAAGCGAAGGATCTCATTTAAAGTCATTGATGTAATTGTTATCAAGGAATCAAGTCTTGGATCTTGTGTCTTGGATCTTGTGCCTTTTTTGGTTGTTTGGTGCGCGATGTCAGGTTCTCCAAGTTGTCAAGTTTTCAACTCTTCATTCTTATGTCTCTTTAGGAAGTCAACATGAAAAAAAACCTGAAGGGGTGGAATGTTTATAGAAAAGAGTGAGGAACGATACCCGGGGTGTTTGGGATGTTTTTTTACCAAATAGAATATAGGACACATAGGGCTGGACAATAATTATCTGTGATGCGTTGGCTTGGCTTTTAATGGAATGTTGTAATAGCATGCGCGAAATGAATGGGTATAAAAACCCGAAGGGATGGAATGTTTATAGAAAAGAGTGAGGAACGATACCCGGGGTGCTTGGGATTATTTTTTACCACATAGAAATATAGAACACATAGGGCTGGACAATAATTATCTGTGATGCGTTGGCTTGGCTTTTCCGGCAATGCCATCGACAGGAGAAGGTTTTTTAAGCTAATGGAGCCATCAAGGGAAAAACTCCTCAAGCAAGGAATTCCAGCCGAGAAGGTGGAAGGGTTTTTTGACATGATATTTCATGGAACCAATAGCAGGATTTTTAATGCCCCCATAGACCTTTTTATCGAAGACCATATTTATAACACCTTTCCTGAACTCCGTCCGCAACAGTTCCTATCGTTGCAATACCTTGAGAATTTGGCCATTCAGGCAGTAATTGATCCAAATATTATTTCGCTCACCCCTGCAGTAATCATCAGTAAAATAAAAGTCTATAATACGGTCACAGCAAGGCAATTTGATGACCTGTATGGGACTGGAACAGAAAAGAACTATCCCCTTAGCAAACAGGAGAAAGAGCATGTGGAGGCTTTCTGGATTGAATTTAGTGAG